>NZ_JBHWVV010000022.1:0-135135 GCF_042736715.1 Streptomyces sp. NPDC060049
CTGGGAACGGGCGCCGTTGCCCGGCTCCGCCTCGCCCTGGGTGCCCGACGTGGAGGCCGTGGTGGACGCGGTGGTCGACGCCCTCACTCGTACGGGTGTGAGCGCGCCCGAGTTGTAGGCGTGCCCGGCGCGCGCCGGGTCCGCGCCCGCCGGCCCCCGCGGGCCCCGGCGGCGGCCGCGGACCCGGCGTCGGCTCCGCCCCGGGCGGCGGCTCCGGCTTCGCCGCGCTGCCGGCCGGCTCCGGCGGTCCGCGTCCGGGTGCTCCGGGCGGCCCCGGCCCCGGCTACGGGCAGGGCCCCGGTCAGGGTCCCGGCTACGGCCAGGGTCCGGGCCAGGGTCCCGGCTACGGGCAGGGTCCGGGCCAGGGTCCCGGCTACGGGCAGGGTCCCGGCCGCGCTCCCGGCCAGGGTCCCGGCCCCGGTCAGGGTCCGCGTCCCGGCGGGCCGCAGCAGCCCGGCGCGGGCGCCTCGTACGGCTCCGGACCCGTCCCCCCGGCTCCGGGCGCCCAGGCCTGGCCAGGCGAGGGCGGACCCGCCACCCCGCCCGGGGGCACCGCCACCGGTCCCGGGATGCCCGGATACGGCTCCGGCCCCGCCGGGCCGACCGGCGGACCCGCGCTGGGGACCGTACCCGTGGGCGACTCGCGGGAGGCCGGCTGGCCCGGCCCCGAGCAGGACGCCGCCGGGCACCCGGCGGCGGTGCCCGCTCCCGCCCCGCGCCCCGCCCTGGGAGAGGGCGCGCCCCTCCCGGCCGCGAAGCGCAAGGTCCCCGCCAAGCCCGCCAAGAAGAAGGGCCGCAACAAGCTCGTCCTCGCCTGCGGCGGCCTCTTCGCGCTCTTCGGCGTGGCCTACGGCGCGGGCCTGCTCCTCAACCACTCCGACGTCCCCAAGGGCACCACCGTCCTGGGCGTCGACATCAGCGGCACCCGCGACGAAGCCGTCTCCAAGCTCCAGACGGCCTTCGGCAACCGTGCCGCCGCCCCGCTCCAGCTCATGGTGGGCGGCAAGACGGTCGAGCTCAAGCCCGAGAAGGCCGGCCTGAGCCTGGACGGCCAGACCACCGTCCGCAACGCGGCCGGGAGCGACTACAACCCCGTCACGGTCATCGGCTCCCTCTTCGGCAGCGAGCGCGCCGCCGAACCCGTCATGCCCACCGACGAGGAGAAGCTGCAGGTCGCCCTCCAGGAGCTGGCCGGCGCCGCCGGTTCCGCCACCGAGGGCACCATCACCTTCGACACCGGCAAGGCCGTCGCCGTCCCCGGCAAGCCGGGCTCCACGCTCGACGTGGACGGTTCCACCGACCTGGTCGTCAAGGCCTTCCGCGCCATGGTCGCCACCGGCACGTCCGACCCGGTCGAACTCCCGGTCACCACCAAGGAGCCGGTCGTGGACCAGGCCGAACTGGACCGGGCGATGAAGGAGTTCGCCGAGCCCGCCATGTCCGCCAACGCCACGGTCAAGATCGGCACCAAGCCCATCGCCTTCGGCGCCAAGTCCCTGCCCAAGATCCTGAGCATGCAGGTCGTGGACGGGCACCTCGTCGAGAAGTACGACCTGGAAGCGCTCAAGTCGACCTACGGGAACACCTGGGACGGCATCCTGATCACGCGCGGCACCGGCGAGAAGACCGCCGTCACCCCGCAGGACGTCGCCGGAGCCCTCGGCAAGGCGCTGCGCGGCAAGACCCCCGCCGAGCGCACGGTGGTCGTCGACACCAACGCGAGCTGAGCCGGACCGGATCCGGGCCGGATCCGGACCGGCTCCGGACCGGCTCCGGATCCGAGAGGATCCGACCGCATCGCAAACGCGCCGCAGCCCCTTCCCGGAAACCCGGGGAGGGGCTGCGGCGCATCGGCCCTGGGCCTTCCCTAGTTGAGCAGGGCCCTCGCCGACATCGCCTCCGCGCGGATACGGGCAGCCGCCGGCGGGTCGATGACGTCCACGATCAACGCGTAGGACTCCATCTCCACCGCCCCGCGGGCGAATTCACCCCGCTCCACGAGCAGCTTGGCGTGCTCGTACCGCAGCGCCGCCGGATGCGACGGCAGGAGCAGTGCCAGGTCCAGGGCCCACAGCGCCACCGCCGAGTGCTCGGGCCGCGTCGAGGCCCACGCCCGGATGTTGTTCAGGATCCGCAGGACGATGTCCAGCGTCCGCGCGGCGGTCCGCGGCCCGGCCGCCAGTTCCGCCGGACCCGCGCCCAGCGAGGCGCCGCCCGCGAAGGGGTCGACGACCACACCCTCCTCCGGATCCCCGAAGCCCACCACGAAGTGGCCCGGCAGAGCCAGCCCGTACACCGGCGCCCCGGCCCGCCGGGCCACCTCCAGCCAGACCACGGACAGCAGGATCGGCAGCCCCCGGCGGCGCCTCAGCACCTCGTGCAGGAACGAGGACGAGAGCCGGTCGTAGTCGGCCGGGGTCCCGTGGAACGCCAGCCGGCCGCCCAGCAGTCCGGTCACCGCCGAGGCCCACGCGCGGGCGTCCCGCAGGCCGTACGGCAGCATCCCCGCCAGCCGGTCCAGCTCTATCTGCGCCCAGTCCATGACCCGTTCGTCGAGATCGGGGTCCCCCTCCGCGGCGAGCAGCAGGCACAGCACGGCCAGGTCCGGCCGCTCCGCCCGCGCCTCCGCGGCGAACCGCTCGCGCCACGGCGAGGTCACGCCGCCGCCCGGCGGTAGTGGTGGTAGCTGTGGTGAGCCGAGAAGCCCATCCCGCCGTACAGCGCCAGCGCACCCGTGTTGTCGCTCTCCACCTGGAGCCACGCCGCCGACGCGCCCTCCTGGAGCGCGCGCCGCGCCAGCGCCGCCATCACGGCCGTCGCCAGGCCCCGGCGCCGGTGCTCCGGCTCGACCTCGACCGCGGCGAAGCCGGCCCACCTGCCGTCCACCACGACCCGCCCGATCGCCCGCCCCGGCAGCACCGCGAACCACACCGAGGGCCCCGCGGTCAGGACCCGGCGGGCCGTCTCCGGGTCGCCGACCCGCCCGTAGCGGCCGAGCCACTCCTCGTCCGGGGCGCGGGTCAGACGTACCTCCCCGAGGGCGGGGTGAGCCGCGTCGTCCACGTCGGCCAGCGCCGCCAGTGCGCCGGTCGTCACCTGGGCGGACACCTCGCGGACCCAACCCCGGTCCTCCAGCGCGGCGCACAGCACCTCCTGCGTGCCCGCTGCCCCCGTGGCGGCCTGGACGTAGGGCGGAAGTCCCCTTTCCGTGTACCAGGAGGTCACTCGCGCGAGTGCTTCGTCCAGCGGTGTCCCCGGATCACCGAGGGGCAGAACGGAGTTGGCCCGCCGCGTGAACCCCGCGGCCGCGCGCAGCGTCCACTCGCCCAGCGGCTCGCTCTCCAGCGGCACCCAGGCCCGCGCGGCAGCCCGCGCGAGCTCCTCGAAGGAGGCTGCCGGACCCCTGCGCCGGGCCGGCGCGGCCGGCACGACCTTGCCCGCGACCAGCGCGGATTCCGCGATGCGGACGGACTCGCCGGTCTTTCGTGTGATCGTCAGCACACCCCCGTTCCAGGATGTGAGAACCCCTACCGTGTCCGTGAACGCGAAGGCCCCGCCGGACCCGCCCTCCACCTGTCGTACGGAGACTCGTTTCCCCACGTCAGCAGGTGTGATCCGGATCTCCAGCCGTCCACCGGCAGTGATTTCCACAGCTCTGTCCGCCCCTCCTGTTCGGATCGTGCCCGGGAACGGAGATACTAGAGGCGGGCATCGACGACGCCGCGCTCCCGCGCGATATGGAAAGCCCTACCGAGGAGGAACGAGAGCGTGACCTACGTCATCGCGGAGCCTTGTGTCGACGTCAAGGACAAGGCATGCATCGAAGAGTGCCCCGTCGACTGCATCTACGAGGGCCAGCGGTCCTTGTACATCCACCCGGACGAGTGCGTCGACTGTGGTGCGTGTGAGCCGGTCTGCCCGGTCGAGGCCATCTTCTACGAGGACGACACTCCGGAGGAGTGGAAGGACTACTACAAGGCGAACGTCGAGTTCTTCGACGAGCTCGGTTCGCCCGGTGGTGCTTCCAAGCTCGGCCTGATCGAGCGCGACCACCCCTTCATCGCAGCGCTTCCGGCGGACATCAACCCGAGCCACTGACGGTCGGTACCGCCGCAACCGCCACCTCGGTCCCGTCCGGCTCGCAGCCGGACGGGACCGAGGCGTTTGCCCACGCAACGAACACCCGCACGGAACACCTGGAAAGCGAAAAGAGCGCATCGTGGCCGCAGTCTCAGCCCGTCTTCCCGTCTTCCCCTGGGACAAGCTGGAGCCGTACAAGGCGACGGCGGCGGCCCACCCGGACGGCATCGTCGACCTGTCGGTCGGCACTCCCGTCGACCCGGTGCCGCAGCTGATCCAGCGCGCCCTGGTCGAGGCCGCGGACTCCCCGGGCTACCCCACGGTGTGGGGCACGGCCGCACTGCGCGACGCGATCACCGGCTGGGTGCGCGGCCGCCTCGGCGCGAGCGCCGCCGGGCACCGCAACGTCCTGCCCGTCGTCGGCTCCAAGGAGCTGGTGGCCTGGCTGCCGACCCAGCTGGGCCTCGGCGCCGGCACGGGGACGTCGAGGGACCAGGTGGCGTACCCCCGGCTCGCCTACCCGACCTACGAGGTCGGGGCGCGGCTGTGCGGCGCCGAGCCCGTGGTCTACGACGACCCGGTCACCGATCTCGACCCGGCCCGGGTGAAGCTGCTGTGGCTCAACTCCCCGTCCAACCCCACCGGTGAGGTCCTCCCCAAGGAGGAGCTCGTCCGGATCGTGGCCTGGGCGCGCGAGCACGGGATCCTGCTCTTCAGCGACGAGTGCTACCTGGAGCTGGGCTGGGAGGCCGAGCCCGTGTCCGTCCTGCACGACGACGTCTGCGGGGGCTCGTACGAGGGCATCGTGAGCGTGCACTCGCTCTCGAAGCGGTCCAACCTGGCGGGATACCGGGCAGCCTTCATCGCCGGTGACGAACGCGTACTGGGCGAGCTCCTGCAGATCCGCAAGCACGGCGGCATGATGACCCCGGCCCCGGTACAGGCGGCCACGGTGGCGGCACTGGGCGACGACACGCACGTCGAGGAGCAGCGGGCGCGCTACGCGGCCCGCCGCGAGGCGCTGCGCACGGCCCTTCTGGCGCACGGCTTCCGCATCGAGCACAGCGAGGCGAGCCTGTACCTGTGGGTGACCCGGGACGAGCCCTGCTGGGACACCGTCGCCCACCTCGCGGAGCTGGGCATCCTGGTCGCGCCGGGGGACTTCTACGGCGAGGCGGGCGCGCGCTTCGTCCGCGTGGCGCTCACCGCCACGGACGAACGCGTCGAGGCGGCCGTCAAGCGGCTGGCGCTCTAGGCCCTGTCCGTCTCTTTCGGCTCGCGCCGTCAACGGGCCGGGCAACGCCCGAGGGGGCCGGGAGTTCGTGCTCCCGGCCCCCTCGGTGTCCGTACGGACGGCTGCTAGCCGAGCGGCACACCGCCGGGCAGTCCGCCCGGGAGGCCTCCGGGCAGGCCCGCGGGGAGCCCGCCGAGGAGGGCGCCCGCGGTGCCGGTCAGGTCGCCGGGGGCGGCCGGGACGGCCGGGAGGGCCTTGGTGGCGGTGCCCGCGGTCTCCGTGGCGGTCGTGGCGGCGTCGCCCGTGACATCACCGGCGGCGTCACTCGCGGCGGCCGGCGCGTCCTGTGCGGTGAGCGCGCCCAGCTGCGGCACGGACTCCAGGCCCGCGGCGCTGGCCGCGCCGGCCGCACCGACCACGGGAGCTGCCCCGGCTGCGAGGAGCAGCGCGGTACGGGCGATCCGGCGGGTCAGGGGGAGGGACATGTTGCTCCTAAGCGGTAGCGGCTGAGTACGCCGGTACAACCGCTCACGGGGGGTGGTGAGTTGCGGAGCCGGTAGGTAAAGGATCGGTAACGCATCGTTTAATCGGCTTCCGCGACAACCGCATCGGATCCGCGCCGACCTGCGCATGTACGCCCTTCAGGGCCCCCGGGACCGGTGGACGGGTCACCCCCGCACGGGGGACGCTTCGCACGCCCGAGCGGACACCGTGGCGGGCCCCCGAACAGGGCCGGGCGGGCGGCTCAGCCGCGCAGGAAGATCCTTATCCGGCCGGGACCCGCGTCGCGGGGATCGACGGCACCTTCCTTGGCCCCCGAACCGCCCCTGAGCTGCCAACCGCCGCCGTCCGCGCCCGCGATCCAGGCACCGGAGAGGTACGAGACCCGCGCGATCCGCAGCTCACGGGAGTGGGCCACCGCCCACTGCGAGAGCACCTGCCCGGAGCGGGCGGCCTCCTCGCCGCCGTCCTTCCTCGCGACCAGGGTCACCTCCGCCCCGTCGGCCGCCGCCCGGCCGCCCGCGGTCCCGGCCGGCTCCGCGGGCATGGTGTGCGGCCCCTTCTCGCCGATCAGCCGGGACAGCTCCGCCCGGACCGCGGCCGGATCGCCGGCCGTGACGGGCGCGGGCCCGGCGCAGGCCAGGTTCCCGCCGCCGGTGAAGGCGGCCGTCAGGACCGTCGCGTCCGGCTCGTGCTTCGCGTAGGCCTGCGGGAAGCCGCTCAGCTGCACCTTCTGCGCCGCCACCGTCAGCGGGAGCCGCGAGTACCCCTTGACCTCGGCCAGCCGCTCGTAGAAGATCCCGGCCGAGTACACCGGGTCCATGATCTGCGCCGGCGTGCCCCAGCCCTGTGAGGGACGCTGCTGGAACAGGCCGAGCGAGTCCCGGTCGCCGTGGTCGAGGTTGCGCAGCGCCGACTCCTGCATGGCCGTGGCCAGCGCGATCGTCACCGCCCGGTCCGGCATGCCCCGCAAGACCCCGACGGCGGCTATCGTCGCCGCGTTCGCCGCCTGCTCCGGGGTCATCTCGTAGTACTGGCCCGTGCCGCCCTTGCCGCCGCCCATGGCGTTGACCGAGGCCGTGCAGTACGGCGCACCGCCGCCGCCGTTCGACGCGCGCTGCACGACGAAGTAGCCGGCGACCGCCAGCAGCACCAGGAAACCGGCGGTCCAGCGGAGCGGACGCCGACGGCGGCGGGGGCGGGAATGATCGGTCTGCGGCACGCCGCCCACCGTACTGGAGCCGCCCCGCAGGTCCATCGGGCGGACGGACGGGGCTTCGCCGCGGCCCGTGGGGTTAGGGTCGGTTTCATGTCCCCATCCGAGCTGGACCTCACCCTGGACGCCGCCGAGCTGACCGCCCGGCTCGTCGACATCCCCTCCGTGAGCGGCGACGAGAAGGTACTCGCCGACCTCGTGGAACACGCGCTGCGCGGCCTCCCGCACCTGACCGTGGACCGCTTCGGCAACAACGTCGTCGCGCGCACCCGTCTGGGACGCGCCGAACGCGTCGTACTGGCCGGGCACCTCGACACCGTGCCGATCGCCGGCAACGTGCCCTCCCGCCTCGACGAGAACGACGTCCTGTGGGGCTGCGGCACCACCGACATGAAGTCGGGCGTCGCCGTGCAGCTGCGCATCGCCGCGACCGTGCCGGAGCCCAACCGCGACCTCACCTTCGTCTTCTACGACCAAGAGGAGGTCGCCGCCGACCTCAACGGCCTCGGCAAGGTCGCCGCGGCCCACCCCGACTGGCTGACCGGCGACTTCGCCGTCCTGCTGGAACCGTCGAACGCCGAGGTCGAGGGCGGCTGCCAGGGCACCCTGCGCGTCCTGCTCCGCACGGCAGGCGAGCGCGCCCACTCCGCGCGCAGCTGGATGGGCTCCAACGCCATCCACGCGGCGGGCCCGATCCTGGCCACCCTCGCGGCGTACGAGCCCCGCAGGCCCGTGATCGACGGACTCGAATACCACGAGGGCCTCAACGCGGTCCGCATCGAGGGCGGCGTCGCCAACAACGTCATCCCCGACGCGTGCACCGTGACGGTCAACTTCCGCTACGCACCCGACCGCACCGAGGCCGAGGCGCTCGCCCACGTACGGGAGGTGTTCGCCGACTGCGACATCGCCGAGATCGTGGTCGACGACTCCTCGGGCGGCGCCCTCCCGGGCCTCGGCCACCCGGCGGCGGCGGCCTTCATGGAGGCGGTCGGCGGCCGCGCCATGCCGAAGTTCGGCTGGACGGACGTCTCCCGCTTCAGCGCGCTGGGCGTCCCGGCCGTCAACTACGGCCCGGGCGACGCCCTGCTGGCCCACAAGGTCGACGAGCGCGTGGAGACGAAGGCGATCCTCCACTGCGAGGAACGACTCCGCGCCTGGCTGACCTCCTGAATTCCGCTTCTCGTCACCTTTGTGCGCCTACCCTGATCCAACGATCAGCAGGAGGGAGCACATCATGGGCAACCACGCCAATCCCGACGGGGGCGCTCGTCGTCGGCCCGAGGAGCAGCAGCTCGGGCCGGTGCTGAGGAGGCGGAGCCAGGTGCAGGCGGGCAGTACGACGGACCAGCGGCTGCTGGATTCGGCCGGGCCCTCCGAGTGGGTGCACACCGATCCCTGGCGGGTCCTGCGCATCCAGTCCGAGTTCATCGAGGGATTCGGCACGCTGGCCGAGCTGCCGCCGGCGATCAGCGTCTTCGGCTCGGCCCGGACCCCGGCGGGCTCGCCGGAGTACGACGCGGGCGTGCGGATCGGCAGCGCGCTCGTCGACGCGGGCTTCGCGGTGATCACGGGCGGCGGCCCGGGGGCGATGGAGGCGGCCAACAAGGGCGCGCGGGAGGCCAACGGCATCTCGGTGGGCCTGGGCATCGAGCTCCCCTTCGAGCAGGGGCTCAACCAGCACGTGGACCTGGGCCTGAACTTCCGCTACTTCTTCGTCCGCAAGACGATGTTCGTGAAGTACTCGCAGGGCTTCGTCGTCCTGCCGGGAGGCCTCGGCACGCTCGACGAGCTCTTCGAGGCCCTGACCCTGGTCCAGACGCAGAAGATCACCCGCTTCCCGATCGTGCTGTTCGGCACGGAGTACTGGAGCGGGCTCATCGACTGGCTGCGGAACACGGTCATCGCCCAGGGCAAGGCCTCGGAGCGCGACCTCTACCTCTTCCACGTCACGGACGACGTGGACGAGGCCATCGCGCTGGTGACGAAGGAAGTCGGCAAGTAGCCCGTACGTAGGGGCACCGCCGGGCCGGGCGGGCCCCCGGCCCCCGGCCGGGGGCTCAGGCCAGGCCGCGGCGGGCTACGGCCGGCGGGCGGTGGCCCTGGATGGAGCGGACCATGTCCAGGACCTGCTTCGTTTCCGCGACTTCGTGGACGCGGTAGACCTGGGCGCCGAGCCAGGCCGAGACGGCCGTGGTGGCCAGGGTGCCCAGGAGGCGTTCCTTGACGGGCTTGTCGAGGGTCTCGCCGACGAAGTCCTTGTTCGACAGGGAGACCAGGACCGGCCAGCCCGTCCCGGTCATCTCTCCGAGCCGGCGCGTGGCCTCCAGCGAGTGGCGGGTGTTCTTCCCGAAGTCGTGGCCCGGGTCGATCATGATCGCGTCGCGGCGGACACCGAGCGCCGCCGCGCGTTCGGCGAGACCGACCGTGACCCGCAGGATGTCGGCCGTCACGTCCTCGTACTCGGTCCGGTGCGGCCGGGTCCGCGGCTCGACCCCGCCCGCGTGGGTGCAGACGATGCCCGCGCCGTAGCGCGCGGCGACCTCCGCGAGCTTCGGGTCGACGCCGCCCCACGCGTCGTTCAGCACGTCCGCCCCGGCCTCGCAGACGGCCTCGCCGACCTCGTGCCGCCAGGTGTCGACGCTGATCACCACATCGGGGTGGCGGCGGCGCACGTCGGCGACGAAGCCGACCGTGCGCCGGGCCTCCTCGGCCGCGTCCACGTGCTCGCCGGGCCCCGCCTTGACCCCGCCGATGTCGATGATCGCCGCGCCCTCGGCCACCGCCCGCTCGACCCGGTCCAGGGCCGGCTCGTCGCGGAAGGTCGCACCCTGGTCGTAGAAGGAGTCAGGGGTCCGGTTCACGATGGCCATGATCACCGGCTCGTGGGTGTCGAACTCGCGCCTGCCCAGTCGCAGCATCCTGCTCATTCCTCCTTCGGCGGCCCTTGCGCCTCGCCTGCGACCTTAACCTGGTGGCCGGAATCTCTCTGGGGAGTTGATCGTGTTCGCGTTCTTGCTCATCGCGCTGGTCGTGGTCGTGGCTGCGGTCACCCTGGCGGTGGCCGGCGGCGGATCCGAGGCCGTCCTGCCGGAGGCCGAGCCGGACCGCGTGTCCGACGCCCTGCCGGAGAACCGTCCCGTCGTCCGGGCGGACATCGACGAGCTGCGGCTCCCGGTCGCTCCGCGCGGGTACCGGATGGCCGAGGTGGACGACGTACTGGAGCGGCTGGCGGCGGAGCTGGCCGAGCGGGACGCGCGGATCGCGGAGCTCAGCGCCGCCGTCGCGGCCGGGGACGCCCCCGTGAGCCTGACCAAGGACGCCGAGCAGTGACCGGGGTCCTCGCCGGGCCCGACGGGGGGCTGAGGTGCCCCTGGGGGCTGGCCACCGAGGCCTACACCGCCTACCACGACACCGAGTGGGGGCGGCCGCTCCACGGCGACGACGCCCTCTACGAGCGCCTGTGCCTGGAGGCGTTCCAGTCGGGGCTGTCGTGGCTGACGATCCTGCGCAGGCGCGAGGGGTTCCGGGCGGCGTTCGCCGGCTTCGAGATCGGCAAGGTGGCCGAGTTCGGCGCGGCGGACGTGGAACGGCTCCTCGGCGACGAGCGGATCATCCGCAACCGGTCGAAGATCGAGGCGACCCTGGCCAACGCGAAGACCCTGGCCGGGTGGGAGCCGGGAGAACTCGACGCGATGATCTGGTCCCACGCCCCGGCGCCGGGACGCGCCGCGCCGAAGGACACCTCGGAGATCCCGGCCGTGACGGCGGAGTCGACGGCCCTGGCCAAGGCGCTGAAGAAGGCCGGCATCCGCTTCGTCGGCCCGACCACGGCTTATGCGCTCATGCAGGCCTGCGGCCTGGTCGACGACCACCTGGTCCACTGCGTGGCGCGCGGTCCGTCCTGACCGCGCCCGGCCCCCGCGGGACGGGGACCGGGACGCCGGGCCGGACCCGGCACGATCCGACAGGGACGGCCTAGCGGCCCAGGTACCGGGGGGCCTGCTTCGCCAGGAACGCGGCGACGGCGATGCCGTGGTCCTCGGAGGCTCCTGCGCGGGCCTGGAGGGTGTCCTCGTGGCCCAGCGCCTCTTCGAGCGACCGCGAGGACCCGTACGTCAGGGACTCCTTCAGGGCCGCGTACGCGACCGTCGGGCCCTGTGCCAGCTGCCGGGCCACCGCCGCGGCCTCCCCGGCGAGCTGCTCCGAGGGGACGACGCGGTTGGCGATGCCGAGGTCGAGGGCCTCCTGGGCCTTCACGGAGCGGGGGAAGAGCAGCAGATCGGCGGCGCGCGATCCCCCGATCAGCCGAGGGAGCGTCCAGGAGACGCCGGAGTCCGCGGTGAGGGCGACCCCCGCGAACGAGGTGTTGAAGGACGCGGTGTCCGCGACCACCCGGAAGTCCGCCGCCAGCGCGAAGCCGAAGCCGGCGCCCGCCGCGACGCCGTTCACGCCGGCCACGACGGGCTTCGGCATCTCCGTCAGGGCGCGGACGATCGGGTTGTAGTGCTCCGAGACCGTGCTCATGGTGACCGAGGTGCCGTTCTCGCGGTCGGCCGCGAGGGAGCCGATGTGCTCCTTGAGGTCCTGGCCGACGCAGAACGCCCGGTTGCCGGCGGCGGTGAGCAGGACCGCCCGTACCGCCGTGTCCGAGGCCGCCGCCAGGACCGCGTCGCGCAGGGCGACCTTGGTCTCGGTGTTCATGGCGTTCATGGCTTCCGGACGGTTGATCGTGATGGTCGCGAGTCCGTCGGTCACTTCGTAGAGCACGCTGTCGGCCATGGCGGGGGTCCCCCTTCGTCGCGGGCTGGCTACCGGCCGGTATCGGCCGGTGCAAGGGTCAGCATGGCGGACCGGACCTCGCTCGCACATGTGATGTGCGTCAAACAAACCGGACGTCCGGCGCGGGGTGCGGCGGCGAAGTATCGCAGGCGGATCCCCGAAATGAGTGGTTTTGGCCGAGCGCGTTGCACAAGCGTTCCCGGCCGATGTTGGTCATCGGGTCCTGACATGCGGGATAATGGCCTGGAAGCAATGTGTTCGATGCCGGGTACTAGGCGCCTGAACGGGGCCGTCGGCTGACGATGAGCTGGTTTCAGGAAGGGGAACGAGCATGGCGGCCATGAAGCCGCGGACGGGCGACGGCCCGCTCGAGGTCACCAAGGAGGGGCGGGGCATCGTCATGCGCGTACCGCTCGAGGGCGGCGGTCGGCTTGTCGTCGAGCTGACTCCGGACGAGGCGGACGCCCTGGGTGACGCCCTGAAGAAGGTCGTCGGCTAGCCCTCGCGAGGGTACTGACGCACCGACTGAAATCTCTGCACTGCCCCGGTCGCTCACCGCGCCCGGGGCAGTGTTGTCCGCGGACCCGCATCCGGTCCGCGATCCCGGGGCATCGCGCACCCGGGGACCTCGTGAGTCGCGTGTCCACGGGCGGGGCCGGGCCCCTGTGGGGCCGCGTGCCCGCGGGGCGCGCCGCCCGGGTCCGAGCTCAGCGCCGGTCCGAGCTCAGCGCCGTACCGAGCTCAGCGCCGGTCCGAGCTCAGCGCCGGTCCGAGCTCAGCGCCGGACCGCGCACAGCAGGCCGTCGCCCACCGGCAGCAGGGCGGCCTCCAGGGCCGGGCTCTCGCGGACGCTGCGCAGCAGCTCGCGGACGCGGAGCACCTCTACCGGCTGGGCCGCGGAGTCGACCGTACGGCCGTCGGAGAAGACCCCCTCGAAGCAGACCAGTCCGCCGGGCCGCAGCAGGCGCAACGATTCAGCGAGGTAGTCGAGGGACTCGGACGGGTCGCCGTCGCAGAAGACCAGGTCGTATCCGCCGTCCGCCAGCCGGGGCAGCACGTCGAGCGCGCGGCCCGGAATGAAACGGGCGCGGTTGCCGGCGAAGCCCGCGGCGCGGAAGGCCTGGCGGGCGAAGGCCTGCCGGTCGGCTTCGGGATCCACGGTGGTCAGCACCCCGTCCGCGCGCATTCCGTGCAGGAGGTGGATGCCGGACACGCCGGTTCCGGTGCCGATCTCGGCGACCGCCTTGGCGTCCGCGGTGGCGGCGAGCAGGCGCAGCGCGGCCCCGGTGCCGGGGGAGACGGAGCGCAGTCCCGCTTCCCTGGACCGGTCGCGGGCCCATCGCAGAGCGTCGTCTTCGGCGACAAACGCGTCGGCGAACGCCCAGCTCGTCTGCCGGTTGCCGGTAATGACCCTCTCCTGTCCCCATAGTTGGCGCAACGGTGACTGTATCCGCTGGAGTCGGGAACCCGCAGATGGGACCGGGCGTTGAGTGCACTAGAGGCCCAAAGGCGGTCCAGGACCCCAGGCCCGTGCAAAGTTACTGCAAAAATGCTTATCCGGAGCTGACGGGAGGGGTGGCTATGGTAGGGAATCCGCTGGACACCACCAGAGCCGACAGGGGAGGTGCGGCTGCGCCTGTGGATCGTGGGGGTGCTCTCAGACGCCTCTTCTGGTCGGCCGGTGAGCCGAAATCCGTGACCTACATTGCTGACCGCTTCCGCACCGCAGACACCGCAACCACCGCGAGCTTTGCCGCCGATGCGGGCTCCCAGGCGTGGACCCCTCCCTCGTGGGAGGAGATCGTCAGCACGCACAGTGCGCGGGTCTACCGCCTGGCCTACCGGCTGACGGGCAACCAGCACGACGCCGAGGACCTGACGCAGGAAGTCTTCGTCCGCGTCTTCCGCTCGCTGTCCACGTACACGCCCGGCACCTTCGAGGGCTGGCTGCACCGGATCACCACGAACCTCTTCCTGGACATGGTCCGCCGCAAGCAGCGCATCCGCTTCGACGCGCTCGGCGACGACGCCGCCGAGCGGCTGCCGAGCCGTGAGCCCTCCCCGCAGCAGGCGCTGCACGACACCCACTTCGACGCCGACGTGCAGCAGGCGCTGGACACCCTCGCGCCCGAGTTCCGCGCGGCCGTGGTGCTGTGTGACATCGAAGGCCTGTCGTACGAGGAGATCGCCGCCACGCTGGGCGTGAAGCTCGGCACCGTGCGCAGCCGCATCCACCGGGGCCGTTCACACCTGCGCAAGGCGCTCAAGCACCGGTCTCCGCAGGCGCGTGCGGAGCAGCGCGCGCTGGCGGGAGCGGCCGTGGGCGCGCCCGGCACCGGGGGAGAGGGCGGAGCCGAGTGAGCGGGATCAGTCCCTCCCCGTCGCCTGCCGAACAGCACCTGGGCGATCGGCTCGCCGCCCTCGTGGACGGGGAATTGAGCCACGACGCGCGCGAGCGGGTGCAGGCGCACCTGGCGACGTGTCCCAAGTGCAAGGCCGAGGCCGACGCGCAGCGGCGCCTGAAGGCCATGTTCGTCGAGAGCGCGCCGCCGCCGCTGTCCGCCGGGCTGCTGGCGCGGTTGCAGGGGCTGCCGGGGGGCGGTCCCGAAGGTCCGTCGGGCCCCTTCGGCCCGCCGCCGGGCTCCGACCCGTTCGCCTCCTTCGGCTACGCGCCCTCCGCTGCGGCCGCCGCGCCGCGGCCGGGCTTCCGGATACACGAAATGGGTCGTCCCCGGCGCCGCTTCGCCTTCGTGGCCGCCGGAGCGGTCTCGCTCGCCGCGATCGCGCTGGGCGGCTCGCTGCCGATGGAGGCGATCGAGCCCAACGCCCGGGGCGAGGCCCCCGCCGCGCGCCCCGGCCCGGTGGTGCCGGTGTTCGACGCGGTGGTCCGGGAGAACCGGCTGCCGACCCCGGGCGCCGTCCCGACGCTGCGCCCGGCCCTGCCCGTGGCCTCGGCCCCGGTCTCCCCGTCGCCGTCGCCCTCGGCCCGGCCGGTGTCCTTGTCGCGCTGACGCCCTGCGTCCCCGCTGGTGTCCCGCGGACCGGCCCCCGGTGATCCGCGAGGACGTCGGGGGCCGTGGCACGCGCCGGGAGTGGGGCAGGCCGTTGTGTGCGCCCCGCCGGTGGGGTGCGGGCGGGACCTGGTTGAATCGGCGGCACATGCCGTCCCGGTGGCCGGCGGAGCCAGGTAGGCGGGGAGCGCCCAATGTCCGACAGTCAGCAGCCCGACCCGGCCCCGGTCCCGGCTGCGGCCCCGGTGCCCCGCTGGTGGAGCCGGCCCGAGGAGCCCGCGGAGGCCCGCGAGGCATCCGTACCGGCCCCGCGCGCCGGATCGGACGCGGACCAGGACAACGGCCGGGACAGCGGCCAGGAGATCCGCCAGGCCGCCCCGGCACCCGTGCCCCTGTGGTGGAGCCGGCCCGACGGGCCCGTCGCACTGCGCGAGGCGCCCGTACCGGCCCCGCGCGCCGCGTCCGGCAAGGACCCCGAGACCGGGCCGACGTACGACCCCTGGGCCGCCGGGCCGCTGCAGACGGTGGACCGGGGCAAGGCCGGACCCCGCCGGATCCGGCTGCGCCGGAGCCTCGCTCTCGGCATCGCGGCGGCTCTCCTCGCCGGCGGCGTCGGCGGCTACCTCGGCGTCCTCGCCGAGCGGCAGGCCGGCACGCGCCTCCAGCTCCCGCAGGCGGCCTCCGCCCCCGACATGGGCCGGGCCCCCGAGAGCGTCGCCGGGATCGCCGCCACCGCGCTGCCCGGCGTGGTCACCCTGCACGTCAAGGGCGCGCAGAGCAGTTCGACGGGCACCGGCTTCGTCCTCGACGGGCAGGGCCACATCCTCACCAACCACCACGTCGTCAACGGCGCCCAGAAGATAACGGTCACCTTCAGTACCGGCGAGAGCGTCGCCGCCGAGCTGGTCGGCGGCGACACCGGCTACGACCTGGCCGTCGTCAAGGTCACCGGCGTCCGGGGCCTGCGCCCCCTCGCGCTCGGCAACTCCGAGAACGTCAAGGTGGGCGACCCGGTCGTGGCCATCGGCGCCCCCTTCGACCTCTCCAACACCGTCACCGCCGGCATCATCAGCGCCACCGGCCGCCCCATCACCGCCGGCGGGGACAAGGGCGACGGCAGCGACGTCAGCTATGTCGACGCGCTCCAGACCGACGCCCCCATCAATCCGGGCAACTCGGGCGGCCCGCTCCTCGACGCCAAGGCCCAGGTCATCGGCATCAACAGCGCCATCCGCGGCGGCGGGGACGGCGCCGACGGCGGCGGCGAGGGGTCGGGGCAGCAGCGCGGCAGCATCGGCCTCGGCTTCGCCATCCCCGTCAACCAGGGCAAGCGCGTCGCCGAGGAGCTCATCCGCACCGGCCACGCCACCCACCCCGTCATCGGCGTCACCCTCGACATGGAGTACTCCGGGGACGGGGCCCGCGTCGGGGACGAGGGCGAGGGCGGCAAGCCGGCCGTCACCGCCGGCGGGCCGGGTGCCCGCGCGGGGATCAAGCCCGGCGACGTGATCACCAAGGTCGACGGCGTGCGCGTACACGGCGGCGACGAGCTCGTCATCAAGATCCGGGCCCACCGGCCGGGCGATCCGCTCACCCTCACCGTGCTGCGCGAGGGCCGGGAGCGCACGCTGGAAGTGGTCCTCGGCTCGGCGAACGGATCGTGACGGGCGGGTGAAAGCAGGGCCGGTCCGGTAATCAGCCGGTCCTGGTGTATTGGCCTGCGGACGCGGCCGGGTACCGTTGGTCCGGCCGGACGTGAAGAGAGCCGAGGAGCGGGCAAGGTGTTCAACGACATAGGCGCACTCGAGCTGGTCACGATCGTGGTGCTCGCCATTCTCATCTTCGGCCCGGACAAGCTGCCCAAGGTCATCCAGGACGTCACGAACGTCATCCGGAAGATCCGCGCGTTCTCGGACAGCGCGAAGCAGGACATCCGCTCCGAACTCGGCCCGGAGTTCAAGGACTTCGAGTTCGAGGATCTGAATCCGAAGAACTTCATCCGCAAGCAGCTGACGGAGAACGAGGACCTCAAGGAGATCCGGAGCAGCTTCGACCTCCGCAAGGAGCTCACGGACGTCACCGACGCGGTGAACGGCAAGGAGCCCGATCCGGCACCGGCCGCCGGCAGCTCCGCCGCGCCGGCGCAGAGCGCCGGACCCGACATGGTGAAGAAGTCCGCCGCCCCGGCGCAGGACCAGCGCGCGCCCTTCGACGCCGACGCGACCTGACGCCACCCGTACCACTCGCGCGCCTGCCTGCCCGGCGATCCGGGGTCGGATGGCTATCCTCCATGAGTCCGGACCCAGGACGCCCGAGCGAGGGGGTCCCCCCAGCGAAGCGAGGGGGAGGGCCGTTCCGGACCCCACGGAACGAGAGGCCGCTCAGATGGAGACGACGAGCAGTAGCCGGGTAGGCGCACAGCCCGCCGAGGCGCCCGCACCCGAGCAGACCGACGCCCAGGGGCATCCACGGCCCCATGAGGCGGCTGCCCCACCGGTCCCGGCCGCGCGCCGGGCCGTGGAGGGCTACCTGCGGGCCGACTTCCCCTGGTACGGGCTGGACGGCGCCTTCACCGGCCCGCGCTGGCTCATGCAGGTCGCCGCCGGCGCCGACGGCAGCGTGGAGCACGGCTCCACCGGCCACGGAGACGAACCCTCCGCCCGGGGCGAGATCGCCACCGGCGAGAAGGAGCGCTTCGCGGTGGTCGTCACCGTCGCCAGCAACCCCCTGCGCCACAGCGGCGACGGCACCGGCGTCCTGGAGGCCACCTCGGTCTCCTCGGCGGCATGGCTGGCCGGCTCCGGCCTGCTGGCCTACAGCTGGCCCGGGCAGATGGACCACAGCCTGCGCGACGACTGGCTCGACCAGCAGACGGAGGCCGCGTGGGAGCTGGCCGACGCGCTCGACGGAGAGGACTG
Organism: Streptomyces sp. NPDC060049; assembly: GCF_042736715.1. NCBI lineage: Bacteria > Bacillati > Actinomycetota > Actinomycetes > Kitasatosporales > Streptomycetaceae > Streptomyces > Streptomyces sp. NPDC060049. The sequence goes on from NZ_JBHWVV010000022.1 coordinate 17,743, forward strand.
GTCGACGCTGTCCCTTCCGGTGGACGGGGAGCCGACGCCGTTCCACTACCGCGAGTCGGAGTTCGGGTGGGTGCTCGCGGGTTCCACCGGTAGCGGCGTCCACCTGGGCGCGTACGGCCGGGGGATGAGCGCGTACGGGCTCGGCTTCTCGGTGATCGGGGACTTCGGGGCGTACGAGTAGCCGGGACGCGGAAGGGCACCGCTGTTCGCGGTGCCCTTCGCGCTCGCGGCCCCTGCGGGCCGCCTGTGGTGCCCGTGTCAGAACTTGTTGCGCGGGGTGATTCCCAGGGACATGCCCGCCAGGCCCCGGGCGCGGCCGCCCAGCTTGCCCGCGATCGAGCGCAGTGCCGCGCCGGCGGGGGAGTCGGGGTCGGACAGGACGACGGGCTTGCCCTCGTCGCCGCCCTCGCGCAGGCGGACGTCGATCGGGATCGAGCCGAGCACCGGAACCGTCGCGCCGACCGTCTTGGTCAGGCCGTCGGCCACCTTCTGGCCACCGCCCGAGCCGAACACGTCGACCATCTCGTCGCAGTGCGGGCACGGCAGCCCGGACATGTTCTCGACGACGCCGACGATCTTCTGGTGCGTCTGCACGGCGATCGAGCCGGCCCGCTCCGCGACCTCGGCCGCCGCCTGCTGCGGGGTGGTCACGACGAGGATCTCGGCATTGGGCACCAGCTGGGCCACGGAGATCGCGATGTCGCCCGTACCCGGCGGCAGGTCGAGCAGGAGCACGTCCAGGTCGCCCCAGAACACGTCCGCCAGGAACTGCTGGAGGGCCCGGTGCAGCATCGGGCCGCGCCACACCACCGGCGCGTTGCCCGGGGTGAACATGCCGATGGAGATGACCTTCACGCCGTGGGCGGACGGCGGCATGATCATGTTCTCGACCTGGGTGGGGCGGCCCTCCACGCCGAGCATGCGCGGCACGCTGTGGCCGTAGATGTCGGCGTCGACGACGCCGACCTTCAGGCCGTCCGCGGCCATCGCCGCCGCCAGGTTGACGGTGACCGAGGACTTGCCGACACCGCCCTTGCCGGAGGCGACCGCGTAGACGCGGGTCAGCGAGCCGGGCTGGGCGAAGGGGACCTCGCGCTCGGCGGTGCCGCCGCGCAGGGTCGTCGCGAGCTCCTTGCGCTGCTCGTCGCTCATCACGTCCAGCGTGACGGCGACCGAGGTGACGCCCGGGACGCGCTGCACGGCCTCGGTGACGAGATTGGTGATCGTCTCGCGCATGGGGCAGCCCGACACGGTCAGGTACACGGTCACGGCGATCGCGCCGTCGTCCCCGATGTCCACCGATTTGACCATGCCCAGCTCGGTGATCGGCCGGTGGATCTCGGGGTCGTTCACCGTCGCCAGCGCGTCCAGGATCGAGTCCTGCTCGGGTACGGCAGCGGCGTTGGCGGAGCTTGTGTCGGTAGCCATGCCCCGATGGTACGGCGCGGTGGCGGGCCTCGGGAAAGGCCGTCAGCGGTCGCCTTCGTCACTCTCGGCGGGGAATAGCCGCCGCTCGTCCATCTCTTTGATCAGGTCCTGGAACTCCGAGCGGATCCAGTCGCGGGTGGCGACCTCGCCCAGGCCCATCCGCAGGGCCGCGATCTCCCGCGTCAGGTACTCGGTGTCGGCCAGGGAGCGCTCGTTCTGTTTGCGGTCCTGCTCCAGGTTGACCCGGTCCCGGTCGTCCTGCCGGTTCTGCGCGAGCAGGATCAGCGGGGCCGCGTAAGAGGCCTGGAGCGACAGCATCAGCGTCAGGAAGATGAAGGGGTACTCGTCCCACCGCAGGTCGGTCGGCGCGAAGATGTTCCACAGCACCCAGAGGATGATGACGACGGTCATCCAGACGATGAACCGGCCCGTGCCGAGGAACCGCGCCACCCGCTCCGACAGGCGTCCGAAGGCCTCCGGGTCGTATTCGGGCAGCAGCCGCCGGCGCGCCGCGCGCGGCAGGTCCAGCCGCGCGCGCGAGCGCGTCAGCGCGCTCGACCCGGCGAACTGGCCGGCCTTCGCGCGTTCGCCGCGCTCGAACGAGGAACGTTCCGCCCGCTCCGCGGCGGCCTCCGCCAGCCCGAACTCGCGACCCTGGGCACGCGCCTGTTCGCGGCGCTCCCGGATCTGCTCCCGGCGCCGCTCGCGCGCCTGCTCGCCGCGCCCCCGTTCAGTGCCCACGTACGGCCCCTTCCGCGCGCTCGAAGTCCTCGGGGCCCTCGGGGCCCTCGGAGTGGAAGTCCGTCTCCCGCCAGTCGTCCGGCAGCAGGTGGTCCAGGACGTCGTCGACGGTCACCGCACCGAGCAGCGAGCCGCTCTCGTCGACGACGGGCACCGCGACCATGTTGTACGCGGCCAGGTAGCTGGTCACCACCGGCAGCGAGGCGTCCGGGCGCAGCGGCGGCAGCCCGGTGTCCACGATCGAGCTGACCAGTGTGAAGGGCGGATCGCGCAGCAGCCGCTGGAAGTGCACCGTGCCCAGGTACTTGCCCGTCGGGGTCTCGTCCGGCGGCCGGCACACGTACACCTGCGCCGCCAGCGCCGGCGACAGGTCCGCCTGCCGTACGCGGGCCAGCGCGTCGGCGACCGTCGCGTCGGGCCGCAGCACGATCGGCTCCGTGGTCATCAGACCGCCCGCGGTGTTCTCCTCGTACGACATGAGACGCCGCACGTCGGCCGCGTCGTCGGGCTGCATCAGCGTGAGCAGCCGCTCCTTGTCGTCCTCCGGCAGCTCGGACAGCAGGTCGGCGGCGTCGTCCGGGTCCATCGCCTCCAGGACGTCGGCCGCGCGCTCCTCCTTCAGCTTCCCGAGGATCTCCACCTGCTCGTCCTCGGGCAGCTCCTCCATGACGTCCGCGAGCCGGTCGTCGTCGAGGGCGCTGGCCACCTCGGCGCGCCGCTTCGGAGTCAGGTGGTGCAGCACGTTCGCGACGTCGGCCGGGCGCATCTGCTCGAAGGTGGCGACGAGGTTCTCGGCGCCCTGCCCGTGCTCCTCCAGCGAGAAGCCCGTGACCGCGGACCACTCCACGGTCAGGGTCTCGCCGCGGCGGCGCAGCGCTCCCGCCTTGCCCTTGCGCACGAAGATCCGGTCGATCTCCCAGTCGCGGCGGGCCGGCAGCTGCTGGATGGCCACGTCGAGGACGGTGACCTCCTCGCCGTCGGCGACCAGGTTCACGCGCCGGTCCAGCAGTTCGCCGAGGATCAGCCGCTCGGTGGGCCGCTGTTCGAAGCGCCGCATGTTGACGACGCCCGTGGTGATGACCTGGCCGGACTCGACGCCCGTCACCCGGGTCATCGGCAGGAAGATCCGGCGCCGGCTGACGACCTCGACCACGAGACCGAGCAGCCGCGGCGGCCGGCCGCCGACGCGGAGCATCGCGACGAGGTCGCGCACGCGGCCCACCTGGTCGCCGTTGGGGTCGAAGACGGGCACACCCGACAGATGCGAGACGAAGATCCGTGGGGCGCCTGCCGCCATCCGAGCGCCTCCTACGAGCGTGCGTCATCCGTCGATCACCGGTACTGCCGTCCCTCAGGTTAGCCCGTGCCGCGCACAACCTCCTGGTGGGGCCGTCCGCACGGGCGCCCGCGGAGCCCCTGTGCGGGTGCCGCGCGGGGCGCTCCTACGGGCGGGTACGCTGCCAGCTGCTCGTAGAGGACCGACGAGAGGCACCTGCCCGTGACCGCCTATTCCCCCGCCGTACGGCTGCGCCGGGCCGCCGTCGTCGGTGCCCTGTGCGCGGGCTTGGCGATCGCCGCCGCAGGGTGCGGGGCAGACCCCGACGAGGGCACGAACGGCGTCGGCAAGCTGCCCGCCGACCAGATCGAGGACAAGGCCAAGGCGGCCGTCACCGGGGCGAAGTCGGTCCACCTGTCCGGCACCCTCGTCACCGGCGGCAAGTCCTTCGCCCTCGACATGCGGCTCGGCGCCGACGGCGGATCCGGCGAGGTGAAGGCGCCGGACGACACCACCTTCCAGCTGCTGCGGGTGGGCGAGCAGCTGTACGTCAAGGCGGGCGCGGCCTTCTGGGGCCAGTCCGAGGCGGCAGGCAAGCTCGGTGACAAGTTCGTCAAGGTGCCCGAGGGAGACCCCTCGTACAAACAGTTCCGCGGGTTCACCGACATGCACGTCCTGCTGGACGGGCTGCTCGGGCTCGACGGGGCGCTCGCCAAGGGCGACTACACGAAGGTCGGGCACACCCGGGCGGTCCAGGTGACGGCGGACGAGGGCAAGGGCGGCAAGCTCTCCGTCTCCCTGGAGGGCACGCCCTACCCGCTGCTCATGGAACGCGCGGGCGGCGCCGGCCGGGTGGTCCTCGCGGAATGGGGCAAGCCGGTCGAGCTCACCGCGCCCGCGCAGGACCAGACGGTGGACTACGGCTCCCAGCTGCCGACCACCAAGGAGCAGGGGGCGGACTCCACCCAGCCCGCGCCCAAGGGCTCCGGCCAGGGCACCGCCCCGAAGCGCTGACCCCCGGGCCCGACAAGATCGAGAGACGGCCTAGCGGGCCGCCTTCTTCCGCTTGAACAGCAGCTTCGGCAGCCCGGCGGGCTGGGGCCGGCGGGTCGTCGCCGGGGATCCCAGCGGAGCGGCGGCCAGCGAGCCCCCGGGGAGATCGCCCCGCACGGACAGCGGCTCCAGGCGCAGCAGCCGGCACTCCCGCGCCCAACGCTCGGTCATCCGCTCCGAATCGGGCGCGTTGAGCCGCTTGCCCTTGAGTTCGGCCACGGCGGCCTGCCACGGCTCGCTCCCGGGCACGAGCTCGCGTACGGCCGCCGTCCAGGAGACGAGACGGCCCCCCTTGTCCTTGCTGCGCACGGTCACCTCGGCGGCCGCCCCGTCCGCGAGCCCCGGGAAGGGCTGTTCTCCGGGGCCGTCCCCGAGCACGTGCGCCGCGCCGTCCACCCACGCGTGCCACAGGCCGCGGTCGGCCCCGGTGCCGCGGACCCAGATGAGGCCGGACTTCTTGGTGGCCTCCTCGACGAGGGCCAGATCGAGCGCGCTGAGAGTCATGCGCACAGGGTAGCCAGCGGCGCGTGCGCCGCTACAGCCAGCCGTGACGGCGCAGCGCGCGGTGGATGGTGAAACAGCTCCCGGCGATGGCGGCCATCACCATCGGGTAGCCGTAGCGCCAGTGAAGTTCCGGCATGTACTGGAAGTTCATCCCGTACACCCCGCAGATCATCGTCGGCACGGCGATGATCGCCGCCCAAGAGGTGATCTTGCGCATGTCCTCGTTCTGGGCGACGGTCGCCTGCGCCAGGTTGGCCTGGAGGATGGAGTTCAGCAGCTCGTCGAAGCCGACGACCTGCTCGTGGACGCGCGCCAAGTGGTCGGCGACGTCGCGGAAGTACTTCTGGATGTCCGGGTCCACCAGCCGCATCGGCCGCTCGCTGAGCAGCTCCATGGGCCGCAGCAGCGGGGAGACGGCCCGCTTGAACTCCAGGACCTCGCGCTTGAGCTGGTAGATGCGGCCCGCGTCGCCGCCGCGCGCACCGCCTTTGGCCGGGGCGGCGAAGACCTCGCTCTCCACCTCGTCGATGTCGTCCTGGACGGCCGAGGCGACGGCGATGTAGCCGTCGACGACGTGGTCGGCGAGGGAGTGCAGGACGGCGGACGGCCCTCTGGCCAGGAGCGCCGGGTCGCCCTGGAGGCGGTGGCGCAGTCCCCGCAGGGAGCCCTGGCCGCCGTGCCGGACGGTGATGACGAAGTCGGGGCCGGTGAAGCACATCACCTCGCCGGTCTCCACCACCTCGCTGGTCGCGGTGAGTTCGGCGTGCTCGACGTAGTGGATCGTCTTGAAGACGGTGAAGAGGGTGTCGTCGTAGCGCTCCAGCTTCGGCCGCTGGTGCGCGTGCACCGCGTCCTCCACGGCGAGCGGGTGGAGCCCGAACACGGCCGCGATCCCCGCGAACTCGTCCTCGGTCGGCTCGTGCAGGCCGATCCACGCGAAACCGCCGTCCTCGCGGACGTGACGCATCGCCTCACGGGGCGTCAGGCGGTCGCGGCCCAGGGCGCGCCGGCCGTCGCGGTAGACCGCGCAGTCGACCACCGCGCTGTTGGCGGAGGGGTCGCGGGTCGTGTCGTAGCCGGGCTGGACGGGAGTGGACCTGCGCAGCGCCGGACGGACGGCGGCACGGAGATAGGGCAGCATCGACATGGCAGGCTCCTTCGCGCGCACGGCTGCGGACCGTACGGGTGGGAGGTCCTTCCGCGGAGCGCGGTCCGCCGCGGCGGGCAGGCCGGGGCGGGCGGAAGGAGACAGGACGGGAGGACAACGTTCTGCCGTCGCTCTTCGACTGATCCGAGCGTGCGGATCAAAGGGGACGCGGGGCGCCCGTCAGGGAAGTGGAAGAGCGATTGGTACTGCACGATCGACTTCGATCCACCGCAGCCCCACCTCCTCCGGCCGGTCCCCCGTGGGGGACGTCCTGTCGCCGGGGCACTGAAACTTCTCTTCTGAGAGCGTCCCCGACCAACGGTCAACGATATCAGCCGACGGATGGTCAAGACCCGCGCTTTACCCGGCTGATACGAGTTCTATGCTCGTTCCATGGCAGAAATTCTGGCCCTTGTGGAAGCCCGGCTGCGTGGTGCGCTCGGCGAGCCCGACGCCCGCGCCGCCGTCACCTTCCTGGGCACCGACCGCATCGAAGTCCTGCGCTTCACCGACGGTGACCTCGTGCGGTACGCGACCCTCGGCATGTCCGCCCATCCGATGACCGACCCGACGGCGGTGGTCGCCGATCCGGTGCGGGGCCCGCGCGCCGAGCTCGTACTGACCGTCCGCGGCGGTCTCGCGCCCACCGACAAGCTGCTGCGGCCGCTCGCGGTGCTGGCGTCGGCGCCCCAGGTGGAGGGGCTCATCGTGGCCCCCGGGGCTTCGCTGGACGTGGGGGAACCCCTGTGGGACGGGGCGCCGTTCACCTCCGTGCTGGTGGCGGAGCCGGGCGGCCTGGTGGAGGACGTCGAACTGGCGGACCCGATGGACCCGGTCTCCTTCTTCCCCCTCCTGCCGATGACGGCGAACGAGGCGGCGTGGAAGCGGGTGCACGGCGCGGCCGCCCTGCAGGAACGCTGGCTCGCGCGCGGCACGGATCTGCGGGACCCTCTGCGTACGGCAGTCGCACTGGACTGACCGTCCGGCCGCCGTGGCCGCCCGGACGGGTGATCGCGTCTTGACGGGGCGCGCGGCGGGGAGGAGCGTGGCTTCCTATGAGGGGCGAACCGAGTTGCCCGAAGTGCGGTGGCAGGGTCAGGGCGCCCGGCCTCTTCGCCGACTCCTGGCAGTGCGCGGCGCACGGCACCGTGCATCCCCTGCAGCCCGTGATCCCGCCGAGCGTCGAAGGCCTCAGCGTGGTGGTGAACCGGGCGCAGGTGCCGGTCTGGATGCCCTGGCCGCTGCCCGTGGGATGGCTCTTCACCGGGGTGGCGGCGGCCGGTGACGACCGCAGCGGCGGCCGGGGGACCGCGGTGGCCTGCTCCGGTCCCGGCCCGCTGGGCGGCATCGGCGAGCTCGTGCTGATCGCCGAGGAGCTGGGCGTCGGGCTCGGCGCGCGGTTCGCGGGCCTCGACGCCCCCGATCCGGGCCCGTTCATGAACGTCTCCGCACCGCCGCACGCCAAGGTCGTCGCGGCGGGCCGCCCCACACCGCTCTGGCACGTCACCGGAGTCCCCGACGACCGGGCCGTCTTCGCGGGGGAGGCCCGGGGGTTGTGGCTGTGGGCCGTCGTCTGGCCGGAGCAGTCGGGCCTCCTCATGTACGACGAGCTCGTCCTGACCGACCTGCGCGAAGCGGGAGCCGAGGTCGAGCTGCTGCCCTGCGGTGCCCTGAGCCCGCGCATCCTCTCCCCTTGACGCGCCGCTCGCGCGGCTCGCCGCCCAGGTCGATGGGGCCCACGTCGGGACACGCGGGCGGTATCCTGGAGTGTCCCCCGTTCGAACGAACCACCCTGGAGCTCGGCTGTGCGCATCGATCTGCACGCGCACTCCACGGCCTCGGACGGTACGGACACCCCCGCCGAGCTCGTGCGTGCCGCGGCCGCCGATGGGCTCGACGTGGTCGCGCTGACCGACCACGACACGGTCGCCGGCCACCAGGAGGCGATCGGCGCGCTTCCCGAGGGGCTGACCCTCGTCACCGGCGCCGAGCTGAGCTGCCGCCTCGACGGCGTCGGTGTGCACATGCTCGCCTACCTCTTCGATCCCGAGGAGCCGGAGCTGTCCCGCGAGCGGGAGCTCGTGCGCGACGACCGCACTCCGCGCGCGCAGGCCATGGTCGGCAAGCTGCGGGGCCTCGGGGTGGACATCACCTGGGAGCAGGTGGACCGGATCGCCGGCGCGGGTTCCGTCGGGCGTCCGCACATCGCCGCCGCGCTCGTCGAGCTCGGCGTCGTCCCCACCGTCTCCGAAGCCTTCACGCCGCTCTGGCTCGCCGACGGCGGCCGGGCGTACGCCGAGAAGCACGAGCTCGACCCCTTCGACGCGATCCGTCTGGTCAAGGCGGCCGGCGGGGTCACCGTCTTCGCGCACCCCGCCGCCGTCAAGCGCGGCCGGTGCGTCCCCGAGGACGCGCTGGCGGCGCTCGCCGCCGCCGGGCTCGACGGCATCGAGGTCGACCACATGGACCACGACGAAGCCACCCGGGCGCGCCTGCGCGGCCTGGCCGGCGACCTCGGGCTGCTGGCCACCGGGTCCAGCGACTACCACGGCAGCCGCAAGACCTGCCGCCTCGGGGAGTACACGACCGACCCCGAGATCTACGGCGAGATCACACGCCGTGCCACCGGGGCGTTCCCGGTTCCCGGCGCCGGTGGACGCCCGCGCGGCTGACCGCTGCCCGCCGCTCCGCCCCACACCGCCCCCTTTTCGTGACACCCCTCTCCTGCAAGGCATCACTGTGCTCGATTTCGCCGTCTTCGGATCCCTCTTTCTCACGCTTTTTGTGATTATGGACCCGCCGGGGATCACACCGATCTTCCTCGCCCTGACCTCCGGCCGTCCCGCCAAGGTGCAGCGCCGCATGGCCTGGCAGGCCGTCTGCGTCGCCTTCGGCGTCATCGCGGTCTTCGGCCTCTGCGGCCAGCAGATCCTGGACTACCTGCACGTCTCCGTGCCGGCCCTGATGATCGCGGGCGGTCTGCTGCTCCTGCTCATCGCGCTCGACCTGCTGACGGGCAAGGCCGACGAGCCGCAGCAGACCAAGGACGTGAACGTCGCGCTCGTCCCGCTCGGCATGCCGCTGCTCGCCGGGCCGGGCGCGATCGTGTCGGTGATCCTGGCCGTGCAGAAGGCCGACGGCCCCTCCGCCCAGCTGTCCGTCTGGTCCGCGATCGTCGCGATGCACGTCGTGCTGTGGGTGGTGATGCGGTACTCGCTCGTCATCATCCGCGTGATCAAGGACGGCGGCGTCGTCCTCGTGACCCGGCTGGCCGGCATGATGCTGTCCGCGATCGCCGTCCAGCAGATCATCAACGGCGTGCTCCAGGTGATCCGCACTTCCTAGCGCGGTCACGGCACTGGTTCGTCCCGCGCATGCGAACGCCCCCGCACCGGTCCCGGTGCGGGGGCATTCGTGTGTATGGCGGGCGGGCGGCGTTCGTCAGATGGACGCGGTCTCGGCCGGTCGGATCAGGATGCGCTGGCCGATGGCCGCGGCCTGCTGCACGATCCGGTTGACGGAGGCCGCGTCCACGACGGTGCTGTCCACGGCGATCCCGTCGACGTCGTCCAGGCGCAGAATCTCGAAGCGCATGGGGCTTCTCCCTTCGTCAGTGTTTCTCCTTGTACAGGGTTAACGAAGAGCAAGCCCGCAAACATTCCCTACGCTAAGGAAATTTTTTCCTTGCCTAACTACTAACGGGTACCGGAGTCGTCAGACGGCCGTCGGAACCTCGCCGGAAGAGTCCCAGAACCGGATCAGCGCCGCCGCCGTGGCCGCCGGATCCTCGGCGTTCGGGGAGTGCTCCGTCCCCGGGATCACCACCCGCAGCGCCCCCAGCCGCCGTGCCATGTCGTCCATGCACTCCACCGGCCACACCGGGTCCGACGCCCCCGAGAGCACCAGCGTGGCCAGCCCGGGCGCCGCCGCGGTCAGCTCGTCGATCCGGTCCGGCTCGTCGATCAGGGCCCGGCCGGTGGTGATCAGCTGCTCCGGGACCGTCCCCAGCCACCGCGCGCGCAGGAACGCGGCGAGCTCGGCGGAGTCGGGAGCCTGGTCGCGCGGGTCCATGGACCGCATCGCCGCCCAGATGCCCGGCATGTCGTCGCCCATCGCCTCCAGCGCCGAGACCAGCAGCTTCGTACGGGCCCGCTGCTCCTCACAGACCGCACCCGGCCCGCTGCTCAGCAGCGTGAGGCTGGCGTACGGAGCCGGATCGCGCACCACGGCCGCCCGGGTGACGAGCCCGCCCAGCGAGTGCCCGAGCAGGTGCACCGGTCCGGCGCCGAGGGCGGCCGTTTGGGCGAGGACGTCGCGCGCGAGCTCCTCCAGGGCGTACGGGGCCTGCGTGCGCGGGCCGCCGCTCTCGTGCTGGCCGCGCCCGTCGACGGCGACGACCCGGTATCCGGCGGCCGCCAGCGGCGCGAGGAGGCCGATGAAGTCCTCCTTGCTGCCGGTGTAGCCGGGGACCAGCAGGGCCGTGCCGCGGAGCCGCCCGCCGGGAGCGGCCTCGTGCACGGCGAACTCGCCGCGGGCGGTGGTCAGGCGGTACGCGCGGGCCACGGGCGGGAGTATCAGGATCGGCGGCTTGCTCATGTGCCCGAGGTTACCGGCCCGTACAACCGTACGGGCGGTCGTCGAGGGGCCCGCGCGCGGTCCCGGGTACGCCGATGGCCCCGACCCCCGGGAAAGGGGGGTCGGGGCCATCGGCAGGGCGTTACGCCTGCGGGGTCTCCACCGCGACGGCGACCTTGCGGGTCCGGGTGCGCTTCGGCTTGGCCGGAGCCTCCTCGGCGACCGGTGCGGCGGCCTCGGCGACCGGAGCCTCCGGGGCGGCGACGGCGACCTTGCGGGTCCGGGTGCGCTTCGGCTTGACCGGGGCCTCCTCGGCGACCGGTGCGGCGGCCTCGGCGACCACGTCGGCCGTCGGGGCGGCGACGGCGGCCTTGCGGGTCCGGGTGCGCTTCGGCTTGGCCGGAGCCTCCTCGGCGACGACGGCCTCGGCCACCGCCGCCTCGACCACGGCCGCCTGGGCGACGACCTCGGCCACCGGGGCGGGGGCGGCCACGGCCTTGCGGGGCGGGCGGACGGTACGACGTGCCCGGACCGGCTCCACCAACGGGGCCATCTGGAAGTCCGGCTCAGGCTCCGTGACGAACGGCGCCAGGGGAACCAGGCCGGCCGGGGCCGCGGCGGCGACGAAGGTGGCGGCCGGAGCGACCGACCGGGTCCGGCGGCGGCGCGGCTTGCGGGCCTCGTCGGCGCCGGGGGCCGCGGGAACCTCGACGGCGGGGGCGACGACCGGGGCGGCCTGCGCGGCCACCGGGGCCATGACCTCGGCGTCCTGCTCCGAACCACCACGGGTACGGCGGCGCTGGCGCGGCGTACGGGCGGGACGCTCCTCGGCAGCCGGGGCGGCGGCACCGCGGCCGTCACGACCGCCGTCACGACCGCCGTCACGACTGCTGTCACGACTGCTGTCACGACTGCTGTCACGACCATGGTCGCGGCCGCCGTCGCGGCCGCCACGGCCACCGCGGCCGCCGGTTTCGCCCAGGTCTTCCAGGTTCTCGGCCTTCAGGCCGGCCCGCGTGCGCTCGGCGCGCGGCAGGATGCCCTTGGTGCCGGCCGGGATGTTCATCTGCTCGTACAGGTGCGGGGACGTGGAGTACGTCTCCACCGGGTCGTGGAAGTCCAGCTCCAGCGCCTTGTTGATCAGCTGCCAGCGCGGGATGTCGTCCCAGTCGACCAGGGTGACGGCGATGCCCTTCTTGCCCGCGCGGCCCGTGCGGCCCACGCGGTGCAGGAAGGTCTTCTCGTCCTCCGGCGTCTGGTAGTTGATCACGTGGGTGACGCCCTCGACATCGATGCCGCGCGCGGCGACGTCGGTGCAGACGAGCACGTCGACCTTGCCGTTGCGGAAGGCGCGCAGCGCCTGCTCGCGGGCGCCCTGGCCGAGGTCGCCGTGGACGGCGCCGGACGCGAAGCCGCGCTTCTCCAGCTGCTCGGCGATGTCGGCGGCGGTGCGCTTGGTGCGGCAGAAGATCATGGCGAGCCCGCGGCCATCGGCCTGCAGGATGCGGGAGACGAGCTCCGGCTTGTCCATGTTGTGCGCGCGGAAGACGTGCTGCGCGATGTTCGCCACCGTGACGCCCTCGCCCTCCGGCGAGGTGGCGCGGATGTGCGTCGGCTGCGTCATGTACCGGCGGGCCAGGCCGATGACCGCGCCCGGCATGGTCGCCGAGAACAGCATGGTCTGGCGCTTCGGCGGCAGGTAGTTGATGATCTTCTCGACGTCGGGCAGGAAGCCCAGGTCGAGCATCTCGTCGGCCTCGTCCAGGACGAGGGCCTTCACCTTGGACAGGTCGAGCTTCTTCTGTCCGGCCAGGTCGAGCAGGCGGCCCGGGGTGCCGACGATGACGTCGACGCCCTTCTTGAGCGCCTCGACCTGCGGCTCGTACGCGCGGCCGCCGTATATGGCGAGGACGCGGACGTTGCGGACCTTGCCCGCGGTGAGGAGGTCGTTGGTCACCTGGGTGCACAGCTCGCGGGTCGGAACCACCACGAGGGCCTGCGGGGCGTCGGTCAGCTGCTCGGGCTTGGCCCGGCCCGCCTCGACGTCCGCGGGGACGACGACCCGCTCCAGCAGGGGAAGGCCGAAACCGAGCGTCTTGCCGGTACCGGTCTTGGCCTGGCCGATGACGTCCGTGCCGGTGAGGGCGACGGGGAGGGTCATCTCCTGGATCGGGAAGGGGGTCACAATGCCGACGGCCTCGAGGGCTTCGGCCGTCTCGGGAAAGATCCCGAGGTCTCGGAACGTAGTCAGGGTGCTGCCTCTTCTGTGAGACGCGGCGCGAGGCGGCGAGGGGGGTCGTACCGTGCCGGGCTTGCAGGACTGCGCCCGCCCAGATTTCGGGAGGGCCGTGCAAAGCTGCGCGGGACCACGAGCCTTCGCTCAGGCGCTTTATGCCGCTGAGGGGGCCCCTCGCGGGACGCGGTGCGTATGAACGCACGCATCTCGCCGAGGGCGGTCGGGTGGAGCCGATCGGGCCACCGACCGGGCATCCTCATTCGGATGGCCCGCCGAGTGTTCGGCAGGCGCATTACCACTGTACCCCGGAATCTCGCAGCTGTGTCGGGTGAATTCACCAGGTAGGCGCGTTTACGTGGACTGAGCAGGTGGTTCGTGGTGCGTTTCGGCGAGCTATTGTGCGGAGCATGTCGACCGTTGAAAACGCATCGCCCGCCGACGAGAGCGCCCCCTCCGGGGCAGCCGGAATCGCCGCCCAGGACTGGGCCACGGCCTCCGCCTCGCCGCAGTACCGCGCCGCCGTGGTGGACCTCCTCGGGGCGCTCGCGTACGGCGAACTCGCGGCCTTCGAGCGCCTCGCGGAGGACGCGAAACTCGCGCCCACGCTCGGGGACAAGGCCGAGCTCGCGAAGATGGCCTCCGCCGAATTCCACCACTTCGAGCGGCTGCGCGACCGCCTCGCCGCGATCGACGCCGACCCCACCGCCTCCATGGAGCCCTTCGCGAAGGGCGTCGACGACTTTCACCGTCAGACCGCTCCCTCCGACTGGCTGGAGGGCCTGGTCAAGGCCTACGTCGGGGACTCGATCGCCAGCGACTTCTACCGTGAGGTCGCCACCCACCTGGACACGGACACCCGCGGACTGGTCGTGAGCGTGCTCGACGACACCGGCCACGGCGGCTTCGCCGTCGAGAAGGTGCGCGCCGCGATCGAGGCCGACCCGCGCTGCGGCGGCCGGCTCGCGCTGTGGGCCCGCCGGCTGATGGGCGAGGCGCTCTCGCAGGCGCAGCGCGTGGTCGCCGAGCGCGACGCGCTCTCCACCATGCTGGTCGGCGGCGTCGACGGCATGGCGGCCGGCTTCGACCTCGCCGCCGTCGGCGAGATGTTCGCCCGGATCACCAAGGCGCACACCAAGCGCATGGCGGCCCTGGGCCTCGCGGCGTAGCGCCGCCCCCGCACATGCGTCGGCCCCCGCGCGGGATCTTTACGCGCGGGGGCCGACGCATGTCGTGCCGAGTCGTCAGGGGGCCGGTCAGGCCGCTCAGCGGCGCCGCTCAGCCCCGCGTCGGAACCGAAAACGGACCCCGGGGGGACGGCCTCCCGATGCGCTGGGCAGGCCGTAGCAGCAGCGACAGGACCACCGCGGAGACCAGGACGCCGCCGATGAACGTCGCGAGCAGGGTGTTGTGTCCCGGGCCCAGCGAGGTGTGCGTCAGATAGGCCCCGAAGAGCGCTCCCGACACCCCGCTCACCAGCACCGTCCGTGCCGAGGGCAGCCGCCGGGCGAAGTACCGCACGGCCGCTCCGGACAGGGCCAGGCCCAGGAGAGCGGAGCCGAGCGCCTCGATCAGCAGCATGCGGGTTCCTCTCAAAGTGACAGGGGCGTACCGGGGTGTTGTCCCACTGCGGTCCTACCCGAAGCGGAGGGCACGGAAACGGCCCGGCGGAGTCATCCACCGGGCCGTTCCGACGATCTGCGGTGCGCTTCTCAGAGCGCTCCGAAACCGACCTTGCGCACGTTGGGCTCGCCCAGGTCGACGTACGACAGGCGGTCGGACGGCACGAGGACCTTGCGGCCCTTGATGTCCGTGAGGGTGAGCAGCGGCGCCGAGCCGGACAGGGCGGCGGTGACGATGCTCTCCAGCTCCTCGGCACTCAGGTCGCTCTCGAGCACGATCTCCCGGGGTGCGTGCTGCACGCCGATCTTGACCTCCACGGCCTTGTCCCTCCGACGGTCCGGTTCGCGCGATCAGCCGCGCCGTTACCCGGTCCACATTAGCCCGGAGAGGCGACGTGTCCGCCGCGCGGCGGAAACGCTCGCAGCGAACAGCCCCCGGTCAGCGCGGCTCAGACGTCCGTCGGGTGCAGCGGGAACCCGGCGATTCCGCGCCACGCCAGGGAGGTCAGCAGCCCCACCGCGGTGTCGCGCGCGACCGGGCTCTCGCTGGAGAGCCAGTATCGGGCCACGACCTGCGACACCCCGCCCAGACCCACGGCCAGCAGCATCGACTCGTCCTTCGACAGGCCCGTGTCCTCGGCGATGACGTCGGAGATGGCCTCGGCGCACTGGAGCGAGACGCGGTCCACGCGCTCGCGCACCGCCGGCTCGTTCGTCAGGTCCGACTCGAAGACCAGCCGGAAGGCGCCGCCCTCGTCCTCGACGTAGGCGAAGTAGGCGTCCATGGTCGCGGCGACGCGCATCTTGTTGTCGCTCGTCGACGCCAGCGCGGTGCGCACGGCGAGCAGGAGTGCCTCGCAGTGCTGGTCGAGCAGCGCCAGGTAGAGGTCGAGCTTCCCCGGGAAGTGCTGGTACAGCACCGGCTTGCTGACCCCGGCGCGCTCGGCGATGTCGTCCATCGCCGCGGCGTGGTAACCCTGCGCGACGAACACCTCCTGGGCCGCGCCCAGGAGCTGGTTGCGCCGGGCCCGGCGCGGAAGTCGCGTGCCCCGCGGACGCGCTGCCTCGGTCTGCTCGATGGCTGTCACGCCGCCTCCCACTTTCTTTAGAACACAGTGCGCCTTACGCCGCGCCCGCCATCGTACTTTTCGGTAACCGAATCTGGAGGGTCCAAGCCGACTTTTCTCGCGGTACGGACCGCCGGTTACCCCCGGAGACGCTGGTCAGCGGTGGCCCGGCGCCGGCCCGACGGCGCTTCAGCGGTAGTCCTCCTCGTCCAGGGCCACCACCCGGGCCTGCTCCACGGCGTCCCCGTCGGCGGCTCCGTCGACGTCCACCTCGGTCAGCGGGTCGTCCTCGCGCGGGTTCAACTCCGCGTGCTGCTCCGCCGCGTCCGCCTCGGGAGCCTCCGGGTCGAGGGATTCCGGCTGCTCTGCCTGGAAGGTTTCCGGTTCCGCAGGGTCGACGGTCATGGGACTCCCCTTTCCGTACTTATGAGCCTAGGAGGATCGCGGATACCCCGCTAGGCGGCCCGATAAGCGCGTGTGACGGCGAACACAAGAGGAGCGGCGTGATCGTCTCGTAACATTGCCCCCATGTCTTCGACCGAGCTGCCGGGTGTACGGTCCACCGCCGCGTCGTCTTCCCAGGTGGGAGTGGTGCGGGTGGCCGAAGGGGAGCAGCTGCGCACCGACCGGCTGCCCGGGCTGGAAATGCACGTACGGGTCCGCCCGCCGGTGCGCGCCGGCCTGCCGGCCGCTCTTTTCGTCCACGGGCTCGGCGGGTCCTCGCAGAACTGGTCCGCCCTCATGGCCCAGCTCGCCGACTCCGTCGACGGCGAGGCGCTCGACCTGCCCGGATTCGGCTGGTCCCCGCCGCCCGCCGACCGGGACTACTCCGTGACCGGTCTCGCGCGCTCCGTCATCCGCCACCTCGACGCCGCCGGGCGCGGGCCGGTGCACCTGTTCGGGAACTCCCTCGGCGGAGCGGTCTCCACGCGGGTCGCGGCCGGCCGGCCGGACCTGGTGCGCACGCTGACGCTGGTGTCCCCGGCCCTGCCCGAGCTGCGCGTGCAGAGGACGGCCGTGCCGACCGCGCTGCTCGCCGTACCCGGCGTGGCCGGGCTCCTCGACCGCCTCACCCGCAAAATGAGCGCCGAGCAGCGCACCCGGGGGGTGACGGCCCTCTGCTACGGAGACCCCTCGCGGGTGACGTCCGAGGCCTTCGCGGCCGCCGTCGAGGAGATGGAGCGCCGGCTCGCGCTCCCGTACTTCTGGGACGCCATGACCCGTTCCTCGCGCGGCATCGTCGACGCCTACACCCTCGGCGGACAGCACGGGCTGTGGCGCCAGGCGCAGCGGGTTCTCGCTCCGACGCTCCTGGTCTACGGTGGCCGGGACCAACTGGTCTCGTACCGTATGGCGCGCAAGGCCGCGGCGGCCTTCCGCCACTCGCGGCTGGTGTGCCTGCCCGAGGCCGGGCACGTGGCGATGATGGAGTACCCCGAGGTGGTCGCGGCCGCCTTCCGGGAGCTGCTGGAGGATGCCGGTGACGTGCGCGGCACCGAGCCGGTACCGGACGTGGACACCGACGAAGACGGCAAGGGCTGAGGACCGTGGGACGACATAGTCGCAAGGAGCCGGCGCCGGCTCCAGGCCCCGGTCATCCGCGACCGGACGCGCGGACGGCCGCGGCTCCGGGCGCCGCCGCCCCCGCGTGGGCCGAACCCGCCGTCACCCATCAGGGGTACGTGCCATCGCCCCGACCCGAGCCGGTGACCGGCGCGCGCGGCGGACACCCGGAGCAGTACGAGCCCGGCGGCGGCTGGGGCGCCGGCGGGTACGCCCCGTGGCCGGTGCGCGAGAGCGACACCCCGGCCTTCGGCACCCCGGCAGTCGGCTTCCCGCAGGTCACCCTGGAACCGCAGGTCACCGCCACGGGCTCGCACCGCCGGATCTCCGTGGCCGAGGACGCCCGCACCGCCACCGGTTCGCACCGCCGGATCCCGGTGCCCGGCCCCGGCGGGGCTTTCGCCCCGGCCGACCCGGTCACCTCGACGGGGTCCCACCGCCGGATCCCCGGGCCCCGTCAGCCGCTCTCCCCGGCCCCCGCCACTGTCGCCGCCCCAACCCCAGCCCCGGCCCCCGCCGCCGTTCCGGAGCCGCGCTCCGGCCGGGGCGTGAAGGTCCGCACCTACACCGGCATGGCCGCCGCGGCCGTCACCACCGTGCTCGCCGTCGTCGTCGCGGGCCAGGCGATCTCCGAGGACGACGGCGGCAAGACCGCCGCGCGCGCCTCCGACGACGCCAACAGGCACTCCGCCCAGGGGAACTCCGCCGTCTCCCGCTCCGACGGCCGCCCGACGCCGCAGGCCTCCGGAGCGGTCCAGGCCGCGCCGGAACTTTCGTACGAGCAGAAGATGGCGCAGCAGCTCCCCATCGACGAGAAGGCCAAGGGGTCGGGGGTCTTCGACACCGTGCCCGGGCTGGCGCCGGCGACCGGCAAGGGCCGCAAGGTCCGCTACCGCGTCGACGTCGAGCAAGGGCTCGGCCTGGACCCGCAGCTGTTCGCCGAGGCCGTCCACCGCACCCTGAGCGACGACCGCAGCTGGGGGCACGGCGGTGCGATGACCTTCGAGCGGGTGCCGGGCGGCGAGGCCGACTTCGTGATCACGCTCGCCAGTCCCGGGACCACCGGAGTCTGGTGCGCGAAGTCAGGGCTGGACACCACCGTCGACAACGTCTCCTGCGACTCCGCTTCGACCGACCGCGTGATGATCAACGCGTACCGCTGGGCTCAGGGCTCGGCGACGTTCGGCGCGGACGAGATGTTCGCCTACCGGCAGATGCTGATCAACCACGAAGTCGGCCACCGGCTCGGACACGGGCACGCGAACTGCCGGACACCGGGCGCGCTCGCGCCGATCATGCAGCAGCAGACGAAGTCCCTGAACATCAACGACATCCAGTGCAAGCCCAACCCCTGGGTGTTCCCCGGTAGTTGACCGATCCTCCCGGCGGTGCGCAGGGGCGGCCGCCGTCCCGGCGGGGATCCGGCGTCCGGCGCCGAGCGCCGAACCGGCCGGCGCCCGCTCGACGCACCCGGTTCCGACAGGGCGCTCGCGGGCTCCTGGCGGCTTCCCCCAGTCTTAGCGTGCTCGAACGCGAACCGTACGGGAAAGTTACGACTCTTCACCCCTTCCGGTGGCGCGGCGGACAACCGTCCGCCGCGCCTTCGGCATATCCGCTTGAGTTCGTACCCGGCGGGTCGCCGGACCTACGGAGACCGCCTGCAACGGGAGATCGGGGGTGCCACTCGTGCGGATCGGACTGCTGACGGAAGGTGGTTATCCGTATGCGACGGGAGAGGCCAGGCTGTGGTGCGACCGGCTGGTGCGCGGACTCCCGCAGCACGAGTTCGAGCTCTACGCCCTGAGCCGCAGCGCCGGACAGGAGGAGGGCGGCCGGGTGCCGCTCCCCGCCCACGTCACCCGCGTCAGCACCGCCCCGCTGTGGGCGCCGGCCGATGACGGGCGCAGCTACGGGCGCCGCGAGCGCCGCCGCTTCACCGCCGCCTTCACCGAACTGGTCCGGGGGATCTGCGGGGCCGACGCCGGGCGGTTCGCCGACGGGTTGTACGGTCTGGCCGAACTCGCCTGGGACCAGGGCGGGTTGTGCGCGGCGCTGCGTTCCGAGACGGCCGTGCGGGCCGTGGAGTCCGCCTGTCGGGCCCCGGGTGCGAGCAGGACCGTACAGCGGGCGCAGGTGGCGGACCTGCTCGAGTTCGTCGACGAACTCGAGCGACTGCTGCGGCCGTTGTCCCTGGACTGGTACGAGGGCCTGCGCGAGGTCGACGTCTGCCACGCGGCGGCCGGCGGAGTGGCGGCGCTGCCCGGACTGCTGGCCAAACGCTTCTTCGGAGTGCCGCTCCTCGTCACCGAGTACGGCGTCCAGCTCCGGGCCCACTACCTGGAGCACTCCTCGCAGGACGAGCGTCCGGCCGTACGGGCCCTGCTCGCCGCCTTCCACACCCGGCTGGCCGGCGAGATCTACACCGAGGCCGATCTGCTCACCCCCGGCAACGCCCACGCCCGGCGCTGGCAGGAGCGCTGCGGAGCCTCGCGCGAGCGGCTGCGCACCGTCTACCCCGGGATGGAGGCGGACCGATTCGCCGCCGTCGGCGAGGACCCGGCCTCCGGGGACCCCGACACGCTCGTGTGGGTGGGCCGGATCGAGCCCGCCAAGGACCTGATCGCCCTGCTCCACGCCTTCGTCGACGTGCGCAAGG
This sequence comes from Streptomyces sp. NPDC060049, assembly GCF_042736715.1. Classification (NCBI taxonomy): domain Bacteria; kingdom Bacillati; phylum Actinomycetota; class Actinomycetes; order Kitasatosporales; family Streptomycetaceae; genus Streptomyces; species Streptomyces sp. NPDC060049. Next base: position 37,608 of record NZ_JBHWVV010000022.1, read on the forward strand.
CCGCTCCGCGCACCCGGCTGCGCGTCTTCTCGACGGCCGTCGCCGCGGGGGCGACGGCCGTCCAGTACCTCGCGGACTGCCGCTCGCTCGCCGCGCAGCTCTTCCCCGACGAGGCCGCCGACGCCCACGCGGTCGGCGAGAGCCCGGTCACCTTCGAGGAGATCGGCGGACCCGAGGCCCCCACCCCGGCCGACGCGTACGGCGCCGGGCGGGTGGTGGTGCTCTCCTCCGTCATCGAAGGCTTCCCCGTCGCCCTGGCCGAGGCCATGTTCTGCGGCCGGGCCACCGTGTCCACCGACGTCGGCGCCGTCTGCGAGGTGATCGGCGGGACCGGGCTCGTGGTGCCACCGCGCAATCCGCGCGCGCTCGCCGAAGCCTGCGTCGCGCTGCTGGGGGACCCCGAGCGGGCCCAGCGGCTCGGGGCGGCCGCCCGGGCGCGGGCCATGGAGCTCTTCACCGTCGAGCAGAACGTCACCGCCTTCAACGAGTCCTACCTGTGGCTGCTCGCCCGGGGCCCCGCCCGCCCCGACGGGGCCGACGCCGCAGTGCCGTTCGCGCAGCCCCCGGAGGCCAGGGTCCCCGGCCACTGGGCCACCCCCACGTGGGCCGCCGTCCAGACCTCGGCGGCCGTCGCGTCGGCCACGGGCCCGGGCGCCGGACCCGTCGCGAGTCCGGAGGCCGCCGTATGACGTCCCCGCCCCTGGACGAAGCCGTTCCCGCCGGCCCCGCGCCGCACCGCCGGGTCGGCGTGGATCCCGTCAAAGCACTGCTGCACCGCCACCGTGAACTCTGCGAGCGCGCCGTGGATCCGCTGGAGATCGCCGCCGGGCTGGAGGCGCACGGCATCACCGACCGCACCGCCGCCCGGTTCCGCCACCGGGACGTCTTCTCCCTCGCGGAGGAGCTCTACGCCCGGACCCCCCGCGCGCAGAGCCCGCCCGCCCCGCACACCGGGATCGCGGTCGGCCCCGAGGCGGTACGGGGCTTCGGCTACGCCCTGCTGCCCGGGGCCCTCGCCCTCGGCGCGGCCGGCGCCGCGATGCCCTGGGCCGGAGCCGCCGCGGTGCTCGCCACCGTGGCCGCCCTCGGACGGCCGGGCCGGGCCGCCGGGGGCCGCTTCCCGGCCCCGGTGTACCTGCTCGCCGCGGCCGCCCTCGGCTGGGCCGTCCACCGGAACGGGACCCCGCTCGGGCTCGCCCTGGCCGTGGCCGTCGCCCCCGCGCACCTGGCAGGCGCCGTTTTCGCGGCCCGCGCGCGGCGCCGGCTGGCCGGGAGCAGGGCCCTGGAGGACTTCGCCGACGGGGTGCGGCCGCTGCTCTTCGGCACGCTCGCGCTGTTCACCGCCGCCGCCGCGGGAGCGGCCGCGCTGACCGGTGCGCCGCTGCCGGTGGCCGTACCGCTCGCCGTGCTGCTGTTCCTGACCCGGCTGCTGCTCGGCCACGGCGCCCCGCGCGGAGCGCTCGCCGCGTCACTGGCCCTCGGCCTCGCCCTGCTCCCGTTCCCGGCGGCTCCGTTCGCCGCCGCCGCGGGACTCCTCGTACCCGCCGCCCTCGCGCTCTCGCGGGCCTCCGCGCACGCGCGGCCCTGAGCCGCTCGGGCCCGGCGGAAGCGGACACCGAAGTACCAGACCCCCCGTACCGACCCACCAGCAAGGAGAAACAGGACATGACCGGCCAGCCAACCAACCAAGGGGCCGCGCGATGAGGGTGCTGCTGATCGGAGCCAACGGTTACCTCGGGCGCTACGTCGCGGACCGCCTGCTCGCCGACCCCGCGGTGCAGCTCACCGCGCTCGGCCGCGGCGACGACGCCGACGTCCGCTTCGACCTCGCCACCGGCAGTCCCGGCGCCCTCACCCGGTTCCTCGACGCCGTCCATCCCGGCGTCGTCATCAACTGCGCGGGCGCCACCCGCGGCGGCGCCCGGGAACTCACCCGGCACAACACGGTCGCCGTCGCCACCATCTGCGAGTCGCTGCGCCGCAGCGGCTGCGGCGCCCGGCTCGTCCAGCTCGGCTGCGCCGCCGAGTACGGGCCCAGCCAGCCCGGTTCGTCGACGGCCGAGGACGCCGTGCCCAGACCGGGCGGGCCGTACGGCGTCAGCAAGCTGGCCGCCACCGAGCTCGTGCTGGGTTCCGGGCTGGACGCCGTCGTCCTACGGGTCTTCTCGCCCGTCGGCCCCGGCACCCCGGCCGGGTCCCCGCTCGGCCGGCTCGCCGAGGCCATGCGGCGCGCGATGCAGTCCGGGGACGGCGAGCTGAAGCTCAGCGGGCTCGGCGTCCAGCGCGACTTCGTCGACGTGCGGGACGTGGCGCGGGCGGTGCACGCCGCGTCGCTGTCGGCCGCCCAGGGCGTCGTCAACATCGGCACCGGTCGCGCGGTCCGGCTGCGCGACGCGGCCTCCGTGCTGGCGCGGGTCGCCGGATACGGCGGCTCGCTGCACGAGCTCGACGTGCCACAGCACGGGCAGCACCCCCAGCAGCACGGCCACCCCGGCCGGCCCCAGGGACTCGCGGCCATCGGCTCCCCGCGCTCCGAGGCCACGGCCGAGCAGCTGGCCGCGGCGGCGGCGCAGCCCCCGTACCCCTACCCGGACGGCTGCGGGGCCTGGCAGCAGGCGGATGTCCGCACAGCCCGCGACCGGCTCGGCTGGCGGCCCCGGATCAATCTGGAGGAGTCCCTCGCGGACATCTGGATGGAGGCGGCGTGCCGCATCTGACCACTCCGGCGGCCGGCCCGGCCACCGGGACGGGCCGCATCGGCCTCGGCGCCCCCGGCTACGCGCACCCGCTGCTGGCCCCGGCGGAGTGGGCCGAGCTGACGCGGCCCGGGACTCCGCTGCACTGGGCCGTCCTCAACGTCGCGGACGGGCCGGGCGGCCGGCCCGACCCGCACTGCACGGAGGCCGCCGCGAAGCTCCGCGGCGCGGGCGGCGCGGTCCTCGGCCATCTCGCGATGCGGGACGGGGAACGCTCCTTCGCGGAACTCGTCTCCGACGCCCACCGCTTCCGGGACTGGTACGGCGTCGGCGGCTTCTACCTCGCGGACGTCCCGGGCGGAAAGGCGGAGCTGGCCTCCGTGCGGCGGGTCACGGACACCCTGCGGGGGCTCGGGGACGGCCTGCGGATCGTTCTCGGGCACGGCACCCAGCCGTACGAGGGCTATGTGGAGAGCGCCGACCAGCTGGTCACCTTCTCCGGGAGCTGGGCCGACTACCGCTGGTCGCAGGTGGCGGAATGGACGGCGGACCATGCTCCGGAGCGGTTCTGCCACCTCGTCCACGGCGTGCCGCGCACGCACTTGGAGGAGGCGGTCCGGATCGCCCGCTGGCAGGGCGCGGGAACCGTCTGGTTCACCGACCGGCGCGGGGCCGCCGACCGGGATCCCTGGGCGTCGATGCCCGGGTACTGGGACGAAATCGTCTCGCGCATCGGGACGGGTGTCTTGGAATGAAGGCGGCCGTGGCAGTGTTACGGGGAGAACAACCATTCAGTTTGCTCCCTGCTCTGCGGGGATGCTCCCCATCTACGGAGTGCCCGTGTCGCTGCCACCGCTGGTAGAGCCAGCTGCTGAGCTCACCGTTGACGAGGTCCGCCGGTACTCGCGGCACCTGATCATCCCGGATGTCGGGATGGACGGCCAGAAGCGCCTGAAGAACGCCAAGGTGCTGGCCGTGGGCGCGGGCGGCCTCGGCTCGCCCGCCCTCATGTACCTGGCCGCGGCCGGCGTCGGCACGCTGGGCATCGTGGAGTTCGACGAGGTCGACGAGTCGAACCTGCAGCGCCAGATCATCCACAGCCAGGCGGACATCGGCCGTTCCAAGGCCGCGTCGGCCCGCGACAGCGTGCTGGGCATCAACCCGTACGTCAACGTGGTCCTTCACGAAGAGCGGCTCGAAGCCGAGAACGTGATGGAGATCTTCAGCCAGTACGACCTCATCGTCGACGGCACGGACAACTTCGCCACGCGCTACCTCGTCAACGACGCCTGCGTGCTGCTGAACAAGCCGTACGTGTGGGGTTCGATCTACCGCTTCGACGGCCAGGCCTCGGTGTTCTGGTCCGAGCACGGCCCGTGCTACCGCTGCCTCTACCCGGAGCCGCCCCCGCCGGGCATGGTCCCGAGCTGCGCCGAGGGCGGCGTACTGGGCGTGCTCTGCGCCTCGATCGGGTCCATCCAGGTCACCGAGGCCATCAAGGTCCTCACGGGCGTCGGCGAGCCGCTGGTCGGCCGCCTGATGATCTATGACGCCCTGGAGATGCAGTACCGCCAGGTCAAGGTCCGCAAGGACCCCGACTGCGCGGTCTGCGGTCCGAACGCGACCGTCACCGAGCTCATCGACTACGAGGCCTTCTGCGGCGTCGTGTCGGAGGAGGCCCAGGAGGCCGCGCTCGGCTCGACGATCACTCCCAAGCAGCTCAAGGAGTGGATCGACAACGACGAGCCGATCGAGATCATCGACGTCCGCGAGATCAACGAGTACGAGATCGTCTCGATCCCCGGCGCGAAGCTGATCCCCAAGGGCGAGTTCCTGATGGGTACCGCCCTCCAGGACCTGCCGCAGGACAAGCGCATCGTCTTGCACTGCAAGACGGGTGTCCGCAGTGCGGAAGTCCTCGCGGTCCTGAAGTCCGCGGGCTTCGCGGACGCCGTCCACGTCGGCGGCGGCGTCATCGGCTGGGTCCACCAGATCGAGCCCGAGAAGCCGGTCTACTAAACGGTCACCGAAGGGGCCGTACCCCGCCGCCGGGGTACGGCCCCTTCGTCGTTCCTACGGGGCGGTGCAGACGGTGTTCGCGGGCGGCACCTTCCCGTCCAGCAGGTAGGAGTCCACCGCCTGCTGCACGCACGTGTCGCCGCTGTTGTACGCGCCGTGCCCCTCGCCCTTGTAGGTGAGCTCGACGCCGACACCGGGGCCGAGCCGCTCCACCATCTTGCGCGCGCCCTCGTACGGGGTCGCCGGGTCACCGGTGTTGCCGATCACCAGGATCGGGGCCGAGCCCGGGGCGGAGACGTCCGGGGTGTTCCAGGCGCCCGCGACGGGCCAGTCGGTGCAGCTCATCATGGCCCAGCCGAGGAAGTTCCCGAAGACGGGCGAGGCGGCGCGGAAGTCCGGCAGCTTCGCCTTCGTCTGCGCCAGGGTGTAACGCTCTTTGGAGTCAGCGCAGTTGATGGCCGTGTTCGCGGCGCCGATGTTGCTGTACCGGCCCTGCTCGTTGCGTCCGTTGAGGGCGTCCGACAGGGCCAGGAGCAGCTGTCCCTGCCCGCCCTCGGCCTCGTCCAGTCCCTGTTCCAGCAGCGGCCAGAGCTCCTTGGAGTACAGGGCCTGGGCGATGCCGTTGGTGGCGGAGGTCTCGGTGAGCTGCCGGTCGCCGATACCGGCGATGGGCTTCGCCGCCAGGTCCTTCTGCAGTTTGATGACGTTCGCCTCGATCTCCTTGGCAGTGCTGCCCTGCAGGCGGCAGGCGTCGCCGCGGTCCACGCAGTCCTGGGCGAAGTTGCCGAGCGCGAGCTGGAAGCCCTTGGCCTGGCCGAGCGCCCCCTCCTCCGAGGTCTTCGTCGGGTCGACGACGGCGTCGAAGACGGCTCGGCCGACGTTCTTGGGGAAGAGGTGGGCGTAGACCCCGCCGAGCTCGGTGCCGTAGGAGATGCCGAAGTAGTGGAGCTTCTCGTCACCGAGGGCCTGACGGATCCGGTCCAGGTCGCGGGCGGCGTTCTCGGTGCCCACGTGGGGCAGCACCTTGCCGGAGTTCTTCTCGCAGGCCTTCTGGTACCCCTCGGTGCCGGCGAGGAAGGCCTTCTCCTCCTGCGGGGTCGAGGGGGTGGAGTCGGAGGCGTAGTACGCGTCCAACTGCTTGTCGTCCTCGCACAGCACGGGCGCGCTGCGGCCGACCCCGCGCGGGTCGAAGCCGACCAGGTCGTACCGCTGGCGCAGGGCCGCGTACTCGCTCGCCGCGCCGGGCAGGGTACTGACGCCGGAACCGCCGGGGCCGCCGAAGTTGAAGACGAGCGATCCGATCCGCTTGTCCTTGTCGCGGGCCTTGGCCCGGATGAGCGCGAGCTCGATCGTCTCGCCCCCGGGGTCGGCGTAGTCGAGGGGCACTTCGAGGACGGCGCACTGCCAGTCCTTGCCGGGCACCGGCCCGCCGCCCTGAGCCGCGGAGGGGGCGGAGCATTCCCCCCACTCGAGCTTCTTGGCCCCCTGCGCGGCGCCGTCCTTGCCCCTCTTCTCCTTGCCGCCGCCGTCGGAACAGGCACTGGCGGCGAGCAGCGCGGCGGCGGTGACGGCGGCAGCGGCGCCCCGGAGGACTCTTGTCGGCATGCCCCCATCCTGTGGGCCGCCCGTCCGGTGCGCCCCCGCGCTGACCCATCCGGGTCACTGCCCCCGCTACGCCCGGGCCAGTACCCGACCGGCCGCCGCGCGGCCCGTCGCGACGCAGGCGGCCACGCCGACGCCCTCGTAGGCCGCGCCGCACAGGGCGATGCCCGGCAACTTGCCGGCGGCCTCGTGGATGCGGGCGACGCGGTCGCGGTGACCGACGTCGTACTGGGGCAGGCCGCGGTCCCAGCGGGTGACGCGGGTGGCCAGGGGTTCGCCCATCGGACCCACCGCGTGGTGCAGTTCGGCGATGGCCGAGCGGACCAGGTGGCGGTCGGGGCGGCCGAGCGGCTCGTCCTCGCCGACCCGGCCGACGCAGGCGCGCAGCACGAAGGTCTCGGGGGCCGCGTCGCCGAGCCAGGACCACTTGTTGGAGAGGAAGGACGCGGCCTTCAGGGTGCGGCCGTCGACCGCGGGGACCAGGAAGCCGTTGCCCTCGGGGAGGACCGGGGCCTGGGCGCGGGAGAAGGCCATGGTGATCACGGCCGTCGACGCGTGCGCGATCGAGGAGAGTTCGGCCTCGGCGAGGGGGGAGTGGGGGCGCAGCAGTTCCGCCGCCGCGAAGGCGGGCAGGGCGAGGACGACCGCGTCCGCCTCCATCGTCAGCGGGCCGTCGCCGGTCATCGCCTGGACGCGCCAGCGGTCGCCGGCGGTGCGCTGGAGCGAGCGGGCCGTCGTACCGGTGAGGATGAGGGCGCCGCAGGCTTGCGCGACCGCCGCCGGGAAGCGGCCGACGCCGCCGGCGACGCCCCGGACGGGGACGGCCGCCGGGCTCCGGTCGCCCGCCGCGCGCATCCGGCGCAGAGCCGGCAGGAGCGGGGTGCCCTGTTCGGCGAGGGCCGCGATCCGGGGCATGGCCGCGCGCAGCGAGAGCCGGTCGGCGAGGCCGGCGTGGACTGCGCCCAGCAGGGGTTCGACGAGGCGGTCCACGGCCTCCTGGCCGAAGCGGGCGGCCAGGTACGCGCTGACCGAGCAGTCCTCGGTGAGCGGGGTGGCCGGGAGCGTCTCCTCGGCGGCGAAGCGCTCGATGCCTTCGGGGGAGAGCAGGCCGGTGCCGACCAGTGAGGAGGGGTCGGTGGGGACGCCCATCACGTGGGCCGCCGGCAGCGCGCGCAGGGCGTCGTTGGTCCAGAGGGTGGTGGGCGCCTTCGCCGGGTCGCACAGGTCGCCGCCCAGTCCGACGGCGGTGGCCAGCTCGACGGCCTCCGGGCGCAGGGCCGTGAGGCAATCCGCGCCCTCGTCGACGGTGATCCCGGCGATGGTGCCGGTACGGAGCTTCCCGCCGAGCTTGGCGTGGCTCTCCAACAGGGTCACGTCCGCCTGGCCGCGCAACTGCCACGCGGCGGCCAGACCGCTGATCCCTCCACCGATGACGATCACTGAACGCATTGTGCTCTCCTGGCTGGCCCGTGGCCGATATTCCCCCTTATGTAACATATGGGTCCCTTGTGGGTCGGCACCTCATGCTTTCGGCCAGAGCGGCCGGAGCACCCAGAGCGGCCAGAGCACCCGGCCGGACGGTTCAGAGGTCGATCGAGCGGAGCTCGTTCAGCACGACGAAACCCGTGCTGTCGTACAGGCCCATCGCGACGTCGTTGCCGCCGAAGACGTTGAACATCATCGCCTCGTCACCGCCCTGCCGGGCGGCCCACTCGCCCACGGCCATCGCCGCCCGGCCGTAGCCCTTGCCGCGGTGCTCCTCGTACACCTCCAGCGAGAACCCGAAGGTCACGCCCGGCAGGAACCCGTGGTTGACCCAGCCGGCGGCGACCACCTGCCCGCCGGCCTCCATGGCGTAGAAGGCGTGCCCCGGTGTCAGGTAGCCCTGCGGCAGGTAGCGCGCGAAGTCCTCGTCGGACTTCGCCTTGGCCTGCTCCGGGGTAAGGGCACCTGCCCGGACGATGTCCGCGATGTATCCGGCCTCCTCGCCGGCGTACCAGCCGGGGTACTCCGCCTCGGTCAGCCGCCGGACGGTCAGACCCGCCGGCAGCTCGGGCCGCTCGGCCGCCGCACGCATCCGGATCTGTTGCCGTACGGGGTAGTCGGCGAACTCCCCCGCTCCGCCGGTGACCCGGACCTCCACCCGCCGCGCGCCCCGCTCGGCGCACCACTGCTCGGCCCACTCGCGGCCCGCCGGCACCGTCAGGTCGTGGATCCTGCCCACCGTCGCCCCGTTGTCCCGCGTCACCGCGACCGCGATCCAGCCGGTGCCGTCCGTGGCGAGCGTCCAGCCGTCGATCCCCTGGGTCTCCTGTGCCAGCAGGGCCCGGGCCAGCGGCTCCGAGCACCCGGCGGCCCGGTACCCGGCCAGTACCCGCTCCTCGAAGCCGACCTGCCACGCGCTCCGGTCCGAGATGATCTTCATATCGTTCATCCGGCCACCCTAGGCAGGGGGCGCCGGCGAAGTCCCCGGTTTTCGGAGCGCGCGGAGCCGCCGGAAAGGCGCCCGCGGAGCCCCTCGCGGAGCGGCCCTCTCAGATCGCCTCTTTGCGCGTCAGGAAGTTGAAGGAGATCCACCCCGGCAGCACCGGCAGCCAGAACGTCATCAGCCGGAACAGCAGTACCGCCGAGATCGCCACCTGGTTCTCCAGCCCCGCCGCGATCAGCCCCAGCGTCAGGGTCGTCTCCACCGCGCCGATGCCGCCCGGCGTCGGCGCCGCCGAGCCCAGCGCGTTGCCCGCCAGGAAGACGACGGCGATGCTCGCGTAGCTGATGTCCTCGCCCCCGCCGAACGCGCGGATCGAGGCGTCCAGGCACATGACGAAGCAGCCGGTCAGCAGCAGCATCCCGCCGATGCCCGTCGTGAGTTTCTGCGGACGCTGGAGCACGTCCAGCATGCGCGGGACCACTCCCGCGAACAGGGCCCGCACCCGGGTCGCGACGAACTTGCGCAGGAACGGCACCGCCGTCACGACCAGCACCAGCACCGCGACCGTGAGCAGACCCGCGATGACCGTCCTGGACGGGGTCATCTCCGGGGTCTTCTCCGTCCCCGTCAGATAGCCGAAGGACAGCAGCAGCAGGATGTGGCTGGCCAGTCCGAAGAGCTGGGAGGCGCCGACACTGGCCACCGCCAGCCCCGGCCGGATGCCCGCCCGCTGCAGGAAGCGGGTGTTCAGCGCGACACCGCCCACCGCCGCCGGCGCCACGAGCTTGACGAAGGATCCGGCGACCTGCGCCAGTACCGTCCGCAGGAACGACACCCGCTCGGGAACGAAGCCCAGCAGGCTCATCGCCGCCGCGAAGTAGGTGAGCGCCGAGAAGGCCAGCGCCGCCCCGACCCAGCCCCAGCGCGCCTCGGAGACGATCGTCGCGAAGTTCACGTGCGCGAGCTGCGTCAGCAGGAAGTACGCGCCGAAGGCGCCCGCGATGAACGACACCAGCGTCCGCGGCCGGATCCGCTCCAGCCGCGCCGGCTCCACCGGCGCCTGCGGGCGGATCAGCAGCACCTGCTGGCGGATCTGGCTGAGCAGGTCCTCCTCGAGGGCCCCGTCGAGCGCGTCGTCCAGCGCCTTCTTCTCCGCCTTGCGGTCGGCGGCCGAGCGCGCCGTCGGCGAGGCGGAGTCCGCCTCCCGGGCCGCCTTCGACGCCCGCGAGGACTCCAGTACCGCTTCCCGTTCCCGGTCCGCCCGCTCGCGCGCGAGCCTGCGCAGCGTCGCCCGCGTGGAGCGGCTCAGCGCGATCGGCTGGAGCAGCGGCAGGCAGTCCGCCACCGCGTCCGGACCGAGCACCGACACCGCGGAGGCGACCGACCGCTCGGCGCCGACCCGCAGGCCGAGGGTGGTGAGCAGCTGGGCGATGTCCATGCGGAGCACGAGGTCGCCGGCCGCGATCTCGCCGCCCCGCAGGTCGGTCAGCGTGATGCTGCCGGAACGATCCACCACGAGCGCGTCCCCGGTCAGCCGCCGGTGCGCGATCCGCCGCGACTGCAGGGCGCGCACCTGCTGCCACGCGTTGCGGCTCAGGCCGTCGGTGATCTCCTCGTCGGCCAGCTGGTCCAGGCTCCGGCCGCCCAGGTGCTCGTAGACGAGCATCACGGCGTCCGGACCCAGCTCGGAGGTGGCGATGAGCTTGGGGGCGTTGGCTCCGGCGGCGATGGCCGCGTACGCGAGCAGCGCCTCCTGCTCCAGGGCTTGGCGCAGCGACTGCAGGCTGCGCCGGGTGGTGATGCCGCGCAGCGTGAGGCGGCGCCAGACCCGGTAGTAGAAGCCGTGGGCCTGCTGCTCCCGGTCCACGACGGTGACGTCGAGCGGCGGGCCGTCCTCCAAGGTGACGTGGTAGCGCCGGCCGCGGTCGCTGACCTCCGTGCTGTCGGGCCCCTCCGGGGACTCGGCGCGCATCGCGCTGACCGGCTGGAAGCCGACCCGGCGCAGTCCGGCGAGGAGGGTCTGCCCGGTGGGCCGGACGTTCGGCGAGCCGACCGCGTACAGGGTTCCGTACGCGACGCTCCAGCCGATCAGCACGGTCAGGATGATCGAGAAGGGCGTGGTGTAGCCGCTGACGAGCATCGCGAAGGCGTCCAGCAGCAGGACCACCCACAGGGCGACGCGCCAGCGCGGCCGCCGTGTCATCCCGACGGCCGTCATGTACGCGATCACGGGCGCGAGGTAGCCGTGCACCGGATCGGTGAGGGCGCCGCCGGCTCCGGTGGGACGGGTCAAGGCGTCCTGGATGGTCTCGGAGGCCGCCGCGGAGACCCACAGGTCGGTGGCGAGGGTGACGCCGTGGGCGAGGACGGCGGCGAGCACGCCGTCGGCGATGCGCAGCCCGTCGCGTTTGATCAGCCGCTCGATGGCGAAGGCCACCGGCACGAGGAGCACGGCGATGCTGGACACGAGCCCGGCGACCTTGATCAGCACGTCCGGCGCCTGGCCGGTGCCGTTGCTGATGTCCTGCTCCAGGCCCGCCGTGGTCCGCTGGGCGAAGGCGGCGATGGCGAGGACCAGGGCGATGCCCAAGATGCCGACGAGGAGCCGTACGAGGTCGGAGGGGCGGTGCACGCGGGCGGCCAGAAGCGGCTCGTCCACCTCTACCTGGTCGACGGCCGCCGGGGTGTGGGCGTGCGGTACCCCGGCGTCCGCGGAGCCGATGGAGTCCTTGTCCGTGGAGACCTGCTCCGTGGAGTCCTTGTCCGTGGAGCCGCCGGAGACCTCGTCCGTGGAGCCCCGGTGGGTGGAGTCCTTGTCCGTTGAGCCCTCGTCCGTGGAGCCCTTGGCGTCCGCGGAGTCCTTGGCGTCCGCGGCCCCCCTGGAGTCGCCGGCGCCTCTGGAGTCTCCGTCCGGAGGGCTCACACCCTGCTCCCTTCCCGTCACTACCGTCTCTTCTTGATCACGTATCACGCGTCACCGCCCGGAAGATGGTGGCACGGACTGGCGGCGGCCCGGGGCAGCAGGGTGCGAGCCGGTGCGGAACTCGAGCTTCCACACCCTCGTCGTTCCAGTGCGGCACCATGGGCCGAATGAGCGAAGAGCTGCCGGCTTACGCGGAGCGGGTGCTGGAGGCGGCCGAGGGGATTCCGCCCGGCCGGGTGATGACGTACGGCGACGTCGCGGAGTGGCTCGGCGAGGGGGGACCCCGCCAGGTCGGCCGCGTCATGGCGCTGTACGGGGGAGCCGCGCCCTGGTGGCGCGTGGTGCGGGCCGACGGCCGCCCGCTGCCCGGCAGCGAGCCGCGCGCGCTGGAGCACTACCGCGCCGAGTCCACCCCGCTGCGCCTGACCGGCGGCGGAGAACCGCGGCTGGACATGCGGCGGGCGCGCTGGGACGGGACGGCCGGACGGGACGAAGGTCACATGTGACAGCTTCGGCCATGGGCGGCCCGAACGGGCGGCCGAAGGGACGTACGAAGCCCCGTACGAGGGATGCCTGGGACCGGATGGCAGCCGGGACGGCGCCTCCGGCCGCCGTCGGGACGCGGGCGCGCAGAGAACCGCACGGGCCGCGGAGGAGACTGCACGGGCCGCACGGGTTGCCGTAGCGTTGCCTCTTCGGCTTCGGCTTCGGCCCTCGCCCTCACCACGGCAGCGACCGCTGCGACGGCAGACCCACCAGGACCGGCACCCCACGTGAACACCTCTTCCTCCGACGGCCCCCGCACCGGGCGGCGGCGTACGCGGACCCCGGACGCGTACCGCCTCGTGCGTACCGGGCCGCAGCGGGTGGATCCCCTGGTGCTGGACGCAGCACAGCGCGCGGTGGTTGAGCACACCGGCGGCCCGCTGCTGGTCCTGGCCGGACCCGGCACCGGAAAGACGACCACGCTGGTCGAAACGGTCGCGGCCCGCGTCGAGGCCGGCGCCGATCCCGCCCGCGTCCTGATCCTCACCTTCAGCCGCAAAGCCGCGGTGGAACTGCGCGACCGTACCGCCCTGCGGCTCGGGGGCGCACGCGCCCCGCAGGCCACCACCTTCCACTCCTTCTGCTACGGACTGGTCCGCGCCCACCAGGACACCGATCTGTTCGCGGACCCGCTGCGGCTGCTGTCCGGTCCGGAGCAGGACGTCATGGTCCGCACCCTGCTGGAGGGCCAGCGCCGGATCCGCTCCATCCGCTGGCCGGACGACCTGCGGGCCGCGCTGACCACGCGCGGTTTCGCCGACGAGGTCCGCGCCGTGCTGGCCCGTGCGCGCGAACTGGGACTCGGACCCTCGGCCCTCTCCGACTTCGCCTCCCGCCTCGGCCGGCCCGACTGGAAGGCGGCCGCGGCCTTCCTCGCCGAGTACCTGGACGTCCTGGACCTCCAGGGCACCCTGGACTACGCCGAACTCCTCCACCGGGCGGTGCTGCTGGCGGAGCGCACGCCGGCGGTGTCGTCCATGTACGACGCGATCTACGTCGACGAGTACCAGGACACGGACGCCTCGCAGCTGCGCCTGCTGCGCGCGCTGGCCGGGCCGGCGGGCCGGCTGACCGCCTTCGGCGACCCGGACCAGTCGATCTACGCCTTCCGCGGCGCGGACATCAACAACATCCTGGACTTCGAGACCTCCTTCCAGGGCGCGGCCGTCCGGGCCCTGACCGTCTCGCGCCGCTCCTCGTCCGTGCTCCTGGCCGCCACCCGGCAGCTGACCGCGCGCATGCCGATGCCGCGCCTGCCCTCGGCGGCCGTCCGGGCCCACCGCGCGCTCGCCCCGACCCGCGAGGGCGGCCGGGTCGAGGTGTTCACCTACCCGACGGCCGGCGCGGAACTCGACAACATCGCCGACGTCCTGCGCCGGGCACACCTCGAGGAGGGCGTGCCGTGGCAGGACATGGCCGTCCTGGTCCGCGCCGGCGGACGCACCCTGCCGCAGATGCGCCGCGCCCTGATCGCGGCGGGCGTCCCGGCCGAGACGGACGGCACGGACATCCCGCTGCGCCACGAACCCGCGGTGTCCCCCCTCCTGACGGCCCTGCGCACCCTCGCCCTGGCGGGCGCGCAGGCGGCTCCGGGCGCGGGCACGGCCATGGAACCGGGCGCCGACGCGGCCCCGGGAACGGACGGGCGGGAAGCCTCCGCCCCCGCCGCGGTCGAGACCGGTGCCGCCGGGCCGGCGGCCGCACCCGCCGAGGCAGGCGCACCCGCCGAGGCGGCCTCTCCGGACGAGGCGGCCGCGGTCGAGACCGGTGCCGCCGGGCCGGCGGCCGCACCCGCCGAGGCGGCCGCACCCGGCGAGGCGGCCTCTCCGGCCCCGTCGGACGAGGTCGGCGGGCGCCAGGACGCCGGGTGGATCGGGGTCGAGGCCGCGCTCGTGCTGCTCGCCTCGCCGCTCGGCGGGATGGACTCCGCCGATCTGCGCCGCCTCGGCCGCGCGCTGCGCGACGAGGAGCGGGCGGCCGGGATCAAGACGCCCGCGCCGTCCGACGTACTGCTCGCCCGCGCCCTCGCCGAGCCCGAGCGGCTCGTCGCGCACGACCCGGCCTACGCCCGCGGCGCGCAGCGCCTCGGCCTGCTGCTGCGCAAGGCCCGCGAACTCCTCGCGGGCGGCGGCACCGCCGAGGAGGTCCTGTGGACCCTCTGGGACGGCACCCCCTGGCCGCAGCGCCTGGAGCGCGGCGCCCGCCGGGGCGGTCCCGCCGGCCGCAACGCCGACCGCGACCTCGACGCCGTCTGCGCGCTGTTCGACACCGCCGCCCGCGCGGAGGAGCGCACCGGCGGGGCGGGCGCGCTCAACTTCCTCGAACAGCTCGAAGCAGAGGACATCGCCGGCGACACCCTCACCCCGCGCGCCGTCCGCCGCGAAGCCGTCCGCCTCATGACCGCGCACCGCTCCAAGGGCCTGGAGTGGTCCCTCGTCGTCGTCGCCGGAGTGCAGGAAGGGCTCTGGCCGGACCTGCGCCGCCGCGGCTCGCTCCTCGAAGCCGACCGCATCGGCCGCGACGGCCTCGCCGAGCCCCTCACTCCCGGCGCCCTCCTCGCCGAGGAACGCCGTCTCTTCTACGTCGCCGCCACCCGCGCCCGCGACCGCCTCGTCGTCACCGCCGTCAAGGCCCCGGCCGACGACGGCGACCAGCCATCCCGCTTCCTCACCGAGCTCGGCGTACCGGTCAAGGACGTCACCGGCCGCCCCCGCCGTCCCCTCGCCGTCCCCGCGCTCGTCGCCGAGCTCCGCGCCACGACCGTGGACCCGGCCGCCTCGCCCGCGCTGCGCGAGGCCGCCGCCCGGCGCCTGGCCCGCCTCGCCGTGCTCACCGACGACGAGGACCGTCCGCTCGTCCCCGCCGCGCACCCGCAGCGCTGGTGGGGCCTGTACGAGCCCACCCGCAGCAGCGTTCCGCTCCGCGACCGGGACCGCCCCGTCGCCCTGTCCGGCTCCGCCCTCGACCAGCTCGCCAACACCTGCTCCCTCCAGTGGTTCCTGGGCCGCGAGGTCAAGGCCGATGCCCCCTCCACCGCCGCCCAGGGCTTCGGCAACGTCGTCCACGTCCTCGCCGACGAGGTCGCCTCCGGCCGCACCCCCGCCGACCTCGCCGTCCTGATGGAACGCCTCGACACCGTCTGGGACTCGCTCGCCTTCGACGCCCCCTGGAAGTCCAGGCAGGAGAAGGACAACGCCCGAGCCGCCCTGGAGCGCTTCCTGCGCTGGCACGCCACCGACCGCGGCGGCCGGGCTGCCGTGGCCACGGAGCACGACTTCGACGTCACCCTCGAAGCGGGCGAGTACGCCGTCCGGGTCCGGGGCTCCATGGACCGGGTCGAGGCGGACCCGCAGGGGCGCGCGTACGTCGTCGACTTCAAGACCGGCAAGTCCGCGCCGACGAAGGACGAGGTGGCCCGCCACCCGCAGCTCGCCGTCTACCAGCTCGCCGTGCGCGAGGGCGCGGTCGACGAGGTCTTCGAGGGACTGCGCCCCGAACCGGGCGGCGCCGAGCTCGTGCAGCTGCGCCAGGGCGCCGCCCAGCGCGAGGGCGGCGACACGGTCCCCAAGATCCAGGCGCAGCAGGCGCTGGAAGGCGGTGCCTCCGGCGAATGGGTCGGCGACCTGCTCGCCACCGCCGCCGGCCGGGTCCTCGAGGAGCGCTTCGCGCCCGCCACGGGCAAGCACTGCGACCACTGCTCCTTCCGGGGCGCGTGCAGCGCCCGGCCGGAGGGACGCCAGACCGTGGAGTAGCCGCGGCTCGGGCACGATCCGGAAGCGATGTCCGGGGCGGCGGGGACTGTCGGTGGGGGCGGCTAGCCTTTTTACGTGTCCGCGCGTCCGCCCGTCCCACCGGTACTCACCGATCCCGAGCAGCTCAAGGAGCTCCTGGGGATCCCCTTCACGCCCGAACAGATGGCCTGCGTCACCGCCCCGGCCGCCCCGCAGGTCATCGTGGCCGGCGCCGGCTCCGGCAAGACCACCGTCATGGCCGCCCGCGTCGTGTGGCTGGTCGGCACCGGCGCGGTCGCCCCCGAGCAGGTCCTGGGCCTGACCTTCACCAACAAAGCCGCGGGCGAGCTCGCCGAGCGCGTGCGCGGGGCCCTCGCGCGGGCCGGCATCAGCGATCCGGACCCCTCCCCGGCCGAGGCCGACTCGGCGGGCGGCGAGCCGCGCATCTCCACTTACCACGCCTTCGCCGGACAGCTCCTCAAGGACCACGGCCTGCGCATCGGGCTGGAGCCCAGCGCCCGGCTGCTCGCCGACGCCACCCGCTTCCAGCTCGCGGCCCGGGTGCTCCGCGAGGCCCCCGGCCCCTATCCGGCGCTCACCAAATCTTTTCCCGACCTGGTCAGCGACCTGCTCGCGCTCGACGGCGAGCTCTCCGAGCACCTCGTACCGCCGGAGCGGCTGCGCGCCTACGACACGGAGCTCCTGTCCGTCCTCGCCGACACCAAACTGAGCAACGACGACCTGCGCAAGGTCCCCGAGGCCGTGCGCGGCCGCCTCGAACTGCTGGAGCTGACCGAGCGCTACCGCGCCGCCAAACGCTCGCGCGACCTCCTCGACTTCAGTGACCAGATAGCCCTCTCCGCGCAGCTCGCCACCACCCGGCCCGAGGTGGGAGCGCTGCTGCGCGAGGAGTTCCGCGTGGTGCTGCTCGACGAGTACCAGGACACCTCCGTCGCGCAGCGGCTGCTGCTGTCCGGGCTGTTCGGCGCGGGCACCGGGCACGCGGTGACCGCCGTCGGCGACCCCTGCCAGGCCATCTACGGCTGGCGGGGCGCCTCCGTGGCCAACCTGGACGACTTCCCCGAGCACTTCCCGCACGCAGACGGGAGCCCCGCCACGCGCTTCTCCCTCAGCGAGAACCGGCGCAGCGGCGGCCGCCTCCTCGAACTGGCCAACGAGCTCGCCGCCCCGCTCCGCGCCATGCACGAGGGCGTCGAGGCCCTGCGTCCCGGGCCGGGCGCCGAGTACGACGGCACGGTGCGCTGCGCTCTGCTGGAGACGCACGCGCAGGAACTGGACTGGCTCGGGGACTCCGTCGCCCATCTGGTCCGCACGGGAACGGAGCCGCGCGAGATCGCCGTCCTGTGCCGCTCGGCCGGCGACTTCGCGCGCATCCAGGCCGTGCTCGTCGAGCGCGACGTCCCCGTCGAGGTGGTCGGGCTCGCCGGTCTCCTGCACCTCCCGGAGGTCGCGGACCTCGTCGCCGTCTGCGAGGTCCTGCAGGACCCCGGCGCCAACGCCTCCCTGGTGCGGCTGCTCATCGGGCCGCGCTGGCGGATCGGCGCGCGGGACCTGGCGCTGCTGGGCCGCCGGGCGCGCACGCTGGCCGCCCGCGCGCCGGCCGGCGGCGACGGCGACGACGACCGCCTGGCGGCGGCGGTGGAGGGCGTCGACCCGGCGGAGATCGTCTCGCTGGCGGACGCGCTCGAAACGTTCCTCGACGGCTCGGGCTCCGGCTCCCACCACGGCTCCGCGCCCGACGAGCTGCCCTTCTCGGCCGCCGCCCGGGTCCGGTTCGCACACCTGGCGCAGGAGCTGCGCGACCTGCGGCGTTCACTCGCGGACCCCCTGATGGACGTACTGCACCGGGTGCTGTCGGCGACCGGCCTCGACGTGGAGCTGGCGGCGTCCCCGCACGCGCTGGCAGCCCGCCGCCGGGAGACCCTGTCGAGCTTCATGGACGTGGCGGCCGGCTTCGCCTCCCTCGACGGCGAGGCGTCCCTCCTGGCCTTCCTCGCCTTCCTGCGCACGGCCGCCCAGTACGAGAAGGGCCTGGACCACGCGCTGCCCGGCGGGGAGAACACGGTCAAAGTGCTCACCGCCCACAAGTCCAAGGGCCTGGAGTGGGACGTGGTGGTGGTCCCCGACCTGTGCGCCGGGTCCTTCCCGAAGGAGAAGGCGCCGGAGGCCTGGACCTCGTACGCCAAGGTCCTGCCGTACGCCCTGCGCGGCGACGCGCCGACCCTCCCGCCCGCCCCGGAATGGACCTCGCAGGGCCTTCGCGCGTTCAAGTCGGCCCTGAAGGCCCACAAGGCCGTCGAGGAGCTGCGCCTGGGCTACGTCACCTTCACCCGGCCCCGCTCGCTCCTCCTGGCCTCGGGCCACTGGTGGGGCCCGACGCAGAAGAAGCCGCGCGGCCCGTCCGCCTTCCTCTCCGCGCTGTACGAGCACTGCGTGGCGGGCCACGGCGAGATCGAGGCCTGGGCCGGCGCCCCCGAGCCCGACGCCGAGAACCCGGCCCTGGCCACCGAGTCCACGCCGGACCACTCCTGGCCCCTTCCGCTGGACCCCGAGTCCCTCGCCCTGCGCCGCGCGGCCGCGGCCCTGGTCGAGTCCCACCTGACCACCGCGCACCTGACCACCGCCTCCTCCCCGCCGCCCCCGCCCCCGGCCCCGCAGGACGCCTACCTCTGGCCCCCCGACTGCGAGGACCCCGCCTACGAGGAAGAGCCGCCCCCCTCCCCGGAGGACCTCTGGCCGGAGGCAGCCGGCGCGTACCCGGAGACGGACGAGCCCGGCTTCGACGACCTCTGGCCGGAGGACGGCGCCGGGGACCGGGCCATAGATCGGACCGAAGTCCGGTCCGGGGGCCGGGCCGAGGCCGGGCCCCGCCGTGCCGGGCCAGGCGACGACGACCTGTGGCCCGAAGACGCGGACCGGTCCCCGGCCGCGGCCGGGCCGCGCCCCGCGCCCGACGGCCTCACCCCCGAGGACGCCCGCGCCGTCGCCTCCTGGGACCGCGACCTCGACGCCCTGGAGGGCGAACTCCGCCGGGCCAGGGCGGCCGTCCGCGACGTCGAGCTGCCCGCCGCGCTCTCCGCCAGCCAGCTGCTGCGCCTCGCCGCCGACGAGCAGGGCTTCGCACGCGACCTCGCCCGTCCCATGCCCAAGCCCCCGCAGCCCGCGGCGCGCCAGGGCACCCGCTTCCACGCCTGGGTGGAGTCCCGCTTCGACGAGCTCCCCCTCCCGCTCCTCGACGTCCTCGACCCCGGAACCGAGCTGCCCGGCGCCGGCTCCGGCCAGGACATCGCCGACGAGGCCGACCTGGACTCCCTCAAGGCGGCCTTCGAGCGGAGCGAGTACGCCGACCGCACCCCGTACCGCATGGAGGTCCCGGTCCAGCTGACCCTCGCCGGCCGCGTGATCCGCGGCCGGATCGACGCCGTGTACCAGGGCCCCGACGGCACGTACGAGATCGTCGACTGGAAGACCGGCCGGACCGCCGAGGCGGACCCCCTCCAGCTCGCCGTCTACCGCCTGGCCTGGGCGGAGGCCACGAACACCCCTCTCGCCGAGGTCACCGCGGCCTTCCTGCACGTCCGCAGCGGCCGTGTCGTCCGCCCCCGCGACCTGCCCGGCCGCGCCCGCCTTGAGCGGATCCTCCAAGGCGAACGGGACCCGGAAAGCGACCAAGGAACAGAAGGTTAGGCTCGTGTCCATGAGCGACACCCCGGCGGACAACGTCGTCCGCACGTACATAGACACGCACCGCGGCGCCTTCCTCGAGGACCTCGCCGACTGGCTGCGCATCCCCTCCGTCTCGGCCCAGCCCGAGCACGCGCAGGACGTACGGCGCAGCGCCGACTGGCTGGCGGCGAAGCTGGGGGAGACCGGTTTCCCGGTCGTCGAGGTCTGGCCGACCGGGACCGCCGGGGCCCCCGGCGCGCCCGCCGTCTTCGCGCACTGGCCGAGCGGGGACCCCGCCGCCCCCACCGTCCTGGTGTACGGGCACCACGACGTGCAGCCCGCCGCCCTCGCCGACGGCTGGCACACCGACCCGTTCGAGCCGGTCGTCAAGGACGGGCGGATGTACGGGCGGGGCGCCGCCGACGACAAGGGCCAGGTGTTCTTCCACACCCTCGGCGTGCGCGCGCACCTCGCCGCGACCGGCGCGTCCGCCCCCGCCGTCAACCTCAAGATGATCATCGAGGGCGAGGAGGAGTCGGGCTCCCCGCACTTCCGCGACTTGGTCGAACGCGAAGCGCGGCGCCTCGCCGCCGACATCGTGATCGTCTCCGACACCGGCATGTGGTCCGAGACCACCCCCACCGTCTGCACCGGCATGCGCGGCGTGGCCGACTGCGAGATCGACCTGCACGGGCCCGACCAGGACATCCACTCGGGCGCCTTCGGCGGCGCCGTGCCCAACCCCGCCACCGTCGCGGCCCGCCTCGTCGCGGCCCTGCACGACGCGGACGAGCGGGTCACGATCCCCGGCTTCTACGACAACATCGCCGAGCTGACGGACGCCGAGCGCGAGCTGATCGCCGAGCTCCCCTTCGACGAGGGCGAGTGGCTCCGTACGGCCAAGTCGTACGCGGCCTCGGGCGAGGCGGGCTACTCCACGCTGGAGCGCGTCTGGGCCCGACCGACCGCCGAGGTCAACGGCATCGGCGGCGGTTACCAGGGTCCCGGCGGCAAGACCATCGTGCCCGCCTCCGCGCATCTGAAGCTGTCCTTCCGCCTGGTCTCCGGCCAGGACCCGTACGTGGTCGAGGCCGCCGTCAAGGACTGGGTCGCGGAGCGCGTCCCGGCCGGGATCCGGCACTCCATCACCTTCGGCGCCCCCACCCGGCCGTGCCTGACCCCCCTGGACCACCCGGCGCTGCAGTCGGTCGTCCGTGCCATGGGCCGGGCCTTCGGCGAGAAGATCCGTTTCACCCGCGAAGGCGGTTCGGGGCCGGCGGCGGACCTCCAGGACGTGCTGGACGCCCCCGTCCTCTTCCTCGGGATCTCCGTACCCTCCGACGGCTGGCACTCGCCCAACGAGAAGGTGGAGCTCGACCTGCTCGCCAAGGGCGTCGAGACGACGGCGTACCTCTGGGGCGACCTCGCCGCCCACTGGAAGCCGGCCGGAGCCGCTTGAGCCCCACCTCAGCCCGCCCGAGCCGCCCGCCGCAGTCGTCACCGCCCGCCGCACACCGTCCTGCTGAGCCTGCCTGTGTCCCACCACCGGGGGAGTTGGAAGTACCTGTGAGCACCCATACCGAGTCAGAGCGCCCGATCTCGCTCGCCGCGCCCAGCGGCATCGACCGCGCCGCGCACCACCGCCTCGACGAGGCGTGGCTCGCCGCCGCCTGGAGCCACCCGAGCACCCGCGTCTTCGTCGTCTCCGGCGGCCAGGTCCTGATCGACGACACCCCCGACGGCGGCACCGCCATCGTGACGACCCCGGCCTTCGAGGCCCCGGTCACCGAGACCCACCGGTACTTCCTGGGCACCGACGAGGACGGCGTACGGTACTTCGCCCTCCAGAAGGACTCGCTGCCCGGCCGCATGGACCAGTCGGCCCGCCCGGCCGGCCTGCGCGAGGCCGGGATGCTGCTCTCCCCGCGGGACGCCGGGCTGGTGGTGCACGCGGTGGCGCTGGAGAACTGGCAGCGCATGCACCGCTTCTGCTCCCGCTGCGGCGAGCGCACGGTGGTCGCGGCGGCCGGGCACATCCGCCGCTGCCCGGGCTGCGGTGCCGAGCACTACCCGCGCACCGACCCGGCCGTGATCATGCTGGTCACCGACGAGCAGGACCGGGCGCTGCTGGGCCGGCAGGTGCACTGGCCGGAGGGGCGCTTCTCGACGCTGGCCGGCTTCGTGGAGCCGGGCGAGTCGATCGAGCAGTCCGTGATCCGCGAGGTGTGGGAGGAGGCGGGCGTCCGGGTCGGCGAGGTCGATTACGTCGCCAGCCAGCCCTGGCCGTTCCCGTACAGCCTGATGCTGGGCTTCACGGCCCGCGCCACCACCTCGGAGATCACCGTCGACGGCGAGGAGATCCAGGAGGCCCGCTGGTTCTCCCGCGAGGACCTGCGCGCGGCGATCGAGTCGGGCGAGGTGCTCGCGCCGGCCGGCATCTCCATCGCGGCCCGGCTCGTCGAGCTCTGGTACGGCGAACCGCTGCCGAAGCCGAAGGCGTAGTCCGGACGAGCAGAAGGCCCCCGCCGAGGCGGGGGCCTTTCCGTGCGCGCGACGTGCATGACGCCCGTGTCGCGCGTGACGTGTGTGACGCGCGTGACATGTGACGTGTCCGACGCGCGTTACGTGTCCGACGTGCGGGGCGGCGTGACGCCGGCCGGGCGCGGGTCAGACGGCGAGGGCCTGCTTGACCTGGGCCAGCGACGGGTTCGTCATGACCGACTCGCTGCCGACGGCGGACTTCACGAGCACGGTGGGAACCGTCTGGTTGCCGCCGTTCGCCTTCTCCACGAACGCCGCGGACTCCGGGTCGAGCTCGATGTTGATCTCGGTGTAGGCGATGCCCTCGCGGTCCAGCTGGCTCTTCAGCCGGCGGCAGTAGCCGCACCAGGTCGTGCTGTACATCGTGACCGTGCCCGTGTCCTGCATGCTGCGCTCTCCATTCGTGGGTGCTCGTTGGTCCGAGTAGTCGAACGTACGGGACCGCGCGGCCATTCCCGCCCGGTACTCCGGCTCCGGCACGGGTCCGTGGAGCACCACCGCGCCGTCTCGCGGTGTGACGGTATGCCGGTAGGACGAAAGCCCCCGGCCTGTGGACGGATTTCCCGCCCTCCTCACCGGACCTGGCAGCATGGCAGGGTGACAGCAGCAACGCACTCCTCATCCTTCACGGCCGGCGCCGACTCGGCCGACGCGGTGCTCCTGGGCCTGGACCCGGAGCAGCGCGAGGTCGCGACGACCCTGCGCGGGCCGGTGTGCGTGCTGGCGGGCGCCGGTACCGGCAAGACCCGGGCGATCACCCACCGCATCGCCTACGGGGTCCGCTCCGGGCAGCTGATGCCGGCGAGCGTGCTGGCCGTCACCTTCACCAACCGCGCCGCCGGCGAGATGCGGGGCCGCCTGCGCGAGCTCGGCGCCGGCGGGGTGCAGGCGCGTACCTTCCACTCCGCCGCCCTGCGCCAGCTCCAGTTCTTCTGGCCCAAGGCGGTCGGCGGCGACGTGCCCCGGCTACTGGAGCGCAAGATCCAGTTCGTCGCGGAGGCGGGCGCGCGCTGCCGCATCCGCCTCGACCGGGGCGAGCTGCGCGACGTCACCGGGGAGATCGAGTGGGCCAAGGTCACCCAGACGGTGCCCGCCGACTACCCCGCGGCAGCCCTCAAAGCCGGCCGCGAGGCACCCCGGGACCTGGCCGAGACCGCCCAGATCTACAGCACGTACGAGCAGCTCAAGCGCGACCGCGGCATGATCGACTTCGAGGACGTGCTGCTCCTCACCGTCGGCATCCTGCAAGACCGCCACGACATCGCCGAGCAGATCCGCACCCAGTACCAGCACTTCGTCGTCGACGAGTACCAGGACGTCAGCCCGCTCCAGCAGCGGCTGCTGGACCTCTGGCTCGGCGAGCGCGACAGCCTCTGCGTCGTCGGCGACGCCAGCCAGACGATCTACTCCTTCACCGGCGCCACCCCCGACCACCTGCTGAACTTCCGCACCAAGTACCCGCAGGCCACCGTGGTCAAGCTGGTCCGCGACTACCGCTCCACCCCCCAGGTGGTCCACCTCGCCAACGGCCTGCTGAACCAGGCCAAGGGCCGGGCCGCCGAGCACCGCCTGGAACTGGTCTCCCAGCGCGAGCCCGGTCCCGATCCGGTCTACGCCGAGTACCCCGACGAGCCCGCCGAGGCCGAGGGCGTCGCCCGCCGGATCCGGGACCTCATCGCCGCGGGCGTCCCGGCGGGCGAGATCGCCGTGCTCTACCGCATCAACGCCCAGTCCGAGGTCTACGAGCAGGCCCTCGCCGACGCCTCGGTCCCGTACCAGCTGCGCGGAGCCGAGCGCTTCTTCGAGCGGGGCGAGGTGCAGAAGGCGATCCTCGCGCTGCGCGGAGCCGCCCGCTCCGGCGGCAACGACCCGCTGCTCGACGACGTCGTGGAGCTCGGCTCCCAGGTCCGGGCCGTGCTCAGCTCCACCGGCTGGACCAGCGAGCCGCCCGCCGGCTCCGGCGCCGTGCGCGACCAG
Source organism: Streptomyces sp. NPDC060049 (assembly GCF_042736715.1). Taxonomy (NCBI): domain Bacteria; kingdom Bacillati; phylum Actinomycetota; class Actinomycetes; order Kitasatosporales; family Streptomycetaceae; genus Streptomyces; species Streptomyces sp. NPDC060049. The sequence goes on from NZ_JBHWVV010000022.1 coordinate 61,758, forward strand.
TGGGAATCGCTGGCCGCGCTGGTCCGCCTCGCCGAGGACTTCGCGCGCGGCCGCCCGGCCGCCACCCTGGCCGACCTGACCGCCGAGCTGGACGAGCGCAAGGCCGCCCAGCACGCCCCGACCGTCCAGGGCGTCACCCTCGCCTCGCTGCACGCGGCGAAGGGCCTGGAGTGGGACGCGGTGTTCCTCGCCGGCCTGACCGACGGCATGATGCCGATCACCTATGCCAAGACCGACGAGCAGGTCGAGGAGGAGCGCAGGCTGCTCTATGTCGGCGTCACCCGGGCCCGGCACCACTTGACGCTCTCCTGGGCCCTCTCCCGGGCTCCGGGCGGCCGGGGGTCCCGGCGCCCCAGCCGCTTCCTGAACGGCCTGCGGCCGGGCTCCGTGGCCCCGGGAACCAAGGCGGCCGGCGCGGCCGAGACCCTGGGCGCCCGCAAGCGCGGCCGTCGCGGCCCGGTCCTGTGCCGCGTCTGCGGCAAGACGCTGACCGAGGCCGGCGAGCTGAAGCTGATGCGCTGTGAGGACTGCCCGTCGGACATGGACGAAGGGCTCTACGAGCGGCTCCGCGACTGGCGCGCCGTCCAGGCGAAGGAGCAGGGCATGCCCGCCTACTGCGTCTTCACGGACAAGACGCTGATGGCGATCGCGGAGGCCACGCCCTCGGAGGCCGGAGAGCTCTCGATGATCTCCGGCGTGGGCGGCCGCAAGCTCGAGCGGTACGGGGCCGACGTGCTGGCCATCTGCGCAGGTCGGGAGCCTGAGGGTGAAGCTTCTGACGACGCGTAGAAACTCGTCGGAAAAATAGTTTGCACATGCCCAGCGAATCCCCATAGGTTCTTAGCAACGGAAACGGTGGCTTCTCCGAAGCCCGGGATCCGTGCTGTACTTATCCGAATACGCATGGGACGAGGCCTCCGGGCCGAGTCCCCGAGACGCCGAGAGGAGGCGAAACCAGTGACCAGCTTCATGACGACCACCAAAATGACCGATCGCTCGGTTGCCGCTTCCTGCACGCTCGGCTCCTCCTCGCTCCTCCCGCTCACGGGTACCGGTCTGTCCGCGATTTGCCTCGCCGACAGCCCTGTCCTGGCCGCCGCGCCCGCCGCGCTGCTGGTCAGTGAGCGCAATGAGCGACCGACCCAGGCACCGGTGGCAGTACTGGCAGCAGAAGCCCAGGCGCATGGCGCCTATGGTTTCGCGGCCGCAGCCGGTGCCGCCAGTGCCGGATTCAAGCGCCAGACGAAGCAGACGAAGCAGCAGCACCACCTGATGTGGGCCTTCCGTGGGCTCGAACCCTGGAGTGATCCAGCCTGATCGCATGATCAGGCCGGCGCCTTCAGGGCCGCGGAACCCACCCGGGATCCGCGGCCCTTCTGTTTGTCCCCGAACAGGGGGCGACGGAGCGAAGGGGGCACGGGACCCGGCAAGGCCGGTCGGTGTGACGACGTAGCCCAGCCGCCCCCGGCCGACCGGCCGGAACGACCAGACGAACAAGACGAGGAAGAAACCACCGTGCAACTCGAAGCGCACGCCCCGTCCGTACCGAAGACCCAGACCCTCTCCCCGCCCGCAGTCCCGGAGGACTCCACCTTGACTCCCCTCACCACGCTGACCGCGCTCGACGACGCCATCGAGAACCTCGGCGTACCCGTCGCCTGCCGTACCTACGACCCCGAGGTCTTCTTCGCCGAGTCCCCGGCGGACGTCGAGTACGCGAAGTCCCTCTGCGGCACCTGCCCGCTGGTCGAGGCCTGCCTCGCCGGTGCGCTCGAGCGCCGCGAGCCCTGGGGTGTCTGGGGTGGAGAGCTCTTCGTCCAGGGCGTCGTCGTAGCCCGGAAGCGTCCCCGTGGCCGTCCGCGCAAGAACCCGGTTGTCGCGGCATGACCGCCAACGGAACCATCGACCGCCCCCTGACGCACGACCCCCTGAAGCAGGCCCTCATGTCCCCCTACGCCACCACGAGCGAGCAGCCGCACGGCGCCGCCACCGCAGACTTCATCACCGCCGGCGCGATCACCTCGCGTCAGAACAGGACCCGCGAAATGCAACTCATCCCAGAAGCCCTGGCTCGTGCCCATATGGCCGACCGTATGCGTGAGGTCGACGTGGAACGTCGCGCCCTGCGCGTGGTCGCCGCGCGGCGCATGCAGCGGCGAGCCGAGCGCGTCTCGCTGCGCGCCCGCCGCGCGCTGGCCATGGCCGTCATGCACTGACAGCGTCACAGGCGGCGAGGAGCTCCGGCTCCGCCGCGACGCACCGGGGGGACCCGTCCGAACGGACGGGTCCCCCCGGTGCGTTGCTGTCGGCCCTCCACCCCTCGCGGCGATATCGTCTGGAGGTGGACCAGCCGAAGCCCCGCCCGGCCCCGCCGGGAAACGAGGCCCCGCCCGTCGTCTGCGCGCGCTGCGGCGCCCAGTCCCCGGCCGGCGCCCCGCCCACTTGGACCTGCTCCGTGGAGAACGGGACCAGACAGTACTTCTGCGTCGACTGCGCGCGCGCCAACCTCCGCGCCATCGAGGGCCGTCTCGACTCCGCCTGGTGGTGAGCGCCACCCGCACCGCCGAGGCGGACGCCGCCGGCCGGCTCAGCCCTCGTCGGGCAGGAACCCGGGCAGCCAGGACTCCAGTTCGTCGCGGAGCCGGACCGTCGCACCGAGCTGGCACAGGACGCCGATCGTGCTCAGCGTCACCCGGTGGATCAGCAGGTACGAAGGCGGCAGGTTGATCTGGCGCCCCAACTGGTGTGCGGGGGAGCGGGGATCGGCGATCCGCGCGGCCTGGCCGCGCAGCCACGGCCGGGCGAAGGTGAACTCCTCGGCCTCGGCCGGTTCGAGCATCGGCCTCAAGTAGTCGAGCACGGCGTCGGGATCCAGCTCGATGGACTCGCGCACGAACCCCTCGCCGCGCAGGTGCCCGTAGACCCCCTCGGCGTCGGCGTCCAGCGCCAGTCGCAGCGACCTGCCGATGGGCTTGGGCCAGCCGCCGGGCAGCCGGTCGACCGTCCCGAAGTCCAGTACGCCCAGCCGGGTCCGGCCGTCCGCCCCGGACAACAGCCGGAAGTTGCCCGGATGCGGATCGGCGTGCAGCAGTCCGGTGCGGGCGGGGCCGGAGAAGAGGAACCGGGCCAGCAGCTGTCCGGCGCGGTCGCGTTCCTCCTGGGTGCCGTCGGCTATCACCTCCGACAGCGGGGTCCCCTCCATCCACTCGGTCACCAGCACCTGGTCGCCCTGGTGCACGACGTCCGGCACGAACACGTCCTCGTCGCCGTCGAAGGCGTCCGCGTGCGTCCGCTGCGCCTCGGCCTCGAGCTCGTAGTCGAGCTCCTCCGAGACCCGGTCGCGCAACTCCTTGATGAGCGGCTTGATGTCCATGCCCGGGATCAGCGGTCCCAGCAGCCCCGCAAACCGGCCCAGCTGCTTGAGGTCCGACAGCAGCGCCTCGCCTGCCCCCGGGTACTGGACCTTGACGGCCACCTGCCGGCCGTCGTGCCACACCGCGCGGTGCACCTGCCCGATCGAGGCCGCCGCGGACGGCTTGTCCTCGAACTCCTCGAACAGCTCCCGCCAGTCCGCGCCGAGCCGCTCCGCCAGCACCTGGTGAACCGTCGCCACGGGCAGCGGCGGGGCCGCCTCCTGGAGTTTCGTCAGCGCCGCCCTATAGGGGCCGGCGACTTCCTCGGGCAGGGCCGACTCGAAGACCGAGAGCGCCTGCCCGAACTTCATGGCGCCCCCCTTCAGCTCGCCCAGCACGCGGAACAGCTGCTCGGCGGTGCGCTGCTGGAGCTCGCGGGCCACGATCTCCGCCGACTTGCCCCCGATCCGCCTGCCGAGGCCCCACGTTGCCCGGCCCGCGATGCCCAAGGGCAGCGCGGCCAGCTTGACGGTACGGGTGACCGCCTTCCGGGGAAGATCAGACATACGCCCCTCCAGTTCCCAGACAGCTGAGCCGCAAGCGGCGCTTCGGGAGAGCCCCGACGGCCTTCGGACGGCGCCTCGGCCACGGGCAATCCTGTCATGGCCCTCTCCGCGTCCCGGAGTCCGATCCCGCAGCCGGTCCAAGCGGTGGTGCCGCGGTCGATCCCACCGCGACAGGCTCGGGGCGTCCACTCGCGCCGCAAGGGCAGTCGGGGTGGAGGAGGACTGGGGTCGGCTGCCAGTGGAGGGCGGGGAGCGAGGTCTCCCAGCGGGTGGCGGTGGAGGCGGGCAGCTCCCCGTCGAGGAAGGACAGCGCGTGCGCCGCGGCGAGGCCGGCCACCGCCGTGGACAAGCCCAGATCGCAGGCGCCGACGCCGCGGCGGCGGTGGGCGGACCGCCACTGGACCAGCATCCGCGGCCAGGCCGGATCCCGGTCCACGCGGTCGCGCTCCATGCAGCCGGCGCAGGCCGTGGCCCCGGGGAGCACCAGCGGCCCCACCAGCCCGGTCCCTTCCAGCACCCCCGCGTACAGATGGGGGGTGCCGGTGGCGATCCAGTCGGCGGCGGTCTGCGGGTCCGGGGCCCAGGAGTGCAGCCCGTCCCGGGGCGCGACCACCACCAGTGACAGCCCCGGTTCCGTCGGCCGCTCTCCCCGGTCCGCGGTCCCCGGCCGGGGGCCGCCTCCCGGACCGCCGCCCGCGCGGCCTCGGCGCGCAGCCGGCCCACGCTGTCGGGGCCCAGCCCGCCCGGTGCCACGTCCTGGGGCTGGGTGCGGCCCCCGTCGAGGACGTCGACGCGGCCGACGCCGGCTCCCGCCAGTACCGAGGCGATCACCCCGCCCACCCGGCCGCTCCCGCGCACTTGGACCCGTATCGCCCGGCGGGCGGCCACACCCTGTAAGTCCCCGCCCGGCCGGGGGTGGACCAGGGAGAGCGAACCCAGGTCCGGGCCGAGCCGGGCCAGCGCCTGCGGCCGGTCCCGCACGGCCTGGGCGCGCGGGCCGCCCGCGGTGGCGTCGTCCAGCAGCCCGGCCGCCGCCAGCCGCCGCACCACCTCGTCGACCCGCCCGTCCGGAAATCCCATCTCCTTGCCCTGGGCGCGCAGCAGTTCCATGCCCCGGGTCCCGTCGACCAGGTCGAGGAACGCGCCCGTGGCCGTGTCGACCGGACCCAGGACGACCGCGTGAGCGGGCGTCACCCCGAACTGCACGGTCTGAGTGTCCCGCCAGGCCCGGGCCAATGCGGACTTCACCTTCGGATACATCGGGACCCTCCCTCGATTCACGCGCCGCCTCGTCTCGCGTCGCTTTCCGCAAGATTGCCCGGCCGTCGGAGGGGGCGTGAAAGTTTGTCCACAGGCGAGGGGTATAAGGCATATGAAATGGATGATTGGGGTTCTCTCCGGGGCGGCTGCGAATCGATCACCTTCGAGCCCCGAGGGGCGGGACTTCCGCCACGGCGAGCGGGTACCGTCGTGGCGTGTCCGCCGATCCACCGCAGCGCGCCGTCGAAGTCCGCCGGAGCGCACGCCGCCGCAGGACCGTATCCGCCTACCGCGAGGGTGATCGTACGGTCGTCCTCATCCCTGCCCGGATGTCCGAGGCGGAGGAGCGGCGCTGGGTGGGCGTCATGCTCGACAAGCTCGCGGCGCAGGAGGGCAAGCGCACCCTCGGGGACGCGGAACTCACCGAGCGCGCCGAGCGTTTGTCCGAGCAGTTCTTCGGCGGCCGCGCCCGTCCCCGCACGGTCCGCTGGGTCACCAACCAGAACACCCGCTGGGGCTCCTGCACCCCGGCCGAGGGCAGTATCCGGCTCTCGCACCGCCTCCAGGGGATGCCGGAGTACGTCGTCGACTACGTGCTGCTGCACGAGCTGGCCCACCTCCTCGTGCCCGGCCACGGCCCCGGCTTCTGGGAGCTGCTCGAGGCGTACCCGCGCACCGAGCGGGCCCGCGGTTACCTCGAAGGGGTCGTCGCCGCCGAGCGCCTTCCGAAAGTCCCTTCCACGCGGGACGAATGATCCGCAATTGCCGGTGATGTCGCACCCCGTGATATGTACCGGGTCGGTACCGACTTGGCCGGATGTCCGCGGTTGCCGTTAGCCTGAGCGGCACGCATTCACAGTCGGGATGGGGGACGGTCTTACGTATGGCCAGGGAATTCCAACGCGGTCACAAGGCCAAAATCAGCGATCTGACGGCGGGCACGGACCTCTACGTGGGCGTCCAGATCGCCGGGCCCGGACTTGCCATCGACATCAGCTGCTTCGGCCTCGACGCGAACGAGCAGCTTTCTGACGACCGGTACTTCGTCTTCTTCAACCAGCCGAAGTCGCCGGAGGAGTCCATCCAGCAGCTCGGCGCCCAGGCCGGTGACGCGGAATCCTTCCGGGTGACCCTGGACCGCATTCCGGCGAACATCCACAAGCTCTCCTTCGCCGCCTCCATCGACGGCGCCGGCCAGATGTCGCAGATCGGCCCGGGCTACATCCGGATCGTGGCCGGCGGCGAAGAGGTCGTCCGGTACACCTTCACGGGCTCGGAGTTCACCACCGAGCGCGCGCTGATGATCGGCGACTTCTACCTCAAGGACGTGTGGCGCTTCGCCGCCGTCGGCCAGGGCTTCGACGGCGGTCTCGCCGCGCTGCTCAAGAACTTCGGCGGCGAGGTCGCCGAGGAGGAGCAGCCCGAGCCGCAGGCGCAGGCCCCGGCCGGCGCCCCCGGCTTCGCCCCGCCGCCGCAGGCCGCCGGCCCCGCGCCCGCATTCGGCGCGCCCGCGCAGGGCGGGCCCCAGGCTCCCGCCCCGGCCTTCGGAGCCCCGGCCGGCGCGCCGCCCCAGGCCCCGGCGCAGGTCCCCGCCCCGGCTCAGTACCAGCAGCCCGTCCACGCGGCCCCCACCATGGCCGCGCCGATGGGCACCCCCCTGGCCCCGCCGGCCCCCGCGCCCTACGGCCAGCCGCAGCAGCCTTCGTACGGCCAGGTCCCGCCGCCCGCCCCGGCCCCCGCGCCGTACGGGCAGCCGCAGCAGCCTTCGTACGGCCAGGTTCCCGCAGCGCCTCCCGGCCAGTTCCCCGGACAGCAGCCCCCGTACGGGCAGCAGCCCGGCTACGGCCGGCCCGCGCAGGCGGCGCCCGCCGCCGGCGCCGGACTCGCCGCCGCGCTCCAGCCGTACAAGGAAGCCCCGACGGGCCTGCGCTGGACCCCGCAGAACCAGCAGCTCATGCGGGTCGACCTGTCGATGGGCGGGCAGGGCGTCCTCGCCCGTCAGGGCAGCATGGTCCTCTACCAGGGCAAGGTCGACTTCAGCTACAAGGGCGCGGGCTTCGCCGGCCGCGTCGTCGGCAACGCCACCGGCCAAGAGATGCAGCTGATGCGCTGCACCGGCCGCGGCCAGGTCTTCCTCGCGGAGGCCGGCGCCCACCTGCACGCCATCGAGCTCCAGGGCGACGGCATCTGCGTCTCCGCCGAAAGCGTCCTCGCCTTCGACGAGTCGCTCCAGCACGAGGTCCGCCGCATCGAGGGCCACGGCATCCCCGGCGGCGCGCTGTTCACCATGCAGTTCCAGGGCACCGGCACGGTGATCGTCAAGACGCACGGCGTGCCCGTCGTCCTGCCCGTCACCCCGACCACCTTCGCCGACAGCAACGCCATCGTCGCGTGGTCGTCCGCCGCCCAGGTGATCATCTCCAGCCAGGTCCGGCTGCGCCGCAACGCCTACCCCGGCCACAGCGGGGAGACCGTGAACCTCCAGTTCCGCGGCGCTCCCGGCAACTTCATCGTCGTCCAGCCGTACGAGGTCTGAGGGAGCCCCACATGAATGCCATGAACGCTATGAACCAGCAGCTCGCGGGCTACGCCCCGACCCCCGTCACGGCCCGCATGGAGAACCACGGCCGGGCCATGCTCAAGGTCGCCATGCAGAGCGGCCAGGACCTCTTCGCGCGCACCGGATCGATGGTCGCCTACGAGGGCTTCGTGCAGTACGAGCCCAACCCGCCGGCCGTGCGCCAGATGGCCTCGCAGTGGCTCACCGGCGAGGGCGCCCCGCTGATGAAGTGCACGGGCGACGGCCTGCTCTACCTCGCCGACTACGGCGCGGACGTCGTCGTCATCAACCTCAACAACGACTCCCTCTCCGTCAACGGCACCAACCTCCTGGCCTTCGACGCCCACCTCCAGTGGGGCGTCGAGCGGGTCAAGGGCATGGCCAAGTTCGCCGGCCAGGGACTCTTCAACGTCTCCGTCGCCGGCACAGGCTGGGTCGCCATCACCTCCCGCGGCACCCCGATCGTGGTCGACTGCGGGCGCGGCGAGGACGAGACGTTCGTCGACCCCGACGCGCTCGTCGCCTGGTCCCCGAACCTCAAGGTCAAGGGGAAGAGCAGCTTCAAGGCCTCGTCGCTGATCGGCCGGGGCAGCGGGGAGGCCTACCAGATGGCCTTCTCCGGCCAGGGCATCGTCGTCGTACAGCCCAGCGAGGACAGCACCGACCGGCTCCGGGCCCGGGGCTGAGGGGGAGAAGGCACAGCATGCAGAGTTCACTTTTCGCCCACGCCGAGGCGCAGTCCCAGGAGCGGTACGCCGTCCAGAACCCGCAGCTGCTGCGGGTCTCCCTGAGCGGCTCCGACGACGTGCTCGCCCGCAAGGGCGCCATGGTCGCCTACCAGGGGATCATCGACTTCGACGGCGAGTACCAGAGCGCCAACCAGCGAAACGCCCGCCGCCGCACCGGCGAGGGCCTGGACCTGATGCGCTGCTCGGGCCAGGGCACGGTCTACCTGGCCAACCTGGCCCAGTACGTCCACGTCCTGGACGTGGACCAGGAGGGCCTCACCGTCGACAGCAGCTACGTACTGGCTCTCGACTCGACCCTGCACACCGAGGTCATCGCGGTGGACAGCCAGTACGGGATCTCCGGCTCCGGCAAGTACCAGCTCAACATCACCGGCCGCGGCAAGGTCGCGCTCATGACCTCCGGGCAGCCGCTGATGATGCAGGTCACGCCCGACAAGTACGTCAACGCCGACGCGGACGCCGTCGTCGCCTGGTCCACCTCGCTGCGCGTGCAGATGCAGGCCCAGACGCACTCCACCGGCGTGTGGCGGCGGCGCGGCAACACCGGCGAGGGCTGGGAGCTCAGCTTCCTCGGCACCGGCTTCGCGCTGGTCCAGCCCAGCGAGGTGCTCCCGCCGCAGAACGCCCAGATCGGCCAGGGCGCGGCGGCGCAGTTCGGCGTGGGCCAGCAGGGCGCCCACGCCCAGAACCAGAACAACGCCTGGAACTGATCCGGCGCGCAGCAGACGCGAGAGGGGCGGTCCCGCACCGGCGGAGCCGCCCCTCCCGCGTGTCCCGTGCCGGGGTCAGAGCCGGGCCCGGGTCGCCTCCACCAGCCGCACGACCGAGGTGTCGGCGACCGCCGGCACCTCCTCGTACGGGAACCAGCGCAGGTCCAGCGACTCCTCGCTGATCGCTTCGACCGCCTCGGCGGGCGCCAGCGCCGCGTACTGCACGTCCAGGTGCCAGTTGCACGGCGCCGGGATGGGATGCCGGTCGAGGCGCACCGGACCGCCGGGCAGCAGCGTCAGCCCCTCGGTGATGCCCGACTCCTCGACGGCCTCGCGCAGGGCGGCCCCGGCGAGCGTCGTGTCACCGGGCTCGCAGTGCCCGCCCATCTGCAGCCACATCCCGAGCTTCTTGTGCAGGGTCAGCAGTACGCGGCCCCGCTCCGGGTCGATCACCAGCGCGCTGCCCGTGACGTGCCCGGCACCGCAGGGCTTGTAGACCCCGTCAGGGTGGGCGGCCAGGTGCTCCAGATACAGGTCGCGCAGCTCGGGCTGGTCCCCGTACGCCTTCAGGACCGCCACCGCGTCGTCGTGCAGGTTCACTTCTCGCCTTCACCGTCCTGCTCGTGCTTGCGGGCGGCTTCGCCGAGCATCTTGTCGATCTCGGAGAAGTCCAGCTGCTCGCGGTGCACGAACCCGTCCGGGTCGTCCAGGTCGGAGGCGGTCGGCAGCATGTCAGGGTGCTCCCACAGCCCGTCCCGCCCGTCCACGCCCCGCGCGTCGGTCAGCGAGGCCCACAGCCGCGAGGCGTCGCGCAGCCGGCGCGGCCGCAGCTCCAGCCCGATCAGCGTCGCGAAGGTCTGCTCCGCCGGGCCGCCGGAGGCACGCCGCCGGCGCATGGTCTCCCGCATGGCGTCCGCCGAGGTCAGCCGGGGCTTGGCCGCCTCGTGCACGACGGCGTCCACCCAGCCCTCGACCAGCGCGAGCGCCGTCTCCAGACGGGCCAGCGCGGCCTTCTGCTCGGGGGTGTCCTGCGGCTGGAACATGCCGCCCTGGAGGGCTTCCTGCAGTTGCTCCGGATTCGACGGGTCGAGCTGGCCGACCACGTCCTCCAGCTTGGAGGTGTCGACCTTGATGCCCCGGGCGTACCCCTCGACCGCGCCGAAGAGGTGCGAGCGCAGCCACGGCACGTGCGCGAAGAGACGCGCGTGGGCGGCCTCGCGCAGCGCCAGGTACAGCCGGACCTCGTCCGAGGAGACGCTCAGGTCCTTGCCGAAGCCCTCGATGTTCAGCGGCAGCAGCGCTGCCTTGCCGGCCGGGCCCAGCGGCAGACCGATGTCGGCCGAGCCGACGACCTCGCCCGCGAGGGTGCCCACGGCCTGGCCGATCTGCTGGCCGAACATGGCCCCGCCCATGGAGCGCATCATGCCGAGCAGCGGGCCCGCCATGGCCTGCATCTCCTCGGGCAGGACGCCGCCCATGGCCGCGCCGACGCGCTCGGCGACCGGGTCCACGAGCTCCTTCCACACCGGGAGGGTCGCCTCGACCCACTCGGCGCGGCTCCACGCGACGGCCGTCGCGGCGCCCGACGGCAGCGAGGTGACGTCGTCCAGCCAGTGGTCGGCGAGGCGCACGGCCTCCTCGACCGCGGACTTCTCGGCGAGGCCGACGCTGGCGTCCTTGACCCCGTCCGGAGTGCCCTGCGCGACGGTCTGGCGGGCGATGTCCTTGGCCATGTCCCAGTTGACCGGTCCGCCCTCGTAGCTCAGCATCTGGCCGAGCTGTTGGAAGGCCGCGCCCAGGTCGTTCGGGTTCATCGAGCCGAACATCGCCGCGAACGGATTGTCGGCGCCGCCCTGGCCGCCGGCTCCCCCGGGCAGGCCCGCACCGAACCCGAACGGATTCGGGCCGCTCTGACCTCCCTGATTGCCCTTCTTCCCGCCTTCGTCGCCGTTGTCCGGCTCCTCGGGCGGAAGGCCGAATCCGAATGGGGTGTCGCTCACGGGTTTCCTCGGCTCGTAGGGCCGCCGGCGGGGGCCGGCGGGCAATGGTCGGACGACATCACCCAGCCTAGACACCGGACCCGCTTCCGGGCTCGGTGCTCCGTCGACTCCCGGCCTGCGGCAGGATGGACATCACCTGGTAGGTACGCGCTGCGGCGCGCACCTACTGAAGACAACCGCTGGAGACGCCTGGTGAGTTCCCCAGATCCGCACGCTTTGGACAATCACGGCTCCGACGAGCACGGCCGAGGGCCCCACGAGGCCGAAAGCCGGGCTGAGCACGGTGACGGCGCCCAAGGCGTTCGCCAGCCGCGTAACCCCGACGGTACGGCGCGGCGCAGCCCCGTGATCGCCGTGACGGGCGCGGCCTCGGGTGTCGGCGCCGCACTGGTGAGCCGGCTGGCCGCGTCCGACGAGGTCAAGCAGGTCGTCGCGATCGACGAGCGGCGCGGGGACTGCGCGGCCGCGCAGTGGCACCTCCTGGACGTACGGGACCCCGCGATCGCGGAGAAGCTGCGCGGCGCGGACGTCGTGGTGCACCTGGCGCTCGACCTCGACCTGGAGACGGACCCGGCGGCCCGTACGGCGTACAACGTGCGCGGGACCCAGACCGTGCTCACCGCCGCGGCGGCGGCCGGAGTGCACCGGGTCGTGCTCTGCACCTCGGCGATGGTCTACGGGGCCCTGCCGGACAACGACATCCCGCTCTCCGAGGACGCCGAGCTGCGGGCCACCGCCGAGGCGACCGGCGTCGGCGACCTGCTGGAGATCGAGCGCCTGGGCCGCCGGGCGCCGCGCGCCCACCCCGGCCTGAACGTCACCGTGGTCCGCCCGGCCGTGCTGGTCGGCGGTACGGACACCGCGCTGACCCGCTACTTCGAGTCCCCGCGCCTGCTGGTGGTGGCCGGGTCCCGCCCGACCTGGCAGTTCTGCCACGTGGAGGACCTGGTCAGCGCGCTGGAGTACGCGGCGCTGGAGAAGGTCGAGGGCGAGCTGGCGGTGGGCTGCGAGGGCTGGCTGGAGCAGGAGGAGGTCGAGGAGCTCAGCGGGATCCGCCGCATGGAGCTCCCGTCCGCCGTCGCCCTGGGCGCGGCGGCCCGGCTGCACCGCATCGGCCTGACCCCGTCCCCGGCGGGGGACCTGGCGTACACGATGCACCCGTGGGTGGTCAGTGTCAGCGGGCTGCACGCGGCGGGCTGGCGGCCGCGCTGGACCAACGAGGAAGTCCTGGCGGAGCTCCTCCAGGAGGTCGCGGGCCGGCACACGGTCGCGGGCCGCAGGCTGGGGCGCAAGGACGCCACCGCGGCGGGTGCGGCGGGTGCGACGGTCGCCCTGCTGGGCGCCGCCGCCGTGGTCCGCGCGGCCCGCAGGCGCCGGGGGATCTGACGGGCCCGGCCCCTGCCGCCGCCCGGGCCGCCGCCGGGACGGGCGCCCCGGCGGGGCCGGATCGGGGTTCCTGTAGGAGGCTCCCAAGGGCGGGGGTGCGGGCCGGGTGAATCGGCTATTCCACCGCGTCGGCGGTTAGGGCACGATGGAAGCTATGGCACCGCACTTCGACCACCCCGGCGAGCAGGCCGCTTCGGACCCGATCCGGCTCCTCGAAATCCGTGACACCCCGCTCTCGATCGACGAGGTCTTCCAGGCCGTCGGCGACGACGCGACGGGTGGTACGACGCTCTTCGTCGGCACGGTGCGCAACCACGACAGCGGAGCGGACGTCGACCAGCTCGGCTACTCCTGCCACCCGACGGCCGAGGCGGAGATGCGCCGTGTCGCCGAGCGCGTCGTGGCGAAGTACCCGGTCCGCGCCCTCGCCGCCGTCCACCGCGTCGGCGACCTCGCCGTCGGCGACCTCGCCGTCGTCGTGGCCGTCTCCTGCCCGCACCGGGGCGAGGCTTTCGAGGCCTGCCGGATGCTGATCGACGACCTCAAGCACGAGGTTCCGATCTGGAAGCACCAGACGTTCGCGGACGGCACGGAGGAGTGGGTCGGCGCCTGCTGACCCCCGAAGCCGTCCGTTTTACCCCATTCGGACGCGCAACACGCCCTCGATTTGCGTAACCCCCTCCCGGGCACCAGCGTTGAAGCCACCAACAACACGTATTTTCGGGGTAAGGAGGCACGCCCATGGCGTCACTGGCGTGGTTGCTGATTCCGCTGTTCGCCGCGATCGGAGCGGCGATATGGGGCAGCTGGGCGGCTCGCGACCGCACGACCGGAGACATATCCGAGCTCGCGGGATACGCGAGATTCCGTGAAGCCATGGGCAAGACCGAACAGATCCGGGCGAAGGCGGACGCGCACTCCGGCTCCGACGCCGTCTGAGGCGCCCCCGCCCCCGTACGGACCGGCCCCGCAGGCCGCTCGTCAGGGCCGTCCCGTACTGTCGATCCATGCCACGCCGCACTGCGACGATGCTCGCTTCCACCCTCATGCTCTTCGCCCTGCTCTGCGCAGGGGTGTTCATGAAGGTCCCGTACTCCGAGATGAGTCCGGGCCCGACGGTGAACACGCTCGGGGACTCACACGGCGAGCCGGTCCTGAACATCTCGGGGCGCAAGACGTACCCGACCACCGGGCACCTGAACATGACGACGGTCCGCGTCACCGGCGCGGACTACGACATGAACCTCCTGGAAGCGGTGTACGGCTGGGCGGCCGGCGACAACATCGTCGTACCGCACGAGAACCTGTACCCGAACGGCAAGACGGACCGCGAGTCCACGCAGGAGAACGCCGAGGAGTTCAGCCAGTCGCAGGAGAGCGCCAAGGTGGCCGCCCTCAAGCAGCTCGGCATTCCGGTCGCCGCCCGCGTGATCGTCGCCACCGTGGTCAAGGGCAGCCCCTCCGAGGGTGTGCTGCACGCCGGTGACGTGATCAAGGCCGTGGACGGCACCCCGGTCAACGCCCCCGGGGACGTGGCCAAGCTCGTGACCAAGCACAAGCCCGGCGAGCCGGTCGAATTCACCATCGTGCCCGCCGCCGAGGCCGCCGAGGCCGAGAAGGCCAACCGCGAGCCCACCGGCACGACGAAGGTCACGATCACCGCGGGCAAGGCCGAGGACGACGGTCACGCCATCGTGGGCATCCGGGCCGACACCGACCACACCTTCCCGTTCGCGATCGACATCAAGCTCGCCGACGTCGGCGGCCCCAGCGCCGGCCTGATGTTCGCGCTCGGCATCGTCGACAAGCTCACCCCGCAGGACCTGACCGGCGGCAAGTTCATCGCCGGCACCGGCACCATCGACGACGCGGGCAAGGTCGGTCCGATCGGCGGCATCCAGATGAAGACCATCGGCGCACGCCAGGCCGGCGCAGAGTACTTCCTGACGCCCGCCGAGAACTGCCCCTCCGCCGCGACGAACGTGCCCGACGGGCTGACGCTGCTGAAGGTCTCCACGATCGACGACGCGGTGAAGGCGCTGGAGAAGATCGGCAAGGGGGACACGGCCGGACTGACGCAGTGCACCGCGTCCTGACCGCGTCCCCCCGGCCCCGCCCGCCGGCCCGGCAAGATCCGAAAGAGACGGCCTAGTCGAGGAAGGTGGCGGACAGCGCCTCGGCGAGACCCGGCACCAGCATCGCGCCGGTCAGCACCTCGTTCGCCGAGTCCTTCTCCCGCAGCCGTACGGCCGACTCGCGCGATCCGTCGCGCAGGACGCCCACGGTCAGCCGCACCTCCTGGCGGTCCGGGTGGGCGGCGACCCACGTGGCCAGCTGCTTGTCGCTGAGCCCCTCCGGTACGGAGGACTCCGCCGACGGCGGCAGCATCAGGCGCTCCACGGTCAGCGCGCAGCCGAGGATCGACGGCGGCCAGGCGATCGTTCCCAGGAACTTGTCCAGCGGGGTCCCGGCCGGCACCTCGTCCTGCTCGATCGGGGTGAGCTGCTTCTTGCCCGTGTCGTCCTGGTCCAGGCCGAGCTGGCGGGCGACTCCCGGCGCCTCCTTGCGCAGCTTGGCCGTGTCGACCAGGGCGAAGAGCCTGGCGGGCTTGTCCCAGCCGAGAGTGGAGGCGTACTCGTCGATTTCGAGGACGGCACGGGTCAGCGGGCTGGCCGCCATGGGGGTGCCGGGGGACGGCGAAAGGTTGGACATGGACAACATCCTGCCTCCTTTCTCCCGGATAACGGGAACTGACTAAAGCCTCAGTAAGTTGCATGAGTGGGCCCTACGATCGGGGGCCCATGCTTTGAAGAATCTCAGCATCACTTACACACAGCGACTTTCGAGGTGCGCACCTTGGCTTTCCAGATGCCGGACCGCGGCGGAGGCCCCTCCGGGCCACGGATGAGAGTCGGCCGCCCGTCCCGGCGCGCCCGGACTCTTCTGATGACCTTGGGCGTCCTGGCCGTCCTGGCCATGGCGTTCATCATGTTCGCGGGCTTCTGGACGGACTGGCTCTGGTTCCGCTCCGTCAAGTACTCCACCGTCTTCACCACCACCCTGTGGACCAAGGTCGGCCTCTTCGCCGTCTTCGGCCTGCTGATGGCCGGTGCCGTCGGGCTGAACATCTGGCTGGCCTACCGGCTCCGGCCGCCGCTCAGCGCGATGTCGATGGAGCAGCAGAGCCTCGACCGCTACCGGATGAGCGTCGCGCCGTACCGCAAGTGGCTGCTCCTGGGCATCGCCGCGCTGGTCGGACTGATCGCGGGCGCGTCGGCGGCGGGCCAGTGGAAGACCTGGCTGATGTACGTGAACGGGGTGCCCTTCGGGCAGAAGGACCCCCAGTTCAACCTGGACGTGTCGTTCTACACCTTCGACCTGCCCTGGTACCGCTTCCTGCTCGGCTTCGGCTTCGCCGCCGCCGTGCTCTCGGTGATCGCCGCCGCCGTCGTGCACTACCTCTACGGGGGACTGCGCGTCACGAGCCCCGGTGCGCGGGCGACCGCCGCGGCGACCGGCCACCTGTCGGTCCTGCTCGGCCTCTTCGTCACGCTCAAGGCGGTCGCCTACTGGCTCGACCGGTACGGCCTCGCCGTGAAGTCCAGCGATTTCAAGGCCGCGGACAACTGGACCGGCCTGCGGTACGTCGACGCCAACGCCTACCTGCCGGCCAAGACGATCCTCGTGGCCATCGCGGCGATCTGCGCTCTGCTGTTCTTCGCGACGCTGTGGCGGCGCACCTGGCAGCTCCCGGTCATCGGCTTCGGCCTGATGGTCCTCTCGGCGATCCTGATCGGCGGGCTGTACCCGGCGATCGTGCAGAAGTTCCAGGTCCAGCCGAACGAGCAGGCCAAGGAATCGGCGTACGTCGAGAAGAACATCAAGGCGACGCGCGACGCGTACGGGGTCGCCGGCACGGACGTGACGGACTACGCGGGCGTCCCGGCCGAGGGGACCGAGAAGGCCCAGCTGCGCAAGGCGGCCGACACGACCGCCAGCATCCGCCTCCTCGACCCGAACATCGTCTCCCCGGCCTTCCAGCAGCTCCAGCAGGTCAAGGGCTACTACGCCTTCCCGTCGACGCTCGCCGTCGACCGGTACAGCGGCCAGGACACGGTCATCGGGCTGCGCGAGCTGAACATCGGCGGCATCCCGAAGAACAACTGGATCAACGACCACTTCAAGTACACCCACGGCTACGGCGTGGTCGCGGCCAAGGGCACCACCGTCGGAGACCAGGGCGCCCCCGACTTCACCCAGTCCGACCTCCCCTCCAAGGGGATGTTCGGCACGGACTTCGAGCAGCGGATCTACTACGGCGAGCAGACGAAGCAGTACTCGATCGTCGGCGGACCGCAGAAGGAGCTCGACTACTCGGACGACAAGGGTGAGAAGGAGACGAGCTACAAGGGCGACTCCGGCGTCAACCTCGACAACCCGGTCAACCGCGCCGCGTACGCTCTCGCCTTCAGCGAGCCGCAGATCCTGTACTCCGGCGCCATCGGCGAGGGCTCGCGGATCCTGTACAACCGCACGCCCAAGGATCGCGTCGAAGCCGTCGCCCCGTGGCTGACCATCGACGGCGCCCCGTACCCGGCGGTCATCGACGGCCGGATCAAGTGGATCGTCGACGCGTACACGACGACCAACGGCTACCCCTACGCCTCGCGCACCACGCTGGGCGAGAGCACCCACGACTCGCTGACGAACAACCAGCGCGCGGTGGTGGCCCAGGAGAACCAGGTCAACTACATCCGCAACTCGGTGAAGGCCACCGTCGACGCGTACGACGGCACGGTCGACCTGTACCAGTGGGACACCCAGGACCCGATCCTCAAGACCTGGATGAAGGCGTTCCCCGGCACGGTCAAGGCCAAGAGCGAGATCTCCAAGTCGCTCATGGACCACATCCGCTACCCGCAGGACCTCTTCAAGGTCCAGCGCGAGCTGCTGACCCGGTACCACGTCACCGACCCGCAGACCTTCCTCAGCGGCAGTGAGGCCTGGGCCGTCCCGGACGACCCGACGACCAAGGCCGGCACGGCGGTTCCGCCGTACTACCAGTCGATGAAGATGCCGGGCCAGAAGGAGAAGGACCAGGTCTTCTCGCTCACGACGACGTTCACGCCGAACGAGCGGGACAACCTGAGCGCCTTCATGGCGGTCAACGCCGATCCGGGCACACCGGACTACGGCAAGATCAGAATCCTGAAGCTGCCGACCAGCAAGCCGGTCGACGGTCCCAAGCAGGTGCAGAGCAAGTTCCAGTCCGAGCCGAAGATCGCCGAATCCATCCGCCTGCTGCGCGGTGGCGACTCGGAGGTCGAATACGGAAACCTGCTGTCGGTGCCGCTCGACGGCGGAATGCTCTACGTCGAGCCGGTGTACGTGCGCAGTTCCGGGCTGAAGTACCCGCTGCTGCGCAAGGTGCTCGTGACCTACGGCGGCCAGACGGCCTTCGAGGACACCCTGGAGAAGGCGCTGAACGTGGTGTTCGGGGCCGAGGCGCCGACCACGCCGACCAACCCGCCGCCGCCGGGCGACGGCACCAACCAGCCGCCTGTCAGCCAGGACCCGACGGTCAAGGCGGCCCTCTCGGACGCGCAGAAGGCGGTCGAGGACGCCGACAAGGCGCTGAAGGCCGGCGACTGGGCGGCGTACGGCAAGGCTCAAGGCGACCTGCAGGCCGCGCTGAAGCGGGCGATCGATGCCGAGGCGAAGCTGACGACTCCCGAGCCGACCGGATAGCGGTAATGGCCCCACCCCGTGTCGTGATACTGTGGTTTTACCGACGCGGGGTGGAGCAGCTCGGTAGCTCGCTGGGCTCATAACCCAGAGGTCGCAGGTTCAAATCCTGTCCCCGCTACTGAAGTCGAAGGCCCGGATCCGATGGATCCGGGCCTTCGTCATGTCCGGCGCACTCGCGTTTTTCACCGACGTGGGGGCTCTGGGGTCGCTGGGGTGGGTGAGTTGAGGTGCGAACGTGTTTGACTTGTCTCTCTGTGGGCATGTCGACAAAACGCTGTAGTGACCTCACTGACTGCGACATACCAGGTGTACGCGGGTAGCAGGTGATGCGACGATGGGATTTATGGGGGACAGGTCAACTCTGCTGGAGACAGGGCGGTTTGTGAGGGCGGAGGCCGAGTCGGGTACGGAGACCGATGGGGCGGCTCAGACTGTTGACGTGCGGACCGCGATGACCACGCGGCCGGCATGGGACACGGCAGCCGCGGCCTCCGTGCGGGCTTTTCCAGCCACACGAGCCGAGCGGACGGAGCAGCCGGCGCAAACGGCACAGGACGACGCGGTGTTCGACGACGAGGCGTTCGCACTGGCCGACGCGGCCAGCGACGCCGAGCTGGAAGCCCGCCACCGGGCCGCCGCCGACAAGGGGGACCCGGGCGCCATGAGCGTGCTCGGGGCGCTCCTGCTGCGCCGCGGCGACCTCGCCGGAGCCGAGCCGTACCTGCGCGGGGCGACGGCCGAGGGCGACCGCGCCGCCGCCAACAACCTCGGTGTGCTCCTGCACCAGCGCGGCTACCCCGACGAGGCCGCGGGCTGGTGGCGGGTAGCCGCCGTGGCCGGATCCGCCCCGGCCGCGCACGCCCTGGGACGCCACTACCGCGAGCGGGGCGACGAGCCCGCCGCCGAGTACTGGATGCGCCAGGCGGCGGAATCCGGCCATGCGCTCGGTGCGTACGGGCTCGCGGACCTGCTGGAGCACCGCGGGGACAAGGGAGTCGAGCGCTGGTTCCGGGCCGCCGCCGAACAGGGACACCGCGAGGCCGCGTACCGGCTGGCGCGGCACCTGCGCAAGGGGGACCCGGCCGAGGCCGAGCAGTGGTACCGGCAGGCCGCCGCGCGCGGGCACCGGCGCGCCGCGCTGCACCTCGGCACGCTGCTGGAGGCGCGCGGCGAACTGAAGGAGGCGGGGCGCTGGTACCTGACCTCCGCGAAGCAGGGCGAGCCGCGGGCGGCGTGCGCGCTCGGCTTCCTGCTGCGCGACGCCGGCGACGAGGAGAACGCGGCCACGTGGTGGCTGCGCGCCGCGCAGGACGGCGACGGCAACGCGGCGAACGCACTGGGTGCGCTGCACGCCGCCCGCGGCGAGACCCAGACCGCGGAGAAGTGGTACCGGGCCGCGATGGACGCGGGCGACCAGAACGGGGCGTACAACCTCGCGCTGCTGTGCGCCGCGCAGGAACGGACGGCGCAGGCCGAGCAGTGGTACCGGCGCGCCGCGTACGCGGGGCACCGCGAGGCGGCCAACGCGCTGGCCATCATGCTGCTCCAGGTCGGGGACGCGGCGGGCGCGGAGCCGTGGTTCTCCAAGGCGGCGGAGGCCGGCAGCGTGGACGCCGCGTTCAACCTCGGCATCCTCTTCGCCAGCCGCGACGAGGACCGCACCGCGCTGAAGTGGTACGAGCGGGCCGCCTCGGCCGGACACACCGACGCGGCCCTGCAGGTCGGCATCGCGCTGGTCCGCGACGGCGAGGAGCGGGCCGCGGAACGGCACCTGCGCTGCGCGGCGGGCGGCGGCAGCGCGGAGGCCGCCTTCCGGCTGGCCTCGCTGCTGGAGTCGTTGGCCCCGCCGCCGGAGCCGGTCGCCCTGGGCGAGCCGGTGGGCGGCGCGCCGAAGAGCGAGGGCGAGGAGTGGTACGAGCGGGCCGCAGAGCTGGGCCACCGGCGGGCGCAGGTCCGGATCGGCATGCTCGCCGCCGCGCGGGGCGAGCTGTCCGTCGCCGCGCGGTGGTACCGGGAGGCGGCGGAAGCCGGCTCGCGCAACGGGGCGTTCAACCTGGGGCTGCTGCTGGCGCGGGAGGGGAACGAGCCGGAGGCGGCGCTGTGGTGGACGCGGGCGGCGGTGGCCGGCCACGGCCGCGCGGCGCTGCGGCTGGGACTGCTCGCCGCCCGCCAGGGGGACCTGGCGGAGGGCCAGAAGTGGTGCGTGCGCGCGGAGGAACTCGGCCCGGCGGAGGTCTCGGAGCGCGCGGCCCGGCTGCGCGACGCCCTGGCCGAGGAGCTCTCAACCTGACGGCGGTTTGCGAGCCGGGATCCCGACCCCGGGTCCCGGCCCCCGGCTCGCCCCGCCGCTTCCGGACGGCCCGCGGGGCGTCCCCACGAGGGTCGGGGTCCGGCTGGTTAACCGATTTGCATCTGCTCGCATGGCTCGCGTACAGTCAGGTTTACCGACGCGGGGTGGAGCAGCTCGGTAGCTCGCTGGGCTCATAACCCAGAGGTCGCAGGTTCAAATCCTGTCCCCGCTACTGAAGGCTCGAAGGCCCGGATCCCCTGGATCCGGGCCTTCAGTCGTTTCCGGATGCCAAGACCGCAAAAGCGGGGATCGGCGCGCGGACGAAAGAAGGGGGGTGGGGGCTCGACGAGCCCCACCCCCCTTTTTGCCGTTCTGCCGGGCGGCTACGCGCCGACGCAGTTCGGGCACACGCCGCGGTACGTCACCTCGACCGTCGACACGGTGAAGCCGAAGCGCTCCGCGTCCGGCAGGTCGGCCAGGGGATCGCCCGCCGGGTGGACGTCGCGGATCGCGCCGCACCGGGCGCAGACGAGGTGCTGGTGGGGCCGGTGCGCGTTCGGGTCGTACCGCTTGGCGCGCCGGTCCGTGGAGACTTCCAGCACTTCGCCGAGGGTGACGAGCTCACCCAGCGTGTTGTAGACGGTCGCGCGGGAGATCTCCGGCAGCTTCGCCACGGCGCGCGCGTGCACCTCGTCGGCCGTCAGGTGAACGTGGTCACCGTCGAGCACCTCGGCCACGACGCGCCGCTGTGCGGTCATGCGCCATCCGCGTCCGCGAAGTCGTTCCAGCAGGTCACTCATGGGCGTCACCCTAACAGCGCGGGGTTCGGTGTAACTCCCGAACCGGTGCGGACTTGGATGTTTACTTGACTTAGACATTGTCCATTGTAGGATCGAAAACGGCACAGGCCAAGGACAGGACATGCAGGAATGACGCAGGAGGCGCACGTGACGCAGCAGGGACCGCTCACCACGGAGGCCGGGGCTCCGGTCGCGGACAACCAGAACAGCGAGACCGCTGGCGTCGGTGGGCCCGTACTCGTCCAGGACCAGCTCCTTCTCGAGAAGCTCGCCCACTTCAACCGCGAGCGCATCCCGGAGCGCGTGGTGCACGCCCGCGGCGCCGGCGCGTACGGCACGTTCACGCTCACGCGTGACGTCTCGCAGTGGACCCGTGCGAAGTTCCTGTCCGAGGTCGGCAAGGAGACCGAGACCTTCCTGCGCTTCTCCACCGTCGCGGGCAACCTCGGCAGCGCCGACGCCGTGCGCGACCCCCGCGGCTGGGCGCTGAAGTTCTACACCGAAGAGGGCAACTACGACCTCGTCGGCAACAACACCCCGGTGTTCTTCATCAAGGACGCCATCAAGTTCCCCGACTTCATCCACACCCAGAAGCGCGACCCGTACACGGGCTCGCAGGAGGCGGACAACGTCTGGGACTTCTGGGGTCTGTCGCCCGAGTCCACCCACCAGGTGACCTGGCTGTTCGGCGACCGCGGCATCCCGGCGTCCTACCGCCACATGAACGGCTTCGGCTCGCACACGTTCCAGTGGAACAACGAGGCCGGCGAGGTCTTCTGGGTCAAGTACCACTTCAAGACCGACCAGGGCATCAAGAACCTCACCCAGGCCGAGGCCAACCAGCTCGCCGGCGAGGACCCCGACTCGCACCAGCGCGACCTGCGCGAGTCGATCGAGCGCGGCGACTTCCCGTCCTGGACCGTGCAGGTCCAGATCATGCCGGAGGCCGAGGCGGCCCAGTACCGCTTCAACCCGTTCGACCTCACCAAGGTGTGGCCGCACGGGGACTACCCGCTGATCGAGATCGGCAAGCTGGAGCTCAACCGCAACCCGGAGAACGTCTTCGCCGAGGTCGAGCAGTCGATCTTCTCCCCGGCGCACTTCGTCCCCGGTATCGGTCCCTCCCCGGACAAGATGCTCCAGGGCCGTCTCTTCGGCTACGGCGACGCCCACCGCTACCGCGTCGGCATCAACGCCGACCACCTGCCGGTGAACCGTCCGCACGCCACCGAGGCGCGCACCAACTCCCGTGACGGCTACCTGTACGACGGCCGCCACAAGGGCGCGAAGAACTACGAGCCGAACAGCTTCGGCGGCCCGCACCAGACGGACCGTCCGCTGTGGGTATCCACCGCGGTGACCGGCGGCACGGGCAACCACCCCGCCGCGGTGCACAGCGAGGACAACGACTTCGTCCAGGCGGGCAACCTCTACCGCCTGTACTCCGAGGACGAGAAGGCCCGCCTGATCGAGAACCTGTCCGGCTTCATCGCCAAGGTCTCGCGCGACGACATCGTCGAGCGCGCGATCGACAACTTCCGCCAGGCGGACGGCGACTTCGGCAAGCGTCTGGAAGCCGCGGTCCAGGCCCTTCGCGGCTGATCCGGCGCCTGCCGTAGGAGGCCGACGGGCCGGGGTCCCCGAGTGGGGCGCCGGTCCGTCGGCCGTTTTCCGGCTCCTACGCGGGTACGCGGGTGTGCCGGAGCGGAGCCCAGCAGCGGATGACGTCGCGGACGGAGACGATGCCCACGGGACCGCCGTCCTCCAGCACGATCAAGTGCCGGAAGCCGCCGTGGGCCATCGCCTCGGCGGCTTCCTGCACGGTGGCGTCCGGCGTGCAGAAAACCACGTTGTTGGTGGTGTGCGCGCCCACGGCCTCGCGGTCGGGGTCGTGTCCGGCCCCGAGCGAGTTGAGGATGTCGCGCTCGGTCAGAATGCCGATGCCGCTGTGCTCCGGATCGAGGACGACGGCCGCGCCGACGCGGCGGCCGGACATCAGGCAGGCCGCCTGACGCAGGGTGT
This sequence comes from Streptomyces sp. NPDC060049, assembly GCF_042736715.1. Taxonomy (NCBI): domain Bacteria; kingdom Bacillati; phylum Actinomycetota; class Actinomycetes; order Kitasatosporales; family Streptomycetaceae; genus Streptomyces; species Streptomyces sp. NPDC060049. Next base: position 85,202 of record NZ_JBHWVV010000022.1, read on the forward strand.
GAGTGGGTCCGAGGGTGAGGATCACGGTGCTCATGGCGTCACGGACGAGCATGAAGAGAGCCACCTCCTGTGAGTCCCTCCGCTCGGGTGGGGTGCGTCGTGCGGGCCCGCACTTAGAGAAGGCCTTCACAAGCGCACAAGCGGAGGAGTCCCAGATTCCCACGGACACGGAGTGTCATCAAGAGGGCGCGCTCGGCAGGACCGGGCGCACGGGTCAGGCGCGCGGGCGCAAGAGACCGAGCATCCGCTCGTGCAGCAGGCCGTTGGAGGCCGCCGCGTTCCCGCCGTGCACCCCGTCCGTTCCGTCCAGGGCGGTGAAACGGCCGCCGGCCTCCTCCACCACGACCGCCAGGGCCGCCATGTCCCACAGGTTCAGCTCCGGCTCGGCGCACAGGTCGAGCGAGCCCTCGGCGACCATCATGTAGGGCCAGAAGTCCCCGTAGCCCCGAGTGCGCCAGCACGCCCGGGTCAGGTCCAGGAAGCCCGGCAGCCGCCCCTGCTCCTCCCAGCCGCTCAGCGAGGAGTAGGCGAAGGAGGCGTCGGCGAGGTCGGCGACCTTGGAGACGCCGAGTGCGGTGGTCTCGCCCAGCGCGCCCCCCGCGTACGCCCCCTGGCCGCGCGCCGCCCACCAGCGGCGGCCCAGCGCCGGGGCGGACACCACGCCGACCACGGGCCGGAAGGCCCCGGCCGGGTCTTCGGGGTCCGCCTCCATCAGGGAGATCAGCGTCGCCCAGACCGGCACGCCGCGCACGTAGTTCTTCGTCCCGTCGATCGGGTCCACGACCCAGCGGCGGGGGCCGTCGCCCTTGAGGCCGTACTCCTCTCCCAGGATCGCGTCGTCGGGCCGCGCGGCGGAGATCCCGGCCCGGATGATCTCCTCGGTGGCGGTGTCCGCCTCGCTCACCGGGGTCATGTCGGGCTTCGTCTCGACTCTCAGGTCGAGGGCGCGGAACCGCTCCATCGTGGCGGCGTCCGCCGCGTCGGCGAGTTCGAGGGCAAGGCGCAGGTCATCGTCATACTCGGGCATGGCCGAACAGTACCGAGACCGCCGGGGCCCCGTGCGGGGCGTCCACCGTGCGCCGCGCGCACCCTTGACAGGATCTGTCGGCCCGTCAACTCTGACGGTGACGTCAAAGGGGGAGGCGACGGTGCCGACGGCCCGGGAGTCCTTGCTGGAAGCGGCGGGAGCGGCGCTCGCGGCGCGCCCTTGGCCGGCCGTTCGGATGGTCGACGTGGCGGCCGCCGCCGGGGTGTCGCGCCAGACCCTCTACAACGAGTTCGCCGGCAAGGCGGGCCTGGGCCACGCGCTGGTCCGGCGCGACGCCGCCTGGTACCTCGACGGCGTGGACCGGGTGCTCGCCTCCCCGGGCGCCCCCGCCGAGCGGCTCGCGTCCGTCGCGGAGTGGACGGTGCGGGCGGCCGGGGCGCGCCCCCTCGTACGGGCCCTGCTGACGGGCTGCTGGAACGGGAACCTACCCGTGCCGGCCGGTCGGGGAGTGCGGCCGGGACTGCCCGCGCTCGGTCCCGCGGAGCTGGTCCGCGCCGTACGCGAACGGGCCGGCGACGTCTTCGCCCCGGGCGAGGGAGCGCACCGGTGCGAGCTGGCCGTGCGCCTCGCGGTGTCCTACCTCATCGCCCCGGCCGGCCCGCCGGGACCCGGCTCCGGCGAACTGCTGCGGCTGCTCGACGGGCCGGGCCTCAGTGTGCCGAGCCGGACAGCTGGAGTCCGATGACGCCGAGGATGACCAGCGAGATCGAGACGAGTTTGAGGGTGGAGACCAGGTCGCCGAGGAAGATCATCCCGTAGATGGCGGTCCCGGCGGCACCGATGCCCGTCCACACCGCGTAGGCCGGACCCACGTCCAGCTTCTTCAGGGCCAGGGTCAGCAGGCCGAAACTGCCGAGCGCGAAGCACGCGAAGGCGACGGTCGGCCACAGTCGGGTGAAGCCGTGCGACAGCTTGAGGCAGACCGCGAAGCCCGTTTCCAGGATTCCGGCGACCACGACCAACAGCCACGCCATGGCGTATGCCTCCCCGCGTCACGTGGTGCGCTCTCGGCCCGGCCGTCGCACCACTTGGTGCGATTATGCATTTACCAGGCATCGCATACGGCAAACCCCGCTGGGCGGTCGACCGTCGGTCAGTCGCCCTCGCGTCGCTCCCGCGTCTGGAGCAGCCGCCGCAGCGAGTACAGCCGTGCGGGATCCGCGTGGCCGTCCTCCACCCACTTGTCGAGCGCGCAGTCCGGCTCGTCGTGGCTGCACGCGCGCGGGCAGCCCTCCGTCCCCGGCACCAGCTCCGGGAAGGCCAGGATCACCCGGGACGGGTCCACGTGGTGCAGGCCGAAGGAGCGCACGCCCGGCGTGTCGATGACCCAGCCGTCCCCGCCCGGCAGCGGCAGCGCGAGCGCCGAGGTCGTGGTGTGCCGGCCGCGGCCGGTCACCGCGTTGACCACTCCGGTGGCGCGCTGGCGGCCCTCGGCGACCAGCGAGTTCACCAGCGTGGTCTTGCCGACGCCCGAGTGGCCGACGAAGGCGGTGATGCGGCCGTTGAGGTGCTCGCGCACCCGGTCGGCCGCGTCGCCCGCCGCCAGCTCCTCGCGGTTGGTGACCACGTAGTTCAGCCCGAAGGTCGAGTAGATCTCCAGGATCTTGTCCGCGGAGGTCAGGTCGGACTTCGTGAGCACCAGCAGCGGTTCCAGCCCGGCGTCGTACGCGGCCACCAGGCAGCGGTCGATCATCCTGGGCCGCGGCTCCGGATCGGCCAGCGCCGTGACGATCGCCAGCTGGTCGGCATTGGCGACGACCACCCGCTCGTAGGGGTCGTCGTCGTCGGCCGTGCGACGCAGCACGGACTTGCGCTCCTCGATGCGCACGATGCGGGCGAGCGTGTCCTTCTTGCCGGTCAGGTCGCCGACGATCCAGACCCGGTCGCCGACCACCGCCGCCTTGCGGCCCAGCTCGCGGGCCTTCATGGCGTGCACCGCGCGGTCCTCGACCAGGCAGGTGAGCCGTCCCCGGTCCACGGTCAGGACGAACCCCTCGGCGGCGTCCTCGTGCTTGGGGCGGATGGTCGTACGCGGCCGGTTGCCCTTGGGGTTGGGCCGCTGGCGGATGTCGTCCTCGTCGGTGTGCTTGCCGTACCTGCGCATGGCGGGCCCTACGCTCCCACGCCTGCCGGCGCCGTCGTGCCGAGCATGTCCGTCCACATCCTCGGGAAGTCCGGCAGGGTCTTCGCGGTCGTCGCCACGTTCTCGACGAGCACCCCCTGCACCGCCAGGCCGATCACCGCGCCGGCCGTGGCCATCCGGTGGTCGTCGTACGTGTGGAACGTGCCGCCGTGCAGCGGGCGCGGCCGGATCCGCAGCCCGTCCTCGGTCTCGGTGACGTCGCCGCCCAGGGCGTTGATCTCCTTGGTGAGCGCCGCCAGCCGGTCCGTCTCGTGCAGCCGCAGGTGCTGGACGCCGCGCAGCACGGACTCGGAGTCGGCCAGCGCCGCGACCGCCGCGATGCCCGGCGTGAGCTCGCCGACCTCGCCGAGGTCCACGTCGATGCCGTGGATCTTGCCGGTGCCGGTGAAGACCAGGCCCGCGTCGGTCAGCTCGCAGGAGCCGCCCATCTCCGTGAAGATGCGGCGCAGCGCGTCACCGGGCTGCGTGGTGCGCCGGGGCCAGTCCGGGATGGTGACCGTGCCACCCGTGATCATGGCCGCCGCCAGGAACGGCTGCGCGTTGGAGAGGTCCGGCTCCACGACCAGGTCGCGGCCGAGCAGGGCTCCGGGGGCGACCCGCCAGACGTTCTTCTCGCCGCCCGCCTCGGGGGTGTCGACCTGGGCGCCCGCCGCGCGCAGCATCTCCACCGTCATCCGGATGTGCGGCATGGACGGCAGGTTGGTGCCCACGTGCCGGACCTCGACGCCCTGGTTGAAGCGCGGGGCGGAGAGCAGCAGCGCGGAGACGAACTGTGAGGAGTTGGTCGCGTCGATCTCGACGGTGCCGCCCTCCAGGGCGCCGCCGCCCTGGACGGTCAGCGGCAGCGCGCCGCGGCCGTCGTCGTCGATGCGGGCGCCGAGGGTGCGCAGCGCGGTGATGACCTGCCCGAGGGGGCGCTCGTAGGAGCGCGGGTCGCCGTCGAAACGGATGTCGCCGGCGGCGAGGGTGGCGACGGGCGGCAGGAAGCGCATGACCGTTCCCGCGTTGCCCACGTCGACGGTGGCCGGGCCGTGCAGCGCGGCCGGGATGATCCGCCAGGCCTCGCCGCTGTCGCCCGCCCCGGCGGAGGTGGAGGAGACGGTCTCCTCGATGCCGACGCCCAGCGCGCGCAGCGCGTCGGACATCAGCTGGGAGTCGCGCGAGCGCAGCGGGCGGCGTACCCAGCCCGGCTCGGAGGCCAGCGCGGCGAGCACGAGGGCACGGTTGGTGACCGACTTGGACCCCGGCACGGTGACGGTGGCCTGGACGGCGGCATCGGCGAGCGGGGCGGGCCAGAGGGCGGGGGGAGCGGGGGTCGCGGTCATGGCCACCACTTTAGTGGCTTCCCGTGGCCGCAGATCTTGATCGCGGGGGCGTCTCGGCGGGCGGACGGACCGTGCACGGGGACCCGGTGCCGACCTCGGTGCCGGACCCGGCGCCGGCCTCGCGGTCGGACCGGGCCGCCGACCTCGGCGGATGGGTCAGAGCGCGAGCAGCCAGCGGCCGCCGCCGATGAGCGAGCACAGCGCGACCACGTGGAAGAGGAGCAGCCACACCACCGGGTGCACATGGGTGAGCCGCCCCAGCTGGTCCGCGTCCGAGTCGGGCGCTCCGCCGCGCCGGCGCTTGGACCCCAGCTCGAAGACCGGCCGGACCCCGCCCAGCAGCAGGAACCACACGACGGCGTAGGCGAAGACCGCCTGCACGTCGGCCGTGGCCATCCAGGAGACCAGGACGAAGGTGGTGCCCGTCAGGACCACCGTCAGCATTCCGTAGGCGTTCCGGATCATCACGAGCATCGCCACCAGCAGCGCCGTCGCCGCCCACAGCAGCAGGGTGATCCGGTGCGCGGAGAGCAGTGCCGCCCCGCCCAGGCCCAGCAGCGAGGGTGCCGTGTACCCGGCGGCGGCGGTGAGGACCATCCCGGGGCCGGTCGGCTTGCCCCGGCTGACGGTGACCCCGCTGGTGTCCGAGTGCAGCCGTATCGCCTCCAGGCTCCGGCCGGTCAGCAGGGCCAGCAGGCCGTGCCCGCCCTCGTGGGCGATCGTGATGGCGTTGCGCGACAGCCGCCACAGCGGCCGCGGGCCCACGGCGGCCAGCGCGGCCAGGCCCGTCGCGATCACCAGCCACCGGTCGGGGGTCGTCTGTATGCCGGTGAGCCGGTCCCACAGGCCGGCCGCTGTGCTGCTGTCCATGAGGTGGCGGACTCCTTGCGGTGGTGGTCGGGTGCCGTGGCAGTGTGGCATCCATGTGCGGACGGTATGCAGCGAGTCGCGGGCCCGAGGACCTGGTGGAGGTCTTCGGCGTGGAGCGGTGGGATCCTGAGGAGACCCTGGACCCCGACTGGAACGTGGCCCCGACGAAAGAGGTCCACGTCATCCTCGACCGTCCACTGAAAGACGCTCCGAGCCCGCGTCCGGTTCGCCAGCTCAGGGTGCTGAGATGGGGTCTCGTCCCGTCCTGGGCTCAGAATCCCGACGGGGCCGCCCGGATGATCAACGCCCGGTCCGAGACCATCGCCGAGAAGCCGTCCTTCCGCCGCCCCTTCGCGCAGCGCCGCTGCATCATCCCGGCCGACGGCTACTACGAGTGGGTCACCGCCCACGACGAGCGGGAGCTGGAGGTCGAGGGGAAGAGGAAGCGGGCCCGCAAGCAGCCCTACTTCGTCCTCCCCGCCGACGGTTCCGTCTTCGCGATGGCCGGGATATACGAGTTCTGGCGCGACCGGACCCTGCCCGACGCGCACCCGGCGGCCTGGTGGGCCACCTGCTCGGTGATCACCGCGGAGGCCGAGACCGGACCGCTGGGCGTCGCCCCGGCCGACGGGCCGCGCTCCCTCTCCGACATCCACCCGCGGATGCCGCTGATGCTCACCCCGGACCGGTGGGACGCCTGGCTGGACCCGGCGCGGACCGATTCCGACGAGCTCCAGGCCCTGCTCTCCCCGCCGCCGGGCGGCCTGATGCGCGCCTACCCGGTGCCCACGGCCGTGAGCAACGTGCGCAACAACGGGCCCGAGCTGCTGGAGGAGCTGGCCGCGCCGGAGGAGAGCACGCTCTTCTGACCCTCCCCGAACCGGCATGATCGGGGGATGACCACGCGTACCGAGAGCGCCCCGACCCCGGCGGGCGAGGCCCGCATCACCTGGCATCCGGCCCCGGCCCGCAAGGCCCGCCTCGTGCTGGCCCTCGGCCACGGCGCCGGCGGCGGCATCGAGGCCCGGGACCTCCGGGCGCTGGCGGCCGCCCTGCCCGCCCACGGGATCACCGTGGCGCTGGTCGAACAGCCGTGGCGGGTCGCGGGGAAGAAGGTCGCCGCCGCGCCCAAGGTGCTGGACGAGGGCTGGCGCGCCCTGTGGCCCGCGCTGGCGGCGTCCGGGCGGCCGGTCGTCGCGGGCGGGCGCAGCGCCGGGGCCCGGGTGGCCTGCCGGACCGCCGCCGAGCTGGGCGCCGCGGCGGTGCTCGCACTGGCCTTCCCGCTGCACCCGCCGGGCCGGCCCGAGAAGTCCCGGGCCGACGAACTGCTGGGCGCCGGGCGGCCGACGCTGGTGGTCCAGGGCGGCCGCGACCCCTTCGGGCAGCCCGCGGAGTTCCCGGAGCCGGGCGGGCGCGAAGCCCCGTACGAGCTGGTGGAGGTGGCCTTCGGCGACCACGGCTTCGCCGTGCCGAAGAAGGCGGACCTGACGCAGGAGGAGGCCCTGGAGGTGATCACCGGGGCGGTGGCGGGCTGGCTCGACCGGCTTGCCGTGTGATCCGGCCCCCGGCGGATCGGCACGGGACGACCCGGACGGGCCGGAACCGGCGCCGCCGGGGAATGCGCCGCCCCGCCCTTCTGTTGTCCCGGATGTCGGTACGTACGGGAACATGTCGTGAGGAGAGCGAGCGCATGACGCAGGTCATCAGCCAGAACCGTCCGCAGGCCGCTGACCTGGACTGGACAGTGCTGCCTGCTCCCCAGCGCGGCACGCTTCGGGCGGCGGCCGACCGGGATGGTCGACTATTCTCCGATTCGAGCGGGTCCGCTTTCGGAGTCGCCACGCAGTCGGAGGAGGTGGGTCCTGTCGCTGGGACCGACGAAGGCCACGCGGAGGAGACGACCCCGGAGCGCAACGCGCGCTTCGAGAGGGACGCCCTCGGCTACCTCGACCAGATGTACTCGGCCGCCCTGCGCATGACGCGCAATCCGGCCGACGCCGAGGACCTGGTCCAGGAGACGTACGCGAAGGCGTACGCGTCGTTCCACCAGTTCCGCGAGGGCACCAACCTCAAGGCATGGCTGTACCGCATTCTGACCAATACCTTCATCAACTCCTACCGCAAGAAGCAGCGCGAGCCCCAGCGCAGTGCGGCGGAGGAGATCGAGGACTGGCAGCTGGCGCGCGCCGAGTCGCACATGTCGACGGGGCTGCGTTCCGCCGAGTCGCAGGCGCTCGACCACCTGCCCGATTCGGATGTGAAGGAAGCGCTTCAGGCCATTCCGGAGGAGTTCCGCATCGCGGTCTATCTTGCCGACGTAGAGGGCTTTGCGTACAAGGAGATCGCGGACATCATGGGTACACCCATCGGTACGGTCATGTCGCGACTGCACCGTGGCCGCCGTCAACTCCGCGGAATGCTGGAGGACTACGCCCGCGAGCGCGGGCTCGTCCCGGCCGGCGCGGGAGAGTCGAACGACCTGAAAGGCTCGGGCTCATGAGCTGCGGAGATGCGCACGAGACGGAGTGCTCCGAGGTCCTGGACCACCTATACGAGTTCCTGGACCAGGAGATGCCCGAAGGCGACTGCACGAAGTTCGAGGCGCACTTCGGCGAGTGCAATCCCTGTCTTGAGAAGTACGGTCTGGAACAGGCCGTGAAGAAGCTGGTCAAGCGCTGCTGCGGATCGGACGACGTACCGACCGACCTGCGGTCGAAGGTGATGGGACGGATCGAACTGATCCGTTCCGGTCAGGCCGTGCCGGACCATGACATCACCGCCGCGCCGACCGTCGCCGAACCACTGCCGGGATCGGCGAAGGGCTGAATTCGACCGCGTGCGCCGATGACGTGATCGCCGATTGATCGATCACGAACAGCCGCCCCCGGAAGGGCACTTCCTTCACCCGAAGGTGGTAATCCGGGGGCGTCCGCATGGCGCAATGCGAAAATGTGGCCCAGCTCGCTCCCGGCCCCACTTATCCTCCCCATTCGGTACTGGTTTGATTCGGTACCCGGCTTGCACGGCCCAGGGGGAGGAGAGCGCCATGCGGGGACTTCCCTCGGCGGCGCGCGCCTCCATCGTGTGCGCCGTCCTCGCCGCCTGCGCCTGCCTCGCCCCGGCCCTCGTCGATCCCGCCACCGCGTGGCCCTCCGTCGCGCTGCTCGCCCTGCTCTACCTCGGCTGTGAACTCGTCAAGGTCTGCCCGCTCATGGGCCGCCGGGTGCCCGAGGGGCTCGGCTCCTTCTTCCCCGTGGTGCTGGCCGCCGTGTTCCTGCTGCCGCCGCCCGCCGCCGCGCTCGTCGTGCTGCCCGGCGCGTTCGCCGGGACGGTGGTGCAGCGGCCCGCCGCGGTACGGCGCACCTGGCACGCGGCCCAGCAGGCGATAGCCGCCTGGACCGCCGGGCACGTCTACGGGCTGCTGGGCGGGCCCGCGGCGCTGGGCTCCGGTTCCTCCGGCGGTACCGGCCCTCCCGGGGCGCAGGCAGCCCCCGGCCCCGCGCTCTGGGTCGCCGACTTCCCGTTCGTGATGCTCCCCGCCGCCGCGGCGGCCGTCGCCTTCTGCCTGGTGCTCACCGCCCTCGACGGCGGCATCCTGGCCACCGCCGAACGCCGGCCCGCGGCCACCGCCTGGCGCGGACTGCTGACCCGGTCCCTCGCCCCGCACTGCGTGCACGGCCTCGCCGGGCTGATGATGGCCGTCATGTGGCGCAGCCCGTACGGACTCCCCGCAGCTCTGCTCGTCCTGCTGCCGATGTACATCTCCTGCTGGGTCTTCGCCCAGTACCACCGCGAGCGCGCCGCCCACCAGGCCACCATCCGCGCACTCGTCCAGGCCGTCGACATCAAGGACCGCTACACGCGCGGACACAGCGAGCGCGTCGGCCAGGCCTCCGCCATGATCGCCCGCGAGCTGGGCATGGGCGAGGAACGCCTCGAAGTCGTCCGCATCGCCGGGATCCTGCACGACGTCGGCAAACTGGGCGTCCCCACCCGACTGCTGCGCAAAGACGGGCCGCTGACCCCCGAGGAACGCCGGATCATCGAACTGCACCCCGAGTACGGGCACGAGATGGTGCGCGGCATCGGCTTCCTGGGCGAGGCCCGGGCGGCGATCCTGCACCACCACGAGCGGGTGGACGGCTCCGGCTACCCCTACGGGCTGACCGGCGAGCAGATCCCCGTGCTGGCCCGCGTGGTGGCGGTCGCCGACTCCTTCGACGCGATGACATCGACCCGGTCCTACAGCCGGGCCCGGCCGGTGCCGGTGGCCCTGGCCGAGCTCGAACGGTGCGCGGGGTCGCAGTACGACCCGGAGATGGTGCGGGCCCTGGTGGAGGCGATCGGCCGACAGGGCTGGCACCCGAAGGTGACCTCGGACGAGGACCTCCAGGTGATCCCCTCGGGCGCCCCGGCCGGAGCGGGTGCCCCCGCCCGCCCCCCGGGGACCGACGGGGAGCAGAGCGCCCCGGTGCTCGCCGGACTTCCCGCGCAGGCCGGCCGGCCCGCGCAGGCCGGGGCCGCGCCCCCCGCCGGCCCGGCCGGATCCGCGGCCGGGCCCGCCGCGGCGGGCCGTGACACCGACGGCGCCGGCCCGGCGGGAGCGGACACGTGAGGGTGTGCGCCGCCGGGGTCGTGCGCGGGGCCGCGGGACTGCTGACGGCGGCCGCGCTCGGGCACACCCTGTGGAACGGACTCGTCGAGCCGGGTACCGCGCTGGCCTTCGGCACCCTGATCACCATCGGCGAGCTCGTCCGCCGCGATCCCGGAGATCCCGGCGACGCCGCCCGCCGCGGGCCCGCGCCGCTCGGCTCCGCCGGAGCGCTCGCCTACGCCCTGCTCGGGCAGAACGCCGGGCAGCCCACCCGTCACGGTGTCCTGCAGATCGTCGCCGTCGTCGTCGCGGCCGCCCTCGTCGGGATCGTCCCGCACATCGCCCGGGGCCGCGGACCGGCCCTCGACCACCTGGCCCGCCGGGTCCTCACCGTCACCTTCGCCGCCGTCTGCTTCCAGCCGCTCTACAACTCCGGCCGGCTGGAGGACCGGGTCGGCCAGGGGTCGTACCTCGTGCTGTTCCTGATCTGCCTGCTCGGACTGACGGCACTGTGCGACGCCGTCCTCGCCGCCGTCCTCGCCCGGGCCCGCACCGGCTGGCCCTTCGCGCCGCTGCTCCGCGACGAGATGCGCGCCCAGCTCGGCATCGGCTCCGCGATCTGCGCCACCGGCGTGGTCATGGCCCTGGGGGCCGCCGTCGCCGGCCTGTGGGCCGTTCCCGTCTTCAGCGTGCCGCTGCTGCTGACCCAGATGTCCTTCCACCGGATCACCGCCATCCGCACCACCTACCGCGAGACCATCACCTCGCTGGCCCGCGCCACCGAGATCGCCGGATACACCCGGCCCGGCCACTCCCGCCGGGTGGCGGCCCTCAGCTGCGCCGTCGGCCGGGAGCTGGGCCTCTCGGAGCGGGAGCTCACGGTCCTGGAGTACGCCGCCCTCATGCACGACATCGGGCAGCTCTCCCTCGTCGACCCCGTCCCGGCCGGCGCCACCGCCGAGCTGCCCGCCGCCGAAGCCCGCCGGATCGCCGGGCTGGGCGGGGAGGTGGCACGGCAGACCGGGGTCCCCGCCGAGGTCGCGGTGGTGGTGGAGCTGCAGGCGGATCCGTACCGGGACCAGCCCGTCGCCGCACGCATCGTGCGCACGGTCAACGCGTACGACGACCTCGTGGGCGGGGCCGGTCACCCGGGCGGCTCACTGGAGGCCCTGGAGCGGCTCCGGCTGGGCACCGGGCACGACTATCAGCCAGAAGTAGTGGAGTGTCTGGCCAGGGTGCTCGCCCGTGGCGGACGTGCCAGAGTCGTACCCGTTCCGCCTGGGTAACCCATGAGTAATGAGCGGCCGTCCGAGTGGGCATGGTTGGATGCCAGTAAGAGTGTCCCCGGGCGAGAATGTGTCAGTAGGAGTGTCCGGAAGAGTCCGCAAGGCTGCACCGTTGGATCGTCGGACCGGCAGGCGGGAATCGTGAGGATCTTCGGGAAGGTACGGCATAGGCCATCCGCCTCGTGGCGGCAGGCCACCGACCGCGCGTTCACGCTGATCGGCGACGGGCGGTACGAGGACGCGGGCGCGCTCCTGACCAGAGCCGCGGACCTGGAACCCTGGCTCTCCGAGTCCTGGTTCAACCTGGCGCTGCTCCACAAGTTCCGCCACGACTGGGAGCAGGCGCGGGCAGCGGGGCTGCGCGCCGTGGCCCTGCTCGACCGGGAGACCGGCGCCCCGGACTGGTGGAACGTCGGGATCGCCGCGACCGCGCTGCAGGACTGGCCGCTGGCCCGCCGCGCCTGGCAGGCGTACGGGCTGAAGGTGCCGGGAGACCCGCACGGCGCGGGCGCGGGCGCCGAGCCCGTCGGCATGGAGCTCGGCAGCGCGGCCGTGCGGCTGTCGCCCGAGGGCGAGGCCGAGGTGGTCTGGGGCCGACGGCTGGACCCGGCCCGCATGGAGGTCCTGTCGATCCCGCTGCCGTCCTCGGGGCGGCGCTGGGGCGAGGTCGTCCTGCACGACGGGGTTCCGCACGGCGAGCGCGTCACCGCGGCCGGGCCCTCGTACCCCGTTTTCGACGAGATCGAGCTGTGGGCGCCCTCCCCGGTGCCGACCTGGGTGGTGCTGCTGGAGGCGGCCACGGAGGCCGACCGCAACGCCCTGGAGCAGTTGGCCTCAGACGCCGGGTTCGCCGCCGAGGACTGGTCCTCGTCGGTGCGGCTGCTGTGCCGGACCTGCTCGGAGAGCGCGATGCCGAGCGGCGAGGGCGACGGGGAGCACCTGGACCCGCACGACCACAGCGAACCGGGGCACCCCGGTCCGCTGGGGCACCGCACGGCGGGCTCGGGATCCCTGTGGGTGCCGGAGCGGGAGTGCGGGATCGCGGCTCCGGCCGGGCTCGTGCGCGGGCTGCTCGACGGATGGGTCGCGGACAGCCCGGAGAGCCGCGAGTGGCGGGATCTCGAAGAAGTCTGCTGAGCGGGGGCCGTAGGCTGTACGGGCACCTGTACCGGCACATCGGTGACGTGGTGCGTGACGGCCCGGGACTTACGGAAGGCGTACGGCGGACATGGCGCAGCAGGAGAACGACGTTGTCGGTGTCGTTGGAGAGAACGACGGGTACGTCGTGGACACCGAGGACTGTGAGGCGCGCGAGCTCGCCTACCGCGAGCGCGGCACGGCCCGCCCCATCACGGTGGTCGGCAACCCGGTCCTGCACCGCGAGTGCAAGGACGTCACCGAGTTCGGTGACGAGCTGGCACGGCTGATCGACGACATGTTCGCCAGCCAGAAGGCCGCCGAGGGCGTGGGCCTGGCCGCGAACCAGATCGGCGTGGACGCCAAGGTCTTCGTCTACGACTGCCCGGACGACGACGGCAACCGTCACACGGGCGTCGTGGTCAACCCGAAGCTGATCGAGCTGCCGGCTTCCGCTCGCGTGCTGGACGACTCCAACGAGGGCTGCCTGTCGGTCCCCACCGCCTACGCCTCGCTGGCCCGACCGGACTACGCCGAGGTCGAGGGCCAGGACGCGCAGGGCAACCCGATCAAGGTCCGCGGCACGGGCTACTTCGCGCGCTGCCTGCAGCACGAGACGGACCACCTGTACGGCTACCTGTACATCGACCGGCTCTCCAAGCGGGACCGCAAGGACGCGCTGAAGCAGATGGAAGAGGGCACCCCGCGCTACGCGACGGTCCCGAACGCGTAGCCGCCAGGCCGCACAGCCGCCCGGCCGCCCGGCGTCCGGGCGCCTAGGCGGCGGCCGGGCCGCGGAAGGTCCGGCGGAAGGCGTTCGGCGTGGTTCCCAGCGTGCGCAGGAAGTGGTGGCGCAGGGCGGCCGCGGTGCCGAAGCCGCAGCGGCCCGCGATCGCGTCGACCGTCTCGTCGGTGGACTCCAGCAGCTCCTGCGCCAGCAGGACCCGCTGGCGCAGCACCCACTGGTAGGGGGTCGTCCCCGTCTCCTGCAGGAAGCGGCGGGCGAAGGTCCGCGCGGACATGTGGGCCCGCTCCGCGAGCTGTTCGACCGTGATCTCCTCCTCCAGGTGGCGGGCCATCCAGCCGATCACCTCGCCCACCGTGTCGCAGGCGGTGCGGGGCAGCGGGCGCTGGATGTACTGCGCCTGCCCGCCGTCCCGGTGCGGCGGTACGACCATCCGGCGCGCGATGGTGTTGGCGACCTCCGCGCCCTGCTCCTGCCGGACGACGTGCAGGCACGCGTCGATCCCGGAGGCGGTGCCGGCCGAGGTGATCACCGGGCCCTCGTCCACGTACAGCACGTCCGGGTCGACCCGGGCCCGCGGGAAGCGGCGGGCCAGGGCCGGGGCGTGCATCCAGTGCGTGGTGCAGCGCCGGTCGTCGAGGAGCCCCGCCGCCCCCAGCACGAAGGCGCCGCTGCACACGCTCAACAGGCGCGCTCCCCGGTCCGCGGCCCGGCGCAGGGCCGCCAGGAGCGGCTCGGGATAGTCGCGGCTGGGTGCCTCGCGGTCGGCGGGCACGCAGATCAGGTCGGCCTCCTCCAGCCGCTCGGGTCCGTGGGGGAGGCTGAGACGGTAGTGGCCGTCCCCGGCGGTGATCGGGTTGTCCTCCATCGCGCAGAGGGCGAAGTCGTAGGTCGGCAGGCCCATCGCGCTGCGGTCGATCCCGAAGACCTCGCAGAAGATGCCCATCTCGAAGGGGGCCACCCCGTTCACCACGGCCACGGCCACGTTGTTCAGCGAGGAAGTCTTCACCATGACCCCAGTGTGGCAGTAATTCGTTCTCTTGTGACAGTCCTGCCACTGTCCGGTTTCTGGCGACCTGGCGAGAGTGGAGTCATGAACGCATCCCTCGACTTCCTCGTCGTCCTCGCCGTCGCCGCCCTGCTCCTGGGCCCCTCCCTCTACGGAGCCGCGCGCGAGCGCCGCGTCGACCGGCAGATCCGCGCGGCCCGCCAGGAGGCGCGGGTCCTCGGCCGACGCCAACGGCGTGAGCCCCCGCGCGCTCGCGCGCCGCGCGTCGCCGTACGGCACGCGCCCGGACGGTGACCCCGCCCCCCCCGTGACCGGGATCCGTGACATCCCGGCCGCGGCGGCGAGCTGCGAAGGGCGGCCGGGACCTAGAAGTCCTCGTCCAGGTCGACCGTGCCCTCGACCGCGACCTGGTAGGCCGACGGGCGGCGCTCGAAGAAGTTCGTCAGCTCCTGGACGCCCTGCAGCTCCATGAAGGAGAACGGGTTCTGCGAGCCGTAGACCGGCGGGAAGCCGAGGCGGACCAGGCGCTGGTCCGCGACGCACTCCAGGTACGCGCGCATCGACTCGGTGTTCATGCCCGGCAGGCCGTCACCGCACAGGTCGCGGCCGAACTGCAGCTCCGCCTCGACGGCCTCCTTCAGCATGTCGGTGACCTGCTGCTGGAGGGCGTCGTCGAAGAGCTCCGGCTCCTCCTTGCGGACCGTGTCGACGACCTCGAACGCGAAGTTCATGTGCATGGTCTCGTCACGGAACACCCAGTTGGTGCCGGTGGCCAGACCGTGCAGCAGGCCGCGCGAGCGGAACCAGTACACGTACGCGAAGGCGCCGTAGAAGAACAGGCCCTCGATGCACGCCGCGAAACAGATCAGGTTCAGCAGGAAGCGGCGCCGGTCGGCGGCCGTCTCCAGCCGGTCGATCTTCTCGACCGAGTCCATCCACTTGAAGCAGAACTGCGCCTTCTCGCGGATCGAGGGGATCTCCTCGACCGCGTCGAACGCGGCCGCCCGGTCGTCCGGGTTGGGCAGGTAGGTGTCGAGCAGCGTCAGGTAGAACTGGACGTGCACGGCCTCCTCGAACAGCTGGCGCGACAGGTACAGGCGCGCCTCCGGGGAGTTGATGTGCTTGTACAGGGTCAGCACGAGGTTGTTCGAGACGATCGAGTCACCCGTCGCGAAGAACGCGACCAGGCGGCCGATCATGTGCTGCTCGGACGGGGTCAGCTTCGCGAGGTCCGCGACGTCCGAGTGGAGGTCGACCTCCTCGACCGTCCACGTGTTCTTGATCGCGTCGCGGTAGCGCTCGTAGAAGTCCGGGTAGCGCATCGGGCGGAGCGTGAGCTCGAAGCCCGGGTCCAGGAGGTTCTTACTCGTTACGGCAGGGGTGTCGTTGGAGCTCATTACTGGCAGGCCTCGCAGGACTCGGGGTTCTCAAGGGAGCAGGCCAGCGCGTCGGCGTCGACGGCCTGCGGGAGGGGCGCGGCGGCGGCCGGGACGACGCTGCCGGAGGCGGCGCGGGCGATCTTCGTCGCCGGGCGCGAACGCAGGTAGTACGTGGTCTTCAGGCCCTGCTTCCAGGCGTACGCGTACATCGAGGACAGCTTCCCGATGGTCGGCGTCTCCAGGAACAGGTTCAGCGACTGGGACTGGTCGAGGAACGGCGTACGGGCCGCCGCCATGTCGATCAGACCGCGCTGCGGGATCTCCCACGCCGTGCGGTACAGCTCGCGCACCTCGGCCGGGATCCAGCCGAAGCCCTGGACCGAGCCGCTGGCCTCGCGCAGCGCCTCGCGGGTCTGGGTGTCCCAGACGCCGAGCCGCTTGAGCTCCTGCACCAGGTAGCCGTTGACCTGGAGGAACTCCCCGCTCAGCGTCTCGCGCTTGAAGAGGTTGGAGACCTGCGGCTCGATGCACTCGTACACGCCCGCGATGGAGGCGATGGTCGCCGTCGGGGCGATGGCGAGGAGCAGCGAGTTGCGCATGCCGCTCTCGGCGATCCGGGCGCGCAGCGCGGTCCAGCGCTCCGGCCAGTTCAGCTCCACGTCGTAGTGGTCGGGGTGCAGGACGCCGCGCGCGGTGCGGGTCTGCTCCCACGCGGGGAGCGGGCCGGAGCGTTCGGCCAGATCGCACGAAGCCTCGTAGGCGGCCAGCATGATGCGCTCGGAGAGCTTCGTGGACAGGGCCTTCGCCTCGGGGGAGTCGAAGGGCAGCTTCAGCTGGAAGAAGACGTCCTGCAGGCCCATCGCGCCCAGGCCCACCGGACGCCAGCGGGCGTTGGAGCGGCCGGCCTGCTCGGTCGGGTAGAAGTTGATGTCCACGACGCGGTCGAGGAAGGTCACGGCGGTGCGGACGGTCTCGTCCAGCCGCTCCCAGTCGATGGCGTCCTCCCGCCGGCGCGCTCCTGTGAGGACGAAGGCGCCGAGGTTGACCGAGCCGAGGTTGCAGACGGCCGTCTCGCCGTCGTTGGTGACCTCGATGATCTCGGTGCACAGGTTCGAGGAGTGGACGACGGTGCCCGGCTCGGCGGTCTGGTTCGCCGTGCGGTTGGAGGCGTCCTTGAAGGTCATCCAGCCCTGGCCGGTCTGCGCGAGGGTGCGCATCATCCGGCCGTACAGGTCGCGCGCGGGCATGGTCTTGCGGGCGAGACCGGTCTCTTCGGCCTTGCGGTAGGCGGCGTCGAACTCGTCGCCCCACAGGTCCACCAGCTCGGGCACGTCGGCCGGGGAGAACAGCGACCAGTCGGCGTCGGCGTTCACGCGGCGCATGAACTCGTCCGGCACCCAGTGCGCCAGGTTCAGGTTGTGCGTACGGCGCTGGTCCTCACCGGTGTTGTCGCGGAGCTCCAGGAACTCCTCGATGTCCGCGTGCCAGGTCTCCAGGTAGACGGCGGCGGCGCCCTTGCGGCGGCCGCCCTGGTTCACCGCGGCGACGGAGGCGTCGAGGGTCTTCAGGAACGGCACGATGCCGTTGGAGTGGCCGTTCGTCCCGCGGATCAGCGAACCCCGGGCGCGGATGCGGGAGTACGAGAGGCCGATGCCGCCGGCGTGCTTGGACAGGCGCGCGACCTGGTGGTAGCGGTCGTAGATCGAGTCCAGCTCGTCCAGCGGGGAGTCCAGCAGGTAGCAGGAGGACATCTGCGGGTGGCGGGTACCGGAGTTGAAGAGGGTGGGGGAGGACGGCAGGTAGTCGAGGCGGCTCATCAGCCGGTACAGCGAGGCCACTTCCTCGACGGCCTGGACCGAGTCGTTCTCGGCGAGGCCGCAGGCCACGCGCAGCATGAAGTACTGCGGGGTCTCGATGACCTGGCGGGTGATCGGGTGGCGCAGCAGGTAGCGGCTGTGCAGGGTGCGCAGGCCGAAGAAGCCGAAGCGGTCGTCGGCGCCCTCGGCGAGCGCGTGCTCGACCAGCGCGTCGAGCCGCTTCGCGTGCAGGCGTACGAAGTCGGCGGTGCGCTCCGCGATCAGCCCCTCGCGGTGACCGACCTCGACGGAGCCGGAGAAGGAGGTGGCGTCCTGGCCGGCGGCCTCGTCGCGCACGGCCAGCGTCAGCAGGCGGGCGGCGAGGCGGGAGTACGCCGGGTCCTCGGAGATCAGTCCTGCGGCCGCCTCGGTGGCGAGCGTACGCAGCTCCGCCTCGTCGGCGGCGGCGCTGCGGCCGCGCAGGGCGGCGGCGGCGACCCGGCCCGGGTCCGTGTCGGGCAGGTCGGCGGTCAGCTCGGTGAGCGTGCGCAAGAGCGCGGCCCCAGGGCCCCCGGCCACCGTGTCGTGTGCGGACGGGTCGGACTCGGCGCGCGGTGCGGAAGGCGCGATGGTCACGGGGGGAGCTCTCCTCGCTCGGCTCCGGGAACACCGTGGTGCGGGGCGCGAGGCGGCGCACGTGGGAATGCGCGGGCCTGGCGGGCGCGCGAGCGGCACGTGGCGTCCACCGGCCCAACCGCGGGGCCCGGACGTGTCTGCACCCGGTTCGGTCGAGCCGGGCGCACTGTCGACAGGTCCTCGGACTTGCGGATGCGCCGAGCGGATCGGGGCATTTCATACCGTTGCGGGACAGTTCCGGATTCTCACCGGATTCCCCTGCGACGACAGCGAGCATGAGCATACATGTGGGGGCGGTCCCTCGCGGTAGCCCCCACATGTTGTGTCGTTCACCGAAGTCGGCACACCGTCACAGCTCGACTCGGTAGGTGAGCAGGGGGAGCCCCGGGATCGGGTACCAGTCCCGGTCCGGCGTCCGGACGAAGCCCAGCCGGTCGTAGATCCGGTGGGCTCCCAGCATCTTCTGCGTGGTCGAGAGCACCAGGTGGCTCACGCCCGCGAGGTCCCGGGCGCGGGTCATGCAGGCCCGCACCAGCGCCTCGCCGGCGCCGCGGCCGCGCGCGGCCCGGGAGACGGCGAGCATCCGGAACTCCGCCTCGCCGGGTCCGGCGATGTCGGCCAGCGGGCTGCCGGGAGGGGCGAAGGTCACACAGCCGAGCAGCGTGCCGTCGTACTCCGCGACGAGCACCTCGCCGTCGGCGGCCCGGCCGGCGACGTCGCGCAGCCGGTCCAGGTAGGGGTCGCCCTCGGCGAAGTCCAGCAGCCCGTCGTCGAGGTACGCCCGCGCGGTGATCTCGCCCAGCTCTTCGTATTCGGCGGCCACGGCCGGCCTGATGAGGATGTCCATGGGACCGAGTGTGCGACAGGACGGAAAGAAGGGCCGTCACGTGTCCCGCGGTGCGGGAGACGTGACGGCCCCGGGCCGCCGGTTCAGCAGCAGCGGAACCCGTCGCGCGGGTCGGCCTCGCGGGCGTCCGTACGGGCGCGCTCGAAGGCCCGGCGGGTCGGTACGGGCGCGTCCGGGTCGTGCGTACGGGCGTGGGCGACGTAGCGGTCGTACGCGGCCTCGCCCGAGAACTCCCGTACGAAGTACCGGGCGCGGCCCAGCGCGCGGCGCAGGCCCGTCACGCGGGTTCTCGCACGGAGTCCTTCACGCGGCCCCCGCCCGAGTCGAGGCCGGCGGCGGCGAGTTCCGCCCGCTCCTCGGCGGTCGGGATCAGCCCGGCCGGAGCGACGATCTTGGACTCGGTCCAGGGGACTTCGGCCAGCGTCACCGACTCCGGCTCGCGGATGGCCTTGAAGCAGGTCCGGGCGGCGTCCAGCAGGACGATGACGATCAGCAGGGCGAAGAGCACCGACAGGACGCCGTCCACCGTGGCGTTGGTGACCACGGTGTGCATCTCGCCCATGGTCTTGGCGGGCTTGAGGACCTTGCCCGCGTCGATGCCGTCCTGGTAGAGGTCCCGCTGCGCGAAGAAGCCGATCTTCGGGTTGTCGGAGAAGATCTTCTGGTAGCTGGCGGTGAGCGTGACGGCCACGTCCCAGACCAGCGGGATGCCCGTCACCCAGGCCCACTTGAGCCGGCCGGACTTGATCAGCAGCGTGGTGCAGACGGCCAGGGCGACCGCGGCGAGGAGCTGGTTCGCGATGCCGAACAGCGGGAAGAGCTGGTTGATGCCGCCCAGCGGGTCCTTGACGCCGACCCACAGGAAGTAGCCCCAGCCGCCGACGACGACCGCGCTCGCGAACCAGACGCCCGGCTTCCAGCTGACGTCCTTGAAGGACTTGTGCACGTTGCCGAGGGTGTCCTGGAGCATGAAGCGGCCCACGCGGGTGCCCGCGTCGACCGTGGTCAGGATGAACAGGGCCTCGAACATGATCGCGAAGTGGTACCAGAACGCCTTCATCGATCCGCCGCCGAGCACGGAGGAGAAGATCTCGGACATCCCGAGTGCGAAGGTCGGGGCGCCGCCCGTACGGGAGAGCAGGCTGGCCTCCTCCACGTCCTTCGCGGCCTGCGCGAGGGCCTCCGGGGAGATGGAGAAGCCGAAGTTCGTCACCGCCTGCGAGGCCGTCTCGACGGTGGCGCCGACGACCCCGGCGGGGGAGTTGATGGCGAAGTACAGGCCGGGCTCGATGATGCAGGCCGTGATGATCGCCATGACGGCGACGAAGGACTCGGTCAGCATCGCGCCGTAGCCGATGACCTTGACCTGGGTCTCCTTCTGGATCATCTTCGGCGTGGTGCCCGAGGAGACCAGCGAGTGGAAGCCCGACAGTGCTCCGCAGGCGATGGTGATGAAGACGAAGGGGAACATCGAGCCGGCGAAGACCGGGCCGTCGCCGCGCGAGGCGAAGTCGGTGACCGCGGGCATCTTCAGCGTCGGCATGGCGACCACCACACCGACGGCGAGCAGGCCGATGGTTCCCACCTTCATGAAGGTGGAGAGGTAGTCGCGCGGCGCGAGCAGCATCCACACCGGCAGCACGGACGCCACGAAGCCGTAGACGACCATCCAGATGACCAGCGTCTCCTTCTCCAGGGTGAAGGTGTCCGCCAGCGAGGACTCCGCGACCCAGCCGCCCGCGACGATGGCGAGCAGCAGCAGCGCCACCCCGACGGCGGAGACCTCGGTGACCCGGCCCGGGCGCAGGACGCGGAGGTAGAAGCCCATGAAGAGGGCGATCGGAATGGTCATGCCGATGGAGAAGACGCCCCACGGCGAGTGCGCCAGCGCGTTGACGATGACCAGGGCCAGTACGGCCAGCAGGATGATCATGATGATGAAGACGGCGACCAGCGCGGCGGCTCCGCCGACCGGGCCGATCTCGTCCCGGGCCATCTGGCCGAGCGAGCGGCCGTTGCGCCGGGTGGAGAAGAAGAGCGTGACCATGTCCTGGACGGCGCCCGCGAAGATCACGCCCGCGACGATCCAGATCGTGCCGGGCAAGTAGCCCATCTGAGAGGCGAGTACGGGACCGACGAGCGGCCCGGCGCCGGCGACGGCGGCGAAGTGGTGGCCGAAAAGCACCCGCCGGTCGGTCGGGTGGAAGTCGACACCGTTGTCAAGGCGTTCCGCGGGGGTGGCGCGGGTCTTGTCCACCTTCAGGACGCGGGTCGCGATGAAGCGCGCGTAGAAGCGGTATCCGATCGCGTACGAGCCCAGCGCGGCGGCGAGCAGCCAGGCCGCCGAGATCTCCTCGCCGCGCGAGAGGGCCAGCACGCCCCAGCCGACGGCTCCCACGAGCCCGACGAGCACCCACACGGCCACCGACCGGGGGGACATGCCCCCGGGGCCGCCCCGGGCCCCCTCGGGGCCCTGTGACGGGGAAGGCGAGCCCGGTGTGGTGCCCGGGCCCGCCGTGTTCCGTTCTGTTTCCGATGCTTCCGGTTCCGGCATGATCTCTCGTCCCCTCGTCGATCATCTGCGTAAGCGCAGGGAATCTACGGGGGCCCGACCGCTGGAGGTAAGCCCCCGTCCGCATAGCGGGAACGAGAGTCAACTACGGATCAGAGGGCGGGGCGCTGGAGTCGGGCGACGAACTTGTAACGATCGCCGCGGTAGACCGAACGCACCCATTCGACGGGCTCCCCGTCGGCGTCCAGCGAGTGGCGCGAAAGCATCAGCATCGGCAGGCCGACGTCGGTGCCGAGCAGGCCGGCCTCCCGCGGGGTGGCCAGCGAGGTCTCGATGGTCTCCTCGGCCTCGGCGAGACGTACGTCGTACACCTCGGCAAGGGCGGTGTAGAGGGAGGTGTACTTGACCAGCGAACGGCGCAGCGCGGGAAAGCGCTTGGCCGAGAGGTGGGTGGTCTCGATGGCCATCGGCTCGCCGCTCGCCAGCCGCAGCCGCTCGATGCGCAGGACCCGTCCGCCCGTGGCGATCTTGAGCAGGCCGGCGAGGGTGTCGTCGGCCGTCACGTAGCCGATGTCCAGGAGCTGGGAGGTGGGCTCCAGGCCCTGGGCTCTCATGTCCTCGGTGTACGAGGAGAGTTGGAGCGGCTGGGAGACCTTCGGCTTGGCGACGAAGGTGCCCTTGCCCTGGATCCGTTCCAGTCGCCCCTCGACGACGAGCTCCTGCAGTGCCTGTCGCACCGTGGTGCGGGAGGTGTCGAATTCGGCCGCGAGCGTGCGCTCGGGCGGTACCGGCGTGCCCGGGGGCAGCGTCTCGGTCATGTCGAGCAAGTGCCGCTTGAGTCGGTAGTACTTGGGCACGCGTGCCGTGCGGGTCGCTGCCCCGCCGTCCGGCTCCGTGGTCGCCCCTTCGGTGGCCATCGCCGCCCGCCTTCCCGACTCCAGTTTCGTTGCCGTCACCGGCTCCTCCGATATGTGCGGTCACATCGTGACACGGGCGGGAGGACAGGCCTCCTCCCTCCCCCAGGTGTCGGTCCGATAACGGACCGAGCACCCGCTCATTAGACCCTTGACACCCCTAAAGGTCTAGGCCAAGCTCCAGCTGCTGGTCTACACCAATATGGATCAGATCCCGGCCCCACGGGCAGTACTTGACGCTTTTGAGTCACCGCGGCGGGCGAGGGAAGTTGCAGGCAGCATCCCTGAGGAGGGTGGCGTGAAGCGCAAGCTCATCGCGGCGGTCAGTGTCGCGGGCATGATGGTCGGAGTCGCGGCGTGCGGCAACGGCAGCGACGACAAGGCGAAGACCGACGCGGGTGGCGCCAAGGAGATCACCGTCTGGGTGATGGACGGCTCCGCACCGAAGACCTGGATCGACGCGGTCAACGCGGAATTCTCGGCCAAGCACCCCGGTGTCACGGTCAAGGTCGAGGTCCAGCCCTGGAAGGGCATCCAGGAGAAGGTCACCACGGCCCTCTCCGAGAACACCCCGCCGGACGTCCTCGAGCTCGGCAACACCCAGACCGCCGGTTACGCGGTCACCGGTGGCCTCGCCGACCTGACCAAGGACAAGTCCAAGCTCGGCGCGGACGCCTGGCAGAAGAGCATGCTCGCCTCGGCCGAGATCGACGGCAAGCTCTACTCCGCTCCGTGGTACGCGGCCAACCGCGTCGTCATCTACGACAAGAAGGCCTTCGAGAAGGCCGGCGTCACGGCGCCGAAGACCCGCGACGAGTGGGTCGCCGGTCTGGAGAAGCTGAAGGCGGCCGACCCGGCCTCGCAGCCGATCTACCTGCCCGGCCAGAGCTGGTACGTCCTCGCGGGCCTCGTCTGGGACGAGGGCGGCGACCTCGCCACCAAGGACGGCGACAAGTGGAAGGGCGGTCTCGGTACCCCCCAGGCCGCTTCCGCGATGGAGTTCTACAAGAAGCTCCAGTCCTTCTCCACCGCTCCGAAGGACAAGGACGAGGCGACCCCGCAGCAGTCCACCGACATCGTTCCCAAGGGCGGCGTCGCCTCCTGGATCGGTCTCGGCTGGGAGGCCGGCGGTGCCGAGAAGGCGCTGAAGGAAGCGGGCAAGGAAGCCGACTTCGGCTACTTCCCGATCCCGGGCAAGACCGCCGACAAGCCGGGCACCGTCTTCCTCGGCGGCTCGAACCTGGCGATCGCCGAGCGCTCCAAGAACAAGGACCTCGCCAAGGAGTGGCTGGCCCTCGCCGCAGGCAAGGACCAGATGACCAAGTACGCCGCCGAGACCAAGGGCGCGCTGCTCCCGAACCAGGTCGGCGCGAACTTCGCCCCGCCGGCGGGCTCCTTCGCCGAGGCGATGGGCAAGGCGGGCCTCAACGGCAAGATCACCCCGGTCACCCCGGGCTGGGCGAACGTCGAGACCGAGCCGAACCCCATCAAGGAGTTCATGACCAAGGTCCTGAAGGGTGAGGACGCCGCCAAGGCCGGTGCGGACGCGGACAAGGAAATCGCGAACCGCATCAACAAGTAACACCCCGCGGTACCGGCAGGACCAGTAGTACGGGCAGTACGCGAGTACGGCAGTACGGGCGGTTCCCGGAGTACCAGAAGTGAACGCACCGGGGGTGCGGCGGGCGCCCGCAGCGCCCGCCGCGGCCCCCGGTCGCGCATTGACAGACGCAAGCGCCGCCTGCTCCGAGCGGGGAAGCGGGTACGAGTCGCCACAGTCAACCGCGAGGAAGCCAAGACATGACCGTGCACTCCCAGGGAGCGGCGACCTCCGCTCCACAGGACGCACCACACGAGTCCGCCGGGCCGGCCCAGACGCCGCCGCCCACCGGAGCGACGAAGGCGGCGTCCACGTCTCCTCGCGGGGGCAAGAGGTCGCTCCCCTCAGGGTGGTTGCCCTACCTCCTGATCGGGCCGGCCGTGCTCAGCATGGCGACCCTCCTGCTGTACCCGCTGGTCAAGAACATCATCCTGTCGTTCCAGAAGGTCGACAAGATCGAGTTCATCCAGCGGAAGTCCCCGTTCAACGGCGTGGACAACTACACCGAGCTCCTGGGTGACGCGCAGTTCTGGACCGTGGTGGTCCGCAGCTTCCTCTTCACCGCCGCCAACGTCCTCCTGATCATGGTGATCGGCAGCCTCATCGGTCTGCTGCTGAACCGGCTCGGCAAGTGGATGCGCCTGGTCCTGTCGATGGCGCTGGTGATGGCCTGGGCCATGCCGATCGTCGCCTCCGTAACCGTCTTCCAGTGGCTGTTCGACGAGCAGTTCGGCGTCATGAACTGGGTGATGCGCACGCTCGGTTTCGCGGGCTACGACCAGCACAACTGGTTCGAGACCGGCCTGTCCACCATGGTGATCATCACGGTGCTGGTGGCCTGGGGGTCCATTCCCTTCGTCGCCCTGAACATGTACGCGGGCCTCACCACCGTCAGCGGCGAGCTGTACGAGGCCGCCCGCATGGACGGCGCCAACGGGTGGCAGACCTTCTGGAAGGTCGTCTTCCCGAACCTCAAGTCGTTCTTCCTGGTCACCACGTTCCTCGAGGTCATCTGGGTCTTCAAGGCCTTCACCCAGATCTACGCGATGAACAAGGGCGGCCCCGACCGCGGCTCCGAGACCCTGACGATCTACGCGTACGTCGAGGGCCAGAGCCAGGGCCACTACGGCCTGGCCGCGGCGATCTCCGTCCTGACGATCGTGATGCTCGTGGTCGTCATGTCCTTCTACTTCCGTCTGATCCTGAAGCAGGAGGAGGAGCAGTGAGCACGACCACCGCCCCGAAGCCCGCGCCGTCCGCGAAGCCCCAGCAGCTGCGCAACCGCCGGCCGGTCCGCCCCGCCGCGGTCGTCAAGAACGTCGGCGCCCTGCTGCTGGCCGTCCTCTTCGTCTTCCCCGTCTACTGGATGTTCTCCTCGGCGCTCAAGCCGTCCAGCGAGATCCTCTCCAAGGACCCCGTCTTCGTCTTCACGCCGACGGCGGACAACTTCACCAAGGCCACCGGCGTCGACCTGTTCTGGACCTACGTCACGAACAGCTTCATCGTCACCGTCGGAGCCGTCGGTCTGGCCCTGGTCGTCGCCCTCGCGGCGAGCTTCGCCATCGCCCGCATGAAGTTCAAGGGCCGCAAGGGCCTCGTGCTCGGCGTGATGATGGCCCAGATGGCCCCCTGGGAGGTCATGGTCATCGCGATGTACATGATCGCCCGCGACTCCGAGATGCTCAACAGCCTCCCGTTGCTCACCGCGATCTACTTCGTGATGGTCCTCCCCTTCACCATCTGGACCTTGCGCGGCTTCATCGCCGCCGTCCCGGTGACCCTGGAGGAAGCCGCCCAGATCGACGGCTGCACCCGCGGCCAGGCCTTCCGCAAGGTGATCCTCCCCCTGCTGGCCCCCGGCCTGATGTCCACCTCGCTCTTCGGCTTCATCACGGCCTGGAACGAGTTCGCGATGGTGCTGATCCTGAACAAGGACAAGACCGCGCAGACCCTGCCGCTGTGGCTGACCCAGTTCCAGACGGCCTTCGGCAACGACTGGGGCGCCACCATGGCCGCGTCCTCGCTCTTCGCGGTCCCGGTGCTGCTCATCTTCGTCTTCCTCCAGCGCAAGGCCGTCGGCGGCATGACCGCCGGCGCCGTGAAGGGATAACGGCCCATGACTGTCCTTGCGCACCGTAGGACTGCGCCCGACGCGAACGACGGCTTGGCCCGGGACGCGCTCGCGGTCCTCCAGCCCGGCTTCGAGGGCACCACCGCCCCCGCCTGGCTGCTGCGACAGGTCTCCGAGGGCCTCACCGCCGTCGGCCTCTTCGGGCGCAACATCGCCTCGCCCGAGCAGCTCGCCGCGCTGACCGCGCAGCTGCGGGGCGAGCGGGACGACATCCTCGTCGCCATCGACGAGGAGGGCGGCGACGTCACCCGCCTGGAGGTCCGCGGCGGCTCGTCCTTCCCCGGCAACCTGGCCCTCGGCGCCGTCGACGACGTCGACCTGACCCGCGACGTCGCCCGCGAGCTGGGCCGCCGCCTCGCCGGGTGCGGGGTCAACCTCAACTGGGCCCCGTCCGCCGACGTCAACTCCAACCCGGACAACCCGGTCATCGGCGTACGGTCCTTCGGCGCCGACACCCAGCTCACCGCCCGGCACACCGCCGCGTACGTCGAGGGCCTCCAGGCCGCCGGCGTCGCCGCATGCACCAAGCACTTCCCGGGCCACGGCGACACCAACGTCGACTCGCACCACGCGCTGCCGCGCATCGACGTGGACCTCGACACCCTGACCGCGCGCGAACTCGTACCGTTCCGTGCGGCCATCGAGGCCGGCACCAAGGCGGTCATGAGCGCGCACATCCTCGTCCCCGCCCTGGACCCGACCAGGCCGGCCACCCTCAGCCCGCAGATCCTGACCGGTCTGCTGCGCAAGGAGCTCGGCTACGACGGCCTCATCGTCACCGACGGCATGGAGATGAACGCCATCGCCGGGACGTACGGGATCGAGCGCGGCTCGGTGCTGGCCATCGCGGCCGGAGCCGACGCCATCTGCGTCGGCGGCGGTCTCGCCGACGAGAACACCGTGCTGCGCCTGCGCGACGCCCTCGTCGCGGCCGTGCGCGAGGGCGCACTGCCCGAGGAGCGGCTCGCCGAGGCCGCCGCCCGGGTCCGCTCGCTGGCCGAGTGGACCCGTCAGGTCCGCCAGGGCGCGCGGTTGGAGGGGAGCAGCGCGCCCGGCATCGGACTGGCGGCGGCCCGCCGGGCCGTGGTCGTGACGGGCTCGCCCGCCGCGGCCGCCCCGGTCAACGCCCCGTACGTCGCCACGCTCACCCCGGTCGCGAACATCGCGGTCGGCGACGAGACCCCGTGGGGGGTGGCCGGGGAACTGGCCGCGCTGATCCCGGGCACCGAGTCGGGCGTGTACCCGCAGGGTTCGGGCGCCGGGGACATCCTGGCCGCCGCGGGGAGCCGTACCGTCGTCGCGGTCGTGCGCGACGCGCACCGCCACCCGTGGATGACCGAGGCGCTGGACGCGCTGGTGGCGGCGCGGCCGCAGACGATCGTGGTCGAGATGGGCCTGCCGCGGGCCGAGCCGCGCGGCGCGCTGCACATCGCCACGCACGGCGCCGCCCGCGTGTGCGGGCGGTCGGCCGCGGAGATCATCGCGGGCGTCTAGATCGTCTCCAACCGACGGACACCCCCGTCACGGGGGTGTCCGGGTCCGCCGTGTCCGGGTGCGGCGAAGGCCGGGCTCCCAGGGGCAGCCCGGCCTTCGCCCACCGCGTGCTTACAGGCCCTGCCAGGCGGGCTTGTTGACGTACGTGTGGCGGAAGTAGTCCGCCAGCTTCAGCTTGGACGCTGCGGCCTCGTCCACGACGACCGTGGCGTGGCGGTGCAGCTGGAGCGCGGAGGCCGGTACGAGGGCGGACAGCGGCCCCTCGACGGTCTGCGCGACGGCCTCGGCCTTGCCCTCGCCCGTGGCCAGCAGGACCAGGTGGCGGGCGTCGAGGATGGTGCCGATGCCCTGGGTGATGACGTGGTGCGGCACCTGCTCTATGTCGTCGTCGAAGAAGCGCGCGTTGTCGACGCGGGTCTGCTCCGTCAGCGTCTTGATGCGGGTGCGGGAGGCGAGCGAGGAGCAGGGCTCGTTGAAGCCGATGTGTCCGTCGGTGCCGATGCCGAGCAGCTGCAGGTCCACGCCGCCGGCGGCGGCGAGGGCCCGGTCGTACGCGTCGCAGGCGGCGACGATGTCGGCGGCGCTCCCGTCGGGGCCCATGAAGGAGTCCTCGGACAGGCCCAGCGGCTCGACGACCTCGCGCAGGACGACGGCGCGGTAGGACTCGGGGTGTCCGGCGGGCAGGCCGACGTACTCGTCGAGCTGGCAGATGCGGGCCTTGGAGGCGTCCACCGTGCCGGCCTTGACCTGGGCGGCGAGGGCCTCGTAGATGGGCAGCGGGGTAGAGCCGGTCGCCACGCCGAGCAGGGCGTCGGGCTTGCGGCGGACCAGGGCGGCCATGGCCTCCGCGATGAGCTCGCCGCCTGCCTTGGCGTCCGGGACGATGACAACTTCCACGCGGGGCCTGCCGATCTGGAGTGTGACGTTGTGGTATAGACCAATCTAGCAGAGGCGGCCGCCCGTTGCCGGGCTTTCTCCACTGTCCATGGTGGTCCGGATCGGCCGCCGAGGCCTCCCGGAAACCCGGCCGCCGGCGGAGCCGTTCCGGCCGCCGCCCCGGGGGGACGGCGGCCGGAGGCGGGGCCCGCTACAGCAGCGCGAGCTGGAGGCCGCCCGTCGCCGAGAGGTGCTGGCCCGTGACCCAGCGGGAGTCGGGGGACGCGAGGAAGGCGACCACGTCCGCCACCTCCTCGGGAGTTCCGACGCGGTGGAAGACGGAGCGGGAGGAGGCGTGCGCACGGGCTGCCGGGTCCGCCAGCCAGTCCGCGTTCAGATCGGTCGCGGTGATCCCCGGGCCCACCGAGTTCACCGTGATGTTCCGCGGCGCGAGCTCGGCGGCCAGGGAGACCGTCAGCGCGTTCACCGCGCCCTTGGCCATGACCGTGGCGAGGATCGCCGGCAGGGCGATGTCGGGGGTGCCGGTCACGTTCACGATCCGGCCGCCGTCCCGCAGCCGCCCCAGACCGTGCTTGATCACGAAGAACGGCGCCTTCGCGTTGAGGGCGAGCGCCCGGTCGTAGGTCTCCTCGTCCGTCGAGGAGATGTCCGCGAAGGCGGCCGCACCCGCGTTGTTCACCAGGATGTCGACCTCCTCCGTGGCCATCGGATGGGCCGCGTACGCCGCCCAGAGCGCCTGCGCGTCGCCGGGGACCCCCAGCTCCGCCCCGACGGCGAAGGCCTGGCCGCCGGCCGCTCCGATCGAGTCCACGGTCTCCTTCGCCGCCGCCTCGTTGCTCCCGTAGGCCACCGCCACCAGCGCCCCGTCCCGGGCCAGCCGCTGCGACACGGCCCTGCCGATGCCCCGGCTGCCGCCCGTGACCAGTGCCGTCTTCCCCTTGAGCACGCCCATGGCGCGCCCCCCTTTCGATAGTGGTCGCTACAGAAAGGGACGGTACCAGATACCGTAACGACCGCTATAGAATGTGTCGCATGGTGACAGGACAGCGCGGCAGGCCCCGCTCCTTCGACCGCGACGCCGCCCTCGGCAAGGCGATGTTCGCCTTCTGGGAGCGCGGCTACGAGGCGACGTCGATCTCCGACCTCACCGCCACGCTCGGGATCAGCGCACCGAGCCTCTACGCCGCCTTCGGTGACAAGCGCAAGCTCTTCGACGAGGTCGTGGTGGTCTACGGAGGCCGCTACGGGGATTTCGCGGCCGTCGCGCTCGCCGAGGAGCCCACCGCCCGCGCGGCCGTGGCGCGCGTCCTGCGCGAAGCGGCCGGTGTCTACACGGACCCGGCCCACCCGCCGGGCTGCATGGTGATCAGCGCGGCCGTCAACACCACCTCGGACGAGGTCGCCGAGGCGCTGCGCGAGCGGCGCGAGGCCAGCCTGACGATGTTCGAACGCCGGATCCGGGCCGACGTGACCGCGGGCGTCCTGCCCGCCGGTACGGACGCGCGGGTGCTGGCACGCTACTGCGGGGCCGTGCTCCAGGGCATGTCGCAGCAGTCGCGCGACGGCGCGAGCCGGGAGGACCTGGAGGCGGTGGCGGAGACGGCCCTGCGGGCCTGGCCCCGTTAGCGGCGGTGCGCGATGGGCGCGGTACCCGGGGACGACACGGGATCCGGCGCGGATTCCTCTGGGCCACGGTGCCGAACGGGACCCTCAGCCCGCCCGGCACCGTAGCCCGGAGTACTTACGGCCGACGGGTGTGCGGTGCCCGACAGCCGGTGGGAGGAGTCCGCGCGGTCAGGGCAGAGCGCGCGGCTTACCTCGATCCGTCCTCCTGTGCGGGGAGGGCGGAGGTCTGGTTGCAATTGTGGACTAGACCAATCTGTTCTGTCTATCCAATGACGGGGCCCACGATCCCGTCACTTCCTCCAAGCGTACGCGGAACCGGGCTCTCCTGGATACTCCGCGCCATAGCGCTGGGGAAAGTCATGGCCCATACCCGGGGTACGCTCGCCACGTGCCCTCCATGAACGACCTCGTACGTCAGCACACCGCTCTCAGCGAAACCGAGCTGGAGTGGCTCCACCTGCTGGTCTCGGAATGGCAGCTGCTCTCCGACCTCTCCTTCGCGGACCTGGTGCTGTGGGTGCCCACCCTCGACGGCACCCGGTACGTCTCCGTCGCACAGATGCGCCCGAACACCGGCCCCACCTCGTACCAGGACGACATGGTCGGCCACCTGGTCCCGCGCGGCCGCCGCCCGCTGCTCGACGCCGCGCTCGACGAGGGCCGCATCGTGCGCGAGGGGGACCCGGAGTGGCGCGAGGAAGTACCGGTCCGCGTCGAGTCGATCCCCGTGCGCCGCGAGGGCCGGGTCCTCGGTGTGATCGCACGCAACACCAACCTGCTCACTGTGCGTACACCCAGCCGGCTGGAGCTCACCTACCTCCAGTCCGCCTCCGACCTGGCCCAGATGATCGCCGCGGGATCCTTCCCCTTCCCCGGGCAGCAGGTCGACATGGACGCCTCGCCGCGCGTCGGCGACGGCCTGATCAGGCTCGACGCCGAGGGCGTGGTGACCTACGCCTCCCCGAACGCGCTCTCCGCTTACCACCGGCTCGGCCTCGCCTCCGACCTGGTCGGCCAGCACCTGGGCAACATCACCTCCGAACTCGCGCCGTCCCGCGGCCCGGTGGACGAGGCGCTGGTCAAACTCGCCAGCGGCTGGGCACCGCGGGAGACCGAGGCCGAGGGCAGCACCGGGGTCATCCAGCTGCGCGCGATCCCGCTCAAGCCCAAGGGCACCCGGATCGGCTCCCTCGTCCTGTGCCGCGACGTCACGGAACTGCGGCGTCGCGAACGTGAATTGATCACGAAGGACGCGACCATCCGGGAAATCCACCACCGGGTGAAGAACAACCTCCAGACCGTGGCCGCGCTCTTGCGCCTACAGGCCCGCCGGATGGATTCGCCGCAGGGCCGCGAAGCGCTGAACGAGGCGGTCCGCCGGGTCGGTTCGATCGCGATCGTGCACGAGACGCTCTCTCAGAACCTGGACGAGCGGGTCGAGTTCGACGAGATCGCCGACCGGGTGATCGCCATGGTCGCCGAGATCTCCCCGGGCAAGGTCGACTGCCGGCGCACCGGCCGCTTCGGAATCCTGGACGCGGAGGTCGCCACGCCGCTGTCGATGGTGCTGACGGAGATCCTCCAGAACGCCCTGGAGCACGCCTTCACCCAGGGGGAGGGCGGCACCGTGGAGGTGTCCGCGTCCCGCTCGGGCGCCGGCCGCGCCGAGGCCCGGCTGGTGATCTCGGTGGTCGACGACGGATGCGGCCTGCCCGAGGGCTTCGACCCCCAGAAGGCCGGCAATCTCGGGCTGCAGATCGTACGGACCCTCGTGGAGGGCGAGCTCGGCGGCACCTTCGACATGGTTCCCGTCGAGCCGCGCGGCACCAAGGTGGTCCTGGACCTGCCGGCGAGCCCGCAGAAGTAGGCACGGGCAGGGCCGGGAAGGAGCGTCCTCCCGGTCACTCACCGTGACGTACGGGGCTCCGGACAGCACTGAACCCCGTACCGAATGGTTGTCGGTACGGGGTTCGAGAGCACGTTGCTGAGCGCTTGAAGGGGTACTACGCGCTGCGGCTCGAGGCTCGAAAGTCGATGTCAGGCGGTGGCGTTGCGCGCCCGATTGCGAGCGGCGCGGCGCTTCATCGCGCGGCGCTCGTCCTCGCTGAGACCGCCCCAGACACCGGAGTCCTGACCGGACTCGAGCGCCCACTGCAGGCACTGCTCCATGACGGGGCAACGGCGGCAGACGGCCTTGGCTTCCTCGATCTGCAGCAGCGCAGGACCGGTGTTGCCGATGGGGAAGAAGAGTTCCGGGTCTTCCTCGCGGCAAACGGCGTTGTGACGCCAGTCCATGGCTGCTCCATCTCCTTGTATTGCGGGCAGGGTTGCTTGTGAATGTGAACGCTTTCACGAATCCCTTCGCGAGGGAAGGGAGACCACCCAGTTTGGTCAAAAGCTCGCCCTGGGAGGCCGGAGATTCGTGGAGGGGTTCTGGCGGTCTGTGTGGGTGCCGGGTTCTGCGGGCTGTCCCGATCGCCATGTAGAGATTCGCAAACCTCGGACGGGGATACAACCCCTTCCGGAAAGTTTTTTTTGATTCGTCGGTGTCTACTAGGTCACAGCCCTACTTCGTGGGGGTGGACCGGCGTGTAAACGTTCGAGTGAAAGGCCTTAAGGCCCTTCCGCTCACACAATCACACGCAGTGCACGACGTACGCCTGTGAACCGAACGCTGGTGCGCAGGCCGAGGTGGTCTCCGTCCATCTGGAACGGAAGCGGAACCTTCGAATGCAAGGTGAAGTCCGTCAGATCGTGCAGAGACACCGCATGCTTGCCGTGCGGGCCGCGCTCAGGAGTCGAGGTCAGGAGCTGTGTCGCGTAGCGCGCGACCGCCGGAGTTGACAAACGGTCGAGCGCCAATACGTCAAGTGCGGTATCGAACGACGCCTCCGGTGAGGCGTAAAGCGGGCGATTGCCCAGGTACGTCCACGGTGAGGTGTTGCACACTATCGACAGCACCAGGTTCGTCACCGGATCCGCGCCGGGGCGCTCCAGCGTGACCGTACCGTGCCTCCGGTTGGGCTCTTCCCAGAACTGGCGCATCAGCTGTCGTACATACAGGGCGTGCGTCGAACGCTTACCCCGTTCGCGCTGCTGTTCGACCCGGCCCACCACGCCCGCGTCGAAGCCGAAGCCCGCGCAGAAGGTGAACCAGCGCGCCGGCACCGACTCGTCCTCGGTCCCCGGGGTACCTGCCGCCAGCCCCAGGCCCACCGTCCGCTCGCGCTGCTCCCGCAGCGCGTCCAGCAGGGCGCCGGTCGCCTCGACCGCGTCGTTGGGCAGGCCGAGCGCGCGGGCGAACACATTGGTGGAACCGCCGGGGACCACGGCGAGGCCCGGGAGCCGCTCCGGGTCGGGTCCCTCGTGCAGCAGCCCGTTGACCACTTCGTTGACGGTGCCGTCACCGCCCAGCGCCACCACCAGGTCGACACCGGTCTCGGCCGCCCTGCGCCCCAGGTCCCGGGCGTGGCCGCGGTACTCGGTGGTGACGGCCTCCAGCTTCATCTCGCTGGCCAGGGCATGGGTCAGGACGTCGCGCGTGCGCGCACTGGTGGTCGTCGCTGCTGGGTTGGCCACGAGAAGTGCACGCATGGGCGTCAGCCTACCGACCCGTTCACAGGCGGCCCATACTGGCCGTCCCCTCCGGCGTCGCGCGGCCCGCGGCTACCCTGCTGGGGTGAGTACGAAGCCCAGCCCCACCCCGCCCGCCACACCCACCGCGCCGCCCCGCCGGCTCATCGCGGCCGCCGCGCTCACCGCGCTGGAGGGACTGGCCCTGGCCGGCCTCGGCGTCTACTTGCTGTACGTCGGCATCGCCGGCGACGCCGACTCCCCGCGGCAGGCCGAGACGGGCGGGATCACCCTGCTCCTGATGGCCGCACTGCCGCTGGTCGCGGCGCACGGCCTGCGCCTGGGCCGCCGCTGGAGCCGCGGCCCGACCCTGATCACCCAGCTGCTCGCCCTGCCGGTGGCCTGGACGCTGTGGAGCTCCGGCGGCGCGGTGGCCGCCGCCGCCGCGGCCCTCGCCGTGGCCGCGGTGGCCGTCGTGGGACTCCTGCTGAATCCGACGGCCACCGAGGCGCTGGGCTTCGACTCCGGGGAAGAGGCCCGCTAGGCCGTCTCCGGCCTGACCCCTCCCGGGCCTACTCCTCGACCAGGAGCTTCTCGCGGAGCTGGGCCAGGGTGCGGGCCAGCAGCCGCGAGACGTGCATCTGCGAGATGCCCACCTCCTGCGCGATCTGCGACTGGGTCATGTTGCCGAAGAACCGCAGCAGCAGGATCCGCTTCTCCCGCGGCGGCAGTCCCTCCAGCAGCGGCTTGAGGGACTCGCGGTACTCGACCCCCTCCAGCGCCTCGTCCTCCGAGCCCAGGGTGTCCGCGACCGCCGGCGACTCGTCGTCGGTGTCCGGGACGTCCAGGGAGAGCGTGCTGTAGGCATTGGCCGATTCCAGTCCCTCCAGCACCTCCTCCTCGGAGATCCCCAGCCGCTCGGCCAGCTCGTGCACCGTGGGGGAGCGGCCGTGCTGCTGGGACAGTTCCGCCGTCGCCGTGGTCAGCGAGAGCCGTAGCTCCTGCAGACGCCGGGGGACCCGTACCGCCCAGCCCTTGTCGCGGAAGTGGCGCTTGATCTCGCCGACCACCGTGGGCGTGGCGTACGTGGAGAACTCGACCCCGCGGTCCGGGTCGAACCGGTCCACCGACTTGATCAGGCCGATGGTGGCGACCTGCGTCAGGTCGTCCAGCGGCTCGCCACGGTTGCGGAAGCGCCGCGCCAGGTGCTCGACCAGCGGCAGGTGCATCCGTACGAGACGGTTGCGCAGCTCGGCCTTCTCCGGCGAGCCGTCGGGCAGCGCCCGCAGCTCGATGAACAGGGCCCGCGCGCCACTGCGGTCGCGCGGATCCGGCAGTGGCGCCGGCGCGGTGAACACCGGGGCCGCGGGGGCCCCCGGTGTGTCCGGGGCCGGGGCCGGCGGGGCCGTGGCAGCGGCCCCCGGTGGCTGGACCGGCAGTGGTTGGTCGTGCTGGTTCTCGCTCACAGGGCCCGCCCGTCGCTCCGCCGAGTCCAAAAAGCCGTCTTCCGCATCCGTGTCAGCCGGGTGCGGCCGGGCGTGCTGCTGCTCCGGAATTCCGCCGTCGACCTCGTGCCGTACCCGGGGCCGATCCCCGCCCCACACCGGGACCTCCCCGCCGCTCACGCCGGGCCTGGTCCCGCGCCGCGCTGTTTGTAGAGGCTGATGCTCACCGTCTTGTTCTCCTCGACCGTGGCCTCGACCTTCCCGGCCAGCGCCGAGAGGACCGTCCACGCGAACGTGTCCCGCTCCGGGGCCCGGCCGTCAGTGGTCGGGGCGGAGACGGTCACCTCCAGCGAATCGTCCACCAGCCGGAAGACGCAGCTGAGGACGGAGCCCGGCACGGCCTGCTGGAGCAGGATCGCGCAGGCCTCGTCCACCGCGATGCGGAGGTCCTCGATCTCGTCGAGGGTGAAGTCCAAACGTGCCGCGAGGCCGGCCGTGGCCGTCCGCAGCACAGACAGGTAGGCACCCGCAGCGGGCAGCCGGACTTCCACGAAGTCCTGGGTCCCGGGCTCGCCTGCGATCTGGGACACCCTCACCTCCAAGGTGGTACGAGCTCTGTTCGCCGGTGACGCTATCGCGATCCGGGCGATCGTGTCGCGGCCCCCCGCTCGAGAGTGCGAGGCCCCGTCGAACATAGCTGGCCGAGCGGCCTTGCCTGCGCCCAGTGACCGATGGTAAGCCCATCGGTACGCACAGTGGCTAGGGGTCTGCGCGGCTCAAATCAGGGGAACCGGCGGAGGATTGACCTACCCCGCTTCAGACGATCGAACCGTCGACAAAACACCATCGCCAGGTCTCGCCCGGTTCGAAGCTGCGCATCACCGGATGGCCGGTCTCCCGGTGGTGCGCCGTGGCGTGCCGGTGGGGGGAGGAATCGCAGCAGGCGACGTGCCCGCACCCCAGGCACATCCGCAGCTGCACGGGATGGCTGCCGAGCGCCAGACATTCGGGGCAGGTCTGGGCAAGCGGGATGGGCTCGGGGCGCGGCAGTTCGGGAACGTGGGTGCACTCGCTCATGATGGCCAGCGTACTGAGGCGCGGGCGCGCGAGGGCGATTCGAATCGGACGAGGGTGATCTTCGATGGAAGTATTGCCGCTGGTGGCGCTGGTCGCCGGCTGTGCGATCGTCGCGGGCCTCGCCCGCCGCACCCCGGTGCCGGCCCCGCTGCTGCTGGTCGCCGCCGGGCTCGTCGCGGCCTATGTGCCGGGCGTGCCCCCGTACGCGCTCGACCCGCACATCGTGCTGCCCCTGCTGCTCCCGCCGCTGCTGTACACGGCCGCGATGGACAGCTCGTACCTCGACCTGCGGGCGAACATGCGGCCCGTGGCGCTGCTCTCGGTGGGCTATGTGCTCTTCGCGACGCTCGTCGTCGGATACGCGGCCTACCTGCTCGTACCAGGGCTGCCGCTGCCGGTGGCGCTGGTGCTGGGCGCGGTCGTCGCCCCGCCCGACGCGGTCGCGGCGACGGCCATCGCGCGCAAGCTCGGCCTGCCGAACCGGATCACGACCATCCTGCAGGGCGAGTCCCTGGTCAACGACGCCACCGCGATCACCGCGTACAACGTCGCGGTGGCGGCGGCGGTCGGCGCGAGCGCCGGCTGGGCGGGCGGGATCGCGGAGTTCCTGCTGGCCTCGGTGGGCGGCGTGGGGATGGGCCTGCTGCTGATGGTGCCGATCCACGTACTGCGCAAGCGGCTGCGCGAGCCCCTCCTGCAGAACACGCTGTCGCTGCTGATCCCCTTCGTGGCCTACGCGGCCGCCGAGCGGGTGCACGCCTCGGGCGTCCTGGCGGTCGTGGTGGTCGCGCTGTACCTGGGGCACCGGAACTGGCAGGTCGACTTCGCGACCCGGCTCCAGGAGGAGGCGGTGTGGAAGATGGTCGCTTTCGTACTGGAGTCGGTGGTCTTCGCGCTCATCGGACTCCAGCTGCCCGTGGTGCTGAAGGGGCTGGGCGAGTACGAGGGCCTCGCCGCGGCCGGCTATGCGCTGGCGGTCTTCGCGGTCGTGGTGGCGGCCCGCTTCGCATGGGTCTTCCCGGCGACGTTCCTGCCCCGGCGCCTCTCGCGGCGGATCCGGGAGCGGGAGCCCGGGACGAACTGGAAGGGGCCGGTCGTCGTCGGATGGGCCGGGATGCGCGGCGTGGTCTCGCTGGCGATCGCCTTCTCCGTGCCGATGGGCGTGCCGCACCGCAACCTGATCCTGTTCCTGACGTTCACGACGGTCATCGGCACGCTGGTCGTCCAGGGCCTGACGCTCCCGCCGCTGATCCGCCTGCTGCGCCTGCCCGCCCGGGACGTGCACGCCGAGACCCTTGCGGAGGCCCAGGCCCAGAGCGAGGCCTCGCGGGCGGCGGACGAGCGACTGACGGAGCTGCTGGCCTCACCGGCGAACGCGCTCCCGCCGCCGCTGGCGGACCGGCTGCGGACGGTACTGGAGCGCAGGCGCAACGCGGTCTGGGAGCGGCTGGGGGAGGTCAACGCGGTGACCGGCGAGTCGGCGGACGACGTGTACCGCCGGCTCGCCGGCGAGATGATCGCGGCGGAGCGGGAGGTCTTCGTGTCCCTGCGGGACGCGCGCCGCATCGACGACGAGATGCTCCGGGTCCTGTTGCGCCGCCTGGACCTGGAGGAAGCGGCGGCCTACCGGGAGGAGTCCGGGTAGCGGCCGGCCCCCGGGTGGCCGCCGACGGGTGGGTTACGGGCGGCCCGTGACGACCGCCGTCAGCGTGGTGCCCCGGGGGAAGGCGCCGGCGCGGGTCAGGGCGAGCAGGGCCCAGAGGAGCTTCGCCACGTAGATCCGCTCGACCGGCAGGCCGTGACGGGACTCGAAGTCCGCGGCGAAGGCCTCCAGGGCGTCCGGGACACGGGCGTAGCCGCCGTGCGCGAAGCCGTCGGCCAGTGACCAGTCGCCCGCCGGGCCGCCGAAGGCCGCCGCCTGGAGCGAACGTATCTCCGCTTCCAGGAAGCCGCCCCCGACCACGGGGACGCCCACCGCGCGCTGGCCCGCGGCGAGCCCCGCCGCGAGCCCGGCCAGCGTCCCGCCGGTACCGCAGGCCAGCGCGACCACGTCGCACGTCCCCCGCAGTTCGTGCCCCAGCTCGGCGCAGCCCCGTACCGCGAGCGCGTTGCTGCCGCCCTCGGGGATGACGAAGGCGTCCCCCGCACCCGCCCGCGCCGGCAGCCCGGCCTTGTCCCGGTAGGCGGAGCGCGTCACGAAGTGCAGCCGCATGCCGTCCGCCGCGCACCGGGCCAGCGAGTCGTTCAGCGGGAGCCCGGCGAGCTCGTCGCCCCGTAC
The DNA here is from genome assembly GCF_042736715.1 of Streptomyces sp. NPDC060049. Classification (NCBI taxonomy): domain Bacteria; kingdom Bacillati; phylum Actinomycetota; class Actinomycetes; order Kitasatosporales; family Streptomycetaceae; genus Streptomyces; species Streptomyces sp. NPDC060049. Next base: position 123,564 of record NZ_JBHWVV010000022.1, read on the forward strand.
GATCCCGACCGTCTCCAGCCCCAGCAGCCGGCCCGCGGCGGCGGTGGCCCGCAGGTGGTTGGAGTAGGCCCCGCCGAAGGTCACGAGAGCGGTACGGCCGTCCGCGACGGCGGCCCGCAGATTCGGTGCGAGCTTGCGCCACTTGTTGCCGGGCAGCTCCGGATGGACCAGGTCGTCCCGCTTGAGGAGCAGCCGCACCCCGTGCCGCTCGAACCGCTCGTCGCGCGCCTCCTGCAGCGCAGAGGCCGGACGGGGCCGCAGGATCGGGTCGGGCTCGACTGGACGCTTCACGCCCCCATTGTGTGCCGCGCCCCTCCCGCCGTGCCCGCGGGCCCCGGCGGGGGTCATTTCAGGCGTTCCTCGATGCGGTCGCGCATCGAGGACATGGTGAAGCCCTTCGGGTCGATCTTGCCCGGCTGCCATTCGAGGTGGCCGATGACGGAGCGGGCCGACCAGCCGTGGGCGCGGCACAGGGCGGCCGACGCGCGGGCCATCGCTTCGATCTGGGCCGGCGGCCAGGGGTCCTCGCCGTCGCCGAGGTTCTCGCATTCGAAGCCGTAGAAGTGCCGGTTGCCGTCGGTGTCGGCCTGGCGGTCCGGGGGGAGGCGCTTCTCCGCGATCACCGCCGCCAGGACGTCGGAGTCGCCCGCGCCGGCGTGGTTGGCGCGGCCGTAACCCACGAGGTGGACCCGGCCGTCCTTGGTGATCACGCCGTGGCAGAGCGGGCCGGGGAGGGCCTGGTCGCCGTCCCGGCAGAGGCGGACGGTGTACGCCGTCCCGTGCGTGACGGTGTGGTGGAGCACCACCCCGTGCACAGGGCCCCAGGGGCCCTTGTGGTTGCGGTTGTGGGTGCGCCACTGGCCGACTTGGACGACGGTGAGGCCCTCGGCCCGCAGGACGCTGATGAACCGGTCGGCGGACAGGGGTGCGGACATGGCCGCCTCCTTGACTGTGCGTGAGGGGATCGTCACACACCGGTGTAGTGGAGGCAGTCAATCCGCCGCAAGGGCGCGTGGCACGGCGCGCGTTACGCGGAGGCGAGCCACAGGTCGGGGCCGAACACCTCGTAGTTGATGTCCGCCGGCGCCACGCCCTTGGCGATCAGCTGCTCGCGCGCCGCCCGCATGAAGGGGAGCGGCCCGCACAGGTACGCCTTGGTGCCCGGGGCGACGGGCACGTCGCCCAGGTCGAGCCGGCCCTCGCGGTCGCCCGGCTCCGCCCCGGCCTCGTACCAGAAGTGCGCCTCGGCGTCCGGGAGCTTGTGGGTCAGCGCCCGGTGGTCCGCGCGCAGGGCGTGGTCGGCGGGGGAGCGGTCGGCGTGCAGGACGGTCACCGGGGCCGCGTGCGCCACGTCGGCGAGGTGCTCCAGCATCGACAGCATCGGGGTGCAGCCGATGCCGGCCGAGGCGAGGACCACCGGCGCGGCCGTGTCCTGGAGCACGAGGTCGCCGTAGGGGGCGGAGACGCGCAGGGTGTCCCCGGTGCGGACCTCGGTGTGCAAGTGGTGGGAGACCTCGCCGTCGGGGCCGGCGGCGGCCGGGCCGTGCACCCGCTTGACGGTGATCGAGCGGACCGGTGATCCGGGGGCGCTGGACAGGCTGTACTGGCGGATCTGGCGAGCGCCGTCGGGGAGTTCGACCTGGACGGAGACGTACTGGCCGGGCGTGAAGCCGGGCGCGGGCGCGCCGTCGGCCGGGGTGAGGTGGAAGGTCGTGCAGTCCGCGGTCTCCTCGACGCGGGCGGCGACCGTCCAGGTGCGCCACACGTCGCCGGCGGCGATCCGCCGGCCGGCGTAGAGGCGCTCCTCGATGGTGGCGAGGGCGTTCGCCATCAGCCAGTAGACCTCGTCCCAGGCCTCGGCCACCTCCGGGGTGACGGCATCGCCGAGGATCTCGGCGATGGCCTCGAAGAGGTGCTCGTGGACCACCGGGTACTGCTCGCGGGTGACGCCGAGCGAGGCGTGCTTGTGGGCTATGCGGCCCAGCATCACGTCGGGTCGGGTGTCCGGGTGCTCGACGAGGCGGGTCGCGAAGGCGGCGATGGAGCCGGCGAGGGCCTGCTTCTGGAGGCCGGAGTTCTGGTTGCCGCGGTTGAAGAGGTCGCGGAGCAGCTCGGGGTGGGCCGCGAAGAGCTTCTCGTAGAAGAGCTCCGTGATGTCGCCGATCGCCGCGCCGACGGCGGGGAGTGTGGCTCGTACGGTCGCGGTCGACTTCTCGGAAAGCATCGGGTGGACTCCTCGGGGTGGGTCGTGAATTGGTATGTGAGATGCGTATTTGTGGAAACGGATGTACAGGCGTCTCGCGTGGTGCGGACTTCTGTTCGAGGTGCGGTGAGGTCCGGGTGGGGCGGGCCGTCCGGTCGGCGCGAACCGGCCATCCGGACCCGCGGGCAGGCCTGCCGTCAGGACCCGCCGGCCCCCGGCGATCTGCCCGAAATGCCCAGCAGGAGCGGGCCGGTCGGCGCCGCGACCAGGTCGTTCACCGTCAGCGGGTCCAGCGAGGCGAAAAAGGCCTCCTGGGCCCGGCGCAGCGCTCCGCGCAGCACGCAGGCGCCGCGCAGCGGGCAGGGGGCGGCGCCGTCGCAGTCCACGACGTCGCCGGCGCCCTCCAGCTCGCGGATCACGAAGCCCACGGACGCCGCACGCCCGGCGGAGGTCAGGGCGAGCCCGCCGCCGCGCCCGCGACGGGCTTCGACCAGGCCGAGATGCTGCAGCTTGGCGACCGCTTTGGCGGTGTGGGTGTACGGGACCTCCATGGTCGCCGCCACCGAGCGCGTCGTGGGGAGGTCCGTCTGCTCGACGGCCAGGCGCATCAGTACGCGCAGCGCCAGGTCGGTGAATCGGGTCAGCCGCATGGGTCCACCGTAGAAAACTTGCATCTCGCGTGCAAATTCAAAGGGGCCGCGCACCGGGGGTGGCTGAAACCCATGGGGTCCAGGGGGCTCCGAGGAGGGTCCGGAGCCCGATGCCCATCCTCGGACGGAGTAGTCCCACCCTTTTGTGTAATGGTCCGATCACGGTTCGTACTGGAAGGCTTCCGTCCCGCAGATCAATGGAGTGATCGAAAGGGAAATACATGTCGGTCCAGGCAGGTTCCGAATCCGAGACCCAGGCACCGCAGCGCAGTCTGGGCACATCGGCCGCGCGGAACTTGGCAACCACGACCAAGTCCGCGCCGCAGATGCAGGAGATCACCTCGCGGTGGCTCCTGAAGATGCTCCCCTGGGTGTCCGTGCAGGGCGGCACGTACCGGGTCAACCGGCGGCTGAGCTACTCGGTCGGCGACGGACGCGTGGAATTCATCAAGACCGGCACGCAGGTGCAGGTGATCCCCGCGGAGCTCGGCGAGCTCCCGCTCCTGCGCGCGTACGACGACCTCGACGTCCTGACCGAACTGGCCGCGCGCTGCCACCAGATCGACTTCGAGGCGGGCCAGGAGCTCACCTCCTTCGGCAGCCCCTCCGACAAGGTGTTCCTGCTCGCCCACGGCCGCGTCGACCAGATCGGCACCGGCCCCTACGGTGACGACGCCGTCCTGCGGACCGTCGCCGACGGTGCCTACTTCGGCGAGGACGCCCTCGTCGACGAGGAGGCCATCTGGGAGTACACCGCCCGCGCCGCCACCGCCGGCACCGCGCTCGTCCTGACGCGCCAGGACTTCCAGATCCTCGCCGACCGGGTCGACTCGCTGCGGGCGCACGTGGACTCCGTACGGGACCTGCCCGAGCAGCACACCAACAAGTACGGCGAAGCCGCCATCGACCTCTCCGCCGGCCACCAGGGCGAGGCCGTGCTGCCCGGCACCTTCGTGGACTACGACGCCCGCCCGCGCGAGTACGAACTCTCCATTGCACAAACGGTCCTGCGGGTCCACACCCGCGTCGCCGACCTGTACAACCAGCCGATGAACCAGACCGAGCAGCAGTTGCGGCTCACGGTCGAGGCGCTGCGCGAGCGCCAGGAGCACGAGATGCTCAACAACCGCGACTTCGGCCTCCTGCACAACGCCGACTACGACCAGCGCATCCAGCCCCACGACGGCGCGCCCAGCCCGGACGACATGGACCAGCTGCTCAGCATGCGGCGCGGCTCCAAGTTCTTCCTGGCGCACCCCAAGGCCATCGCCGCCTTCGGCCGCGAGTGCAACAGGCGCGGGCTGTACCCGGAGTCGGTCGAGATCGGCGGGCACCGGGTTCCGTCCTGGCGCGGGGTCCCGATGTTCCCCTCCAACAAGATCCCGATCAGCGACGCCCGCACGACGTCCATCCTGTGCATGCGCACCGGCGAGGACGAGTCGGGTGTCATCGGCCTGCACCAGCCGGGGATCCCGGACGAGATCGAGCCGAGCACCTCGGTGCGGTTCATGGGGATCAGCGAGCAGGCGATCATCTCCTACCTGGTCACCGCCTACTTCTCGGCCGCGGTGCTCGTGCCCGACGCCCTCGGCGTCCTGGAGAACGTCGAGATCGCCCGCTGGCGCTGAGGCCGGCACCAGATCACCGGGACAGGACGGGACGGACGCGCCATGTCGACCACTGAGGCGATCACCACCGGCGAAGGGCAGGAAGCCGCCGCCCTGCTCGAACGGACAAGGGAAACGGTCAACCCGGAACTGCGCCGGACCGTCGAGAGCCTGCCCGGCTCGATGCGGCGCGTCGCGATGTACCACTTCGGATGGGAGCACGAGGACGGAACGCCGGCCGCGGGCAGCGCCGGCAAGGCCATCCGGCCCGCCCTGGTCCTCGCCGCCGCCCAGGCCCTGGGCGCGGGCGGCGGTACGGGGGGCGCGGTACGGGCCGCGGTCGCCGTCGAGCTGGCGCACAACTTCACGCTGCTGCACGACGACGTCATCGACCGGGACGCCCGCAGACGCGGCCGGGCCACCGCCTGGACGGTCTTCGGGACCCCGGACGCGATCATCACGGGCGACGCCATGCTGGCGCTCGCCCTGCGACTGCTCGCCGAGGACCCGCACCCCGCCTCGGCGGCGGCCTCGGCCCGGCTCGCGGCCTGCGTCATCGAGCTGTGCGCGGGCCAGCAGGCGGACTGCGCCTTCGAGCAGCGGCCGCACGTCTCGCTCGACGAGTGCCTGACCATGGCGACGGCCAAGACCGGGGCCCTGCTGGGCTGCGCGTGCGCGCTCGGCGCGCTGTACGCGGGGGCCGGCCCGGACGAGGTCGACGCCATGGACGCCTTCGGGCGGGAGGCCGGCCTGGCCTTCCAGCTCATCGACGACCTGATCGGCATCTGGGGGGACCCCGGGCACACCGGGAAGCCCGCCGGAGCCGATCTGCTCGCCCGCAAGAAGTCCCTGCCGGTCGTGGCCGCCCTCACCTCGGGCACCGCGGCGGGGCGGGAGCTGGCCGAGCTGTACGCGGGCCCCATGGCCGGGGACGACGTGTCCCGGGCGGCCGACGCCGTGGAGCGGGCCGGCGGGCGGGACTGGGCGCAGGCCCACGCCGCCGACCGGATGGGGCGGGCGGTGCAGCAGTTGTCGCGGGCCGTCGCCGACCTCGGTGCGGCGGGCGGACTGCTGGCGCTGGCGGAGTTCGTGACGCGGCGGACCAAGTGAGCGGGTGGCCCGGCGCGCAGTGAGCGCGTGAGGCACTCGGCGGACGCAAGCCCTGTTCCGGCACCTCATGGTGCCGGAACAGGGCTTTCGGTCGTTCCGCGGCCAACTCTAGGATCACTTGCGGTGGTTGACCGGTGAGCGAAGGGTGTGGCCAGGAATGCTGGAGATACGTCGGGCGGATCAGTCGGACCGGGACGCGGTGGCGCGGCTGCTGGACGAGGCGTTCCGCGACGACCCGGTGAGCGGCTGGGTGTTCCCGGACCCGGAGCACCGGGCCTCGGTGCACGGCACGTTCCTCGGGGTCTTCGTCGACGTGGCGCTGGCCGAGGGTCGGATCGACTACGCGGCGGACGGTTCGGCGGCGGCGCTGTGGCTGCGGATCCCGGCCGGCGAGCCGGAGGGCGAGGACGAGGTCCCGGCGAAGATGCGCGCGGCGGCCGACCCGGACAACGAGCGGTGCGAGCTCGTCGGCCGGCTGACGGGCGAGGTGCACCCGACCGCCGAGGAGCACGAGTACCTGCTGATGATCGCGGTCGCCCCCGACCGGCAGGGGGAGGGGCTGGGCACGCAGTTGATCCGGCCGGTGCTGGAGCGGTGCGACCGCGAGGGGCTGCCGGCGTACCTGGAGGCGAGCAGCGAGCGCAGCAAGGGGCTGTACGAGCGGCTCGGGTGGGAGTTCACGGGTACGGCGGTGCGGCTGCCGGACGGGCCGCTGATGTGGCCGATGTGGCGCAAGCCGCAGTAAACCCTTGCCATACCACTTCAGTTGAAGTACTTTAACCGACGTGCCCTGATGGGGGTGCACTGTCGAACGGAAGAGAATCGCTTGCGCAAGCTCACGTACTTCATCGCCACCACGGTCGACGGGTTCATCGGAGCCCCCGACGGAGACGGCGAGTTCTTCTACGGATACCTGGACCGCGAGTTCATCGACCACTTGAAGGCGGAGTACCCCGAGACGATCTCCGCCCAGGGGCGCGTCCAGCTCGGCATCGCCGACGCCCCCTCGAAGCGCTTCGACGCGGTCCTCATGGGCAGGGGCACCTACGAGCCGGGCCTCAAGGCGGGCGAGGTCAGCCCCTACGGGCACCTGCGCGAGCAGTACGTGATCTCGCGCTCCCTCACCACCGCCCCCGACCCGGGCGTCACGCTCCTCAGCGGCGACATCGCCGCCCGCGTGCGCGAGCTGAAGGCCCGTGACGGGCTCGGCATCTGGCTGTGCGGCGGGGCGGACCTGGCCACCCAGCTGATCGACGAGATCGACGAGTACGTGGTCAAGACCTATCCCGTCCTCGCGGGCACCGGCATGCCGATGTCGCGGGCCGGCTTCGGGGTCCGCCCGCTGGAGCTGACCGGCGCCACGGTCCTCGGCGGCGGCCAGGTCATCACCTCGTACGCGGTCAAGCGCTGACACCTCGGGTGCGCCGGGCCTCTACGGCCGGTAGGCCGCTTCCGCCCGTTTCGGGCCGAAGCGGCCTACCGTGGAGGTATGGCAGGCGAGGAGCAGCACCAGCGTGAGAGCGGCACGATCGCCCCGCGGGCCGGACACGACCAGCAGACGTGTCCGGCCTGCGGCAACCCCGTCGAGACGGTGGTCAGGCGCCGCAAATCCCTCGGGATCTACGTACCGGAATGGAGCCCGGCCCCCTGCAGGAACCCGGACTGCACACGGTTCGCACCACCGGAGGTCTAGGTCAGCCCTTCGCGTCCAGACCCGACGCGACGAGGCCGTTGGCCCAGAGCTGGTTGACGCGCGAACGCTCCGCCGAGTTCGGCGTGGCGTTCTGGCAGGACGTGCCGGGGCCGCCGCCCGACATCAGCTCGCTGCACGGGCCCGAGTAGTGGTCCGGCAGGCCGAGCACGTGGCCGGTCTCGTGCGCGGTCACCCGGGTGGAGTTGTACTGCTGGTTCTGCCGGTAGTCGAGGAAGATGTAGCCCCGGCCGTGGCCGTCCGTGCTCGCGTAGGAGCCCCGCGAGTCGTTGCCCTCGCGGTAGGAGAAGTTCCCGCCCGAGGAGACCTCCTGCAGCTTGACGTTGGCCACCGAGCTGTTCCAGATCTGTGTGGAACGGGATATCTGGCTGCGGAAGCTCGGCGCGTTGCGCGTGTTGTAGGTGACGGTCACGGCCGCCAGGCCCGGGTTCGCGGCGCGCTGCTCGGCCACCGAGCGCTGGACGGCCTCGAAGAAGGCGCGGTTCGCGGCCTGGTTCTCCTGGGAGCGCTCGTACGCGGCGTACGAGCTCGGGCTGCCCGCGGCGGGGGCGGCGGAGGCTCCGGCCGCCGGGACGACGGCGCCGAGGACGGCGGCGACGCCGAGGCCGACCGCGGACAGGGTGGTCTTGCGGGAGTGACGCATGTGGGGGACTCCTGCTCATCCGGTGTGGGGGGGTGGGTGGTCGTTCGGATCCGGAGTCTGCGGGAGCGGGAGCGGCCGGCGGATGATGTCAGTCCCCGATAACGCCGCCCTATCGGGGAGTTTGCGACAGGCCAACTCCCCTGAGATTGGCGGGATTCGGGGGCACCCCGGTGGCTGGTGCGGTGAGCTCGGCGCGGCCTACCCTCGGGGGCATGGAGCTTGAGGTCAGGCACCTGCGCGCCCTGTGCGCCATCGCCGACGCCGGCAGCCTGCACAAGGCCGCCCGGCAACTCGGCGTGAGCCAGCCCTCGCTGACGACCCAGCTGCGCCGCATCGAACGCGCCCTGGAAGGGGAGCTGTTCCTGCGCGAGCGCACCGGCTGCCGGCCGACTCCCTTCGGGCGCACCGTACTCGGGCGGGCGCGGCCCCTCCTCGCCGAGATGGCCGCCCTCGTCGCCGAGGCGCGGGCGCAGTCCCACGGACCGCGGCTGCGGATCGGCTCGACGGCCAGCCGCGCCCTGCCGGGCTGGCTGCGGCGCCTGCACCGGCGGATGCCCGACACGGAGACGGACCTCGTGGTGGACGTCTCGGCCAACGCGCTGCTGCGGATGGCCGCGTCGGGACAGCTCGACGTGGCGTTCGTGCACGAGGTGGAGGGCAGTCCGCTACGGGTCCCGGCCGGCCTGGAGCTGCGGGTGCTGATGGAGCGCGAGCCGCAGTTCGTGTCCATGGCCCGGGACCATCCGGCCGCGGCCCGGCCCGTGGTGGAGCTGCGGGACCTGGCCGCCGACCGCTGGACCGTGGACCCCTCGGTGGACGGCGAGTGGGCCGGCCTGCGCCGGGTCTTCGCGTGCGCCGGTCTCGACCCGCCCCTCTTGCACGCCGACTACCACACCGCCACCTCGCTGATCATCTCCGGCGAGGCCGTCGCCCCCTGCCAGCCCACCTCCGGGCCGCGCGAGGACATGGCGATCAGGCCGCTCTCGGGGGATCCGCTCGCCGTCCGCCTCCTCCTCGCGACCCGCCCGGGGGCCCATGCGGAGGTGTTCGAGGACCTCCGCGCGGCCTACCGTGAAGCCGCCCTGCGGACCCCGCCGTACCGGGCCTGGCTGCACCGGCACGCGAGCCCGCTGCTGGCGGCGTAGGACCGGCCCGGCCCGGACCGCGTCCGGCCTGCGCCCCGGCCGTCGAAGGCTCCGCCGGGCCGGCCGGGCCGGCCGGGGTGTTCCCCGCCGGCCGGGTCCGGCCGGGCGTCGGGCGGCCCCCGCCTTCCGCGTAGGCCGCGGGCCGCCACGGACCCGGCGGCGGGGCCGAACCGGTCCGCCCGCCCGCCCTCCGCCGCGGGCCGTCAGGAGCCTGCCGGAGCGCGGTCCGACCGCCGGACCTCCTCCCACGGGCACGTCGCCACGAACCCCTCGCCGCCGTCCGCGGCGCCTCCCCGGGACCCGGCGGGCTCCGCCCCGCGCGGGTCCGGGGCGACCGGCATGCCCCCGGTGCGACCGCATCCCCTCAAAGCGATGATTTCGGCACTTTCCCCACGCCCTTGACTTCCCCCAACCGCGATATATCGTGTTAGCCAGAAGACGCGATATGTTGCGTGCGTCGTCAGTCGGTCTCAGGTCGTCGGTCGCATCATCGGTCGCATCGGCGGTCCAGGACTCGGCGGATCCGGTCCGAGCACGTACGCCGAGGAGGAGCAGCACCATGGCAGAGGCAGCGCAGAAGACGTGGTCGGTCGCCGAACCGCAGAAGCTCACCTTCGAGGAGCCGGTGAGCGAGGTCCGCGTCCGCGTGGTCGGGGGCACGGTCAATGTCGTCGCCGCCGACGAGGGGCCGGCCCGCCTCGAGGTGGCCGGGGTCGACGGACCGCCCCTGTTCGTGGTCCAGGAGGGCGGCACCCTCACCGTTTCCTACGAAGACCTCCCCTGGAACGGTTCCCAGGGCTTCAAGAAGTGGTTCGAGGGCAAGCCGTGGAAGGCCTGGTCCACCTCCGACTCCGGCCGCAAGGCGTGGGAGCGCAGCGCGACCGTCACCCTGACGGTCCCCGCCGCCACCCACGTGCAGCTGGCCACCTTCAGCGCCACCGCCTTCGTCTCCGGCGTCGACGGCGGCACCGACATCCAGGGCGTCTCCGGCGACGCCACGCTCGTCGGCCTGTCCGGCAGGGTCAAGGCGCACACCGTCTCCGGCAGCGTCGAGGCCCAGTCCGTCACCGGCGAGCTCGGCTTCCACTCCGTATCGGGCGGGCTGACCATCGTCGACGGCGCGGGCGGCACCGTACGGGCGGACTCCGTCAGCGGCGACATGCTCATCGACCTGGCCCAGGACGACCGGCCGGAGCCGCACCCGGTCGACATCTTCCTCAACTCCGTCTCCGGGCAGGTCGCCATCCGCCTCCCGCACCCGGCCGACGCCCGGGTCGAGGCGAACACCGCCACCGGGGGCGTCTCCAACGCCTTCGAGGACCTGCGCGTCTCCGGCCAGCTGGGCTCCAAGCGGATCACCGGCACCCTGGGCGCCGGCACCGGCACCCTGCGGGCCACGACCGTCTCCGGCTCCATCGCCCTGCTGCGCCGCCCGGCCGCGCAGCCCCCGGCCGCTCCCCTCGCGCTCGACAAGAAGGTGCTCTGACATGCCGCCCGTCTTCGCCCACGGCCGCCTCCGCCTCTACCTCCTCAAGCTGCTCGACGAGGCTCCGCGCCACGGGTACGAGGTGATCCGGCTGCTGGAGGAGCGCTTCCAGGGGCTGTACGCGCCCTCCGCGGGCACGGTGTACCCGCGCTTGGCCAAGCTGGAGTCCGAGGGCCTGGTCACGCATGCGACCGAAGGCGGGCGCAAGGTGTACTCGATCACCGAGGCGGGCCGCGCCGAACTGGCCGACCGCGGCGGCGAACTGGCCGACCTGGAGCTGGAGATCCGCGACTCCGTCTCCGAACTGGCCGCCGAGATCCGCGCGGACGTGAGCGGCGCGGCGGGCGAGCTGCGGCGCGAGCTGCGGGCCGCGGCCGACGCCTCGGCCACGCGGGTGGAGGACGAGTCCTGGAAGGCGGCCAAGGAGGAGCTCCGCAAGGCCAAGGCGGAGTGGAAGGAGCAGGCGCGCCGGGCGAAGGACGAGAGCCGCCGGGCCCGCGAGGAGGCGCAGACCGCCCGCCGCCAGGCCAAGGAGGCGCAGGAACGTGCCCGCGAGGAGGTCCAGCGCATCGCCGGCCAGCTGCAGGAGCAGTTCGTGAAGTCGGGCGGCGTCCTGAGCAATCTGGCGGGAGCCTGGCTCGGCGGTTCCATGGCGGGCACCTCTGCGACGCCGACCGCCCCGACCGCCCCGACCGCCCCGACCGCCCCGGCCGCTTCGCAGGGCCCGGCCCCTTCGGCCGCCTCCGCCCCCGCCGACGGCACGGACTGGGCGCGGGACATGACCGCGACCGGTGATTCGGCCCGTGACCTCGACCGGCTGCTGGACCGCTTCCGCGACGACGTCCGCGACGCGGCCCGCGACCACGGGGTCAGCCCGGCCCAGCTCGCCGAGGCCCGCACCCACCTCGCGTCGGCGGCCTCCCACCTCGCGGCGACCCTGCGGCCCTCCCGCTAGCGGATCCCGCACGCGAAACGGCCCCCGCCGGCCCGCCACCCGTTTCGGGGCGGGGCCGGCGG
>NZ_JBHWVV010000023.1:0-129716 GCF_042736715.1 Streptomyces sp. NPDC060049
CACTTAGATAAACACGGGCGGCGCCCCAAAGCCTTCTGTGCGGCGCCGCCATTGTTTATCTCACGTCATAGCCCCACAGGCTTCAGCAGCGGTCGAAGGGCAGAAATTTCACCCGTTTCGAGGGCATCGAGGTGCTGGCCGAACTGGGCGTGTTCGGGGTGTTCGGCGTCAGTCCTACCGGGAGCGCTGCCGACGCCTGGAGGTGCTCTTCGCGGCGCGGGGACTGTCGGCGCCGTGGACGCTGTGCCCGATGACCACGGACGTGGCCAAGGCGCGGGAGTGGTCGAGGACTGGACCAACGTGTCAGGGGTTGAGGGGATCCTCGTGAAAAACATGGACCCGCGCTACCGGCCTGGAGTCCGCGACCGTGCCTGGACCAAGATCAGACGTAGGAACACCACCGAAGCGATCATCGGCGCGATCACCGGGACCCTCGTACGGCCTCAGCTCCTTGTCCTCGGCCGCCACGATGCGACCGGCCGCTTCCGCCCCGTCGGCCGCACCGTCCCACTGCGCCCCGACGCGGCCACACGCTTGCCGAGCATTTCACCCCAGCCGGCCCTGGCCATCCGTGGACCGGTGCGAAGTTCTCCTCGGCCTGGGGCACTCGCGACGCCTCGACACCACCCTGGTCCGGCCGGACCTCGTCGCGGAGATCAGCGCCGACACCTCCGTCGACCGCGGCGGCGTTACCGGCACCCGATCCGGTTGTGCGCCTGCGCCTGGACGCGACCGTCGATGACGTACCCCGGTTCGGCGGGGCCCCGGCTGCAGCTGCGGGGTGACCGATGGCGGCGCTCGGATGGTGAGGCTGCCGGGGGAGTGGAGATGACCCTGCCTCACGGGCGGTGGAGCAGGGCCGTCTTGCGCAGGCCGCCGCGGAAGATGGGCCAGGGGTCCACGCCGTACCGCTCAACGCCTGCGTCCGGCTCCGGGACACGGGTCGGGGCGCGGCCCCCGTCGCGGCCTTCTGGTGGCCAGGGCCGCACCCCTTACCTGCGAACGTACCCGCCGCCTGGAGGCCAGCGGTCAGCCGGTCATGCCGAGTGCGTTCCCGGGCCTGCAGTAGGGGCAGGGCTCTACGCTTTCGGAGAGCATCCGGCGGGCCTCCTTACGGCCGAGGGGCTTGCCGCCGCTCATCGCGCAATCCCCGACGTGGACGCGCAGAGCCTTCGGTCCGGCCCCGGTCCGGATGGATTCGAGCTTCCAGTCCGGCGGCGGAGGCGGGGGCCGGCGGACCGCCTCGGCGGCCAGCTCCGCCTCCAGCTCCGCCCGCGGCACCGCGGGCGAGCTCGACACCAAACAAGCCGCTACCGCCCTGGGTCTCGACGAAGACGCCGCCCGCAGATTGATGGCCCGCTGTGGACGCTGGAGCCCCTACCGCTGACCGGATACGCCGGGCTAGTGCTGTGACCGGAAAGGTTCGCCGGTTCCGCTGAGGAGTCACTTGCGTACTCTGCTGGGGCAGGAGGGTCGGTTGGTGATGGAGGAACAGTGACAGCACAGGCTGCACCGGTGGCACGGCTACGCGTTCGGAACAACGGTGCCGAGCTGTTGGAGTTGGTCCTGGAGTGCTACGGGAGTGACCACTGGCTCCGTCCCGGTGAGACCTTTGTCGTCTGGACGGTCGGCTCCACCGAAGGCGATCCCTGGCCGGGGACGACACTCGGCAACGAGCCCTTCCAGGTGGACTACCGGCCAGGTTCTGTAACCGTGCATTTCAACGGGGTCCACGGATATGTCACGGATGTCGCCGGCGACGAGATCGACTGCGGGCACCGGCGCCCGGCCGACGTCGAGACTGAGTGACCCTGGCGTCTGTGAAGGGTCAGGCCGCCATCAGCGGCCGTCCGCCCCATCGGAGCCCTTTCTCGCATCGGATGCGGGCGCGTTCGCGTCGTTGTGCTGCGAGGACGTCGGGGTGGCGGGCGTTCTTGTTGCGCCAGCGCAGGTAGGCGTGCAGGGCCCTGGTCTGGACGGTGTGGTTGGGATGGTTCGAGTTGGCCAGGGTGAACTGCCGTAGTGGTCCGAAGTGCGCCTCGATGGGGTTGGCCCAGGAGGCGTAGGTCGGAGTGAAGCACAGCTCGACCTTGTTGTGGGTGGCCCACCTGCGGACTCTCCAGTTGAGGTGGGCGGAGAGGTTGTCGAGGATCACGTAGATCGGGGCGCCGTCCGGGCGGGCCGCGCGGATCGTTCTCAGGGCGGCCCAGGTGTGGTCGATGCCTTTGCGGAGCCGATTGGTTCCCCACATCTGGTCGTCGCCAACGGAGTAGCAGCCGTGGAAGTAAGTGATTCCGTGGGTGCGCCGGTAGGTGGCCGGCAAGCGGTCGGGCCGGGTCTGCTCGGCCCAGCAGGAGCCCGCGGTGGGGCGGATTCCCAACGGTCCGAACTCGTCGAACGCGAAAGTGCGGTCCGGCCGCTCATTGATCGCGTACTCGATCCGGGCCAGCTTGACGTCGAAGTCCACATCAGGGGACTCCTTCCGGGTCTTCGTGCGCTGGAAGGAGATCCCACGGCGGCCGAGTAAGCACCGCAGGGCCTCCCGGCCGATGAGGACGGGGCGGGCACGGTTGCGTCGCAGGTGATCGGCGAGCTTGCGGATCGACCAGCGGGTGAAGGGCTTGCCCAGGACGGTCGGGCGGGTGGTGGCCGTCCGGACGACGAAGTCCTCGTCGTCACGATCGAGAAGGCGGGGACGGCCTCCCGCCCAGCGAGGGTCCAGGCATGCGAGCCCGATCTCGTTGAACTTGTGGATCACGTCGCGCACGGTGTCCTCGTCCGCCTGGACCAGGCGGGCTATGACCGGGACCGTGCTCCCGCCGGCCGAAGCCAGGAGCATCATTGCCCGCCGGAACCGAACCGAACTCGTGCTACCCCGCCGGACGATGTGTTGGAGTTTCTGGCCCTCCTGCTCGGTCAGCCCGCGAACCCGGACCGGTTTCGCCATCCCGCCTCCCCACTGGTCCGGGAAAGCATTTCCAAACGGCACCACAAGCAACCCGGCGAACGTTCCCGGTCACAGCACTAGCCAGAGGCCCGGCTTGTCGATGTCGAGCCAGGTGACGTGCTCGCTGTACCCGTCGTCGTCGATCACGCACTCGACTCTGGGGCTGATCCTTGAAGAGGCTCGCTAGGGCGCTGTGCGTGGATGCGGCGCACGTGCTTCACCGTCACCGCCGTCGGGAGACCGGCCAGGAGGAGGGACAGCCCCACCGGGAGCACCCCCGCCCACACCGTTGGTGAGACGTACGCGGTGCCGGACGTACCGTCCACCAGCCACGCACGGACCGGTTGCGAATCGATGTCGCCCTCGACGGGGACGCCGAACGACGAGCCGCCGTCGTCCGGGGTGAAGGCGCCCGAACAGGACGTCGACGTTCCCGCATTGGCCACGGTGTTGTCGTACGTCCGGCAGCCGGCTTCGGTCACGGTCCCGGGCTCGCCCCACAGCGCCGCCCGCAGCTCTCCGGTGAAGTTCGTCAGCACGACGTAGGCCAGAAACAGCCCGACCAGACAGGCCAGCGCCAGCCACGGCGCGGGTCCGACCTGCTCCGGTTGCCCGTCCAGAACGTCCCCACCCTCGCTCATCCCCACCCTCGCTCATCCCCACCCTCGGATCGCCGACGGACCTCCATGGTGACCGATCCGAAGCACCCTCGGAAGCCCTCCATGGCGTGCTGGTGGGCTCGCACCATCGTCGAGTCGACCGACACCAGCCAGTCGATTTCGCCGGCCGCGTCCTTCTCCGCCCGGACCGCCCGCGGCATCCGCGAGAACGTGGCTGTCGGGACGTTTCGGCAACGCGGCGAGGTGCCACGCCAGACGCCGCAGCCCCGGCGATGATCCGCCGGACAGGTCCTAGACTAGGTGCGAACTCGCATCACCGCTGGTCACAGATCCGCCTGTAGTAAGCGCCGTACATGGCGAATCCCGCCAACTGAAGCGCTCAGTCACACCGGGGCGCGGCTAGGGTCGGTGCAGCCCGTGCCGATATGGCGTGCACGGGCCAGGCCCCGTGCCCGCACGTCGGGGGCAGTACGACCGGGCCGCCCCACTCTCCTCCCTCCGCCCGGTTGCGCGGCGGTGCGTCGAGTGCAATACCGCGCCGGGGGAGTCGTGCGCGGCGGCTTTGTTGGCGAGAGTCGGTTTCGACCTACGCAGCCATGCCGTGTCATGCCGTCGGCCGCGGTGGTCGTACGGAGCGGTGCGCTACGTCTTTGAGTTGGTAAGGGCCTTGAGAGCTTGCAGGCGTCGCAGGCGGTCGCGATGGGGTCGGTGGCGATCATGAAGCGCGCCTCCTCGGTGGTGAGGGTTCCGCCCTTGCCGCCTGAGTTGGCCCAGCAGTCTGGTTGGTGGAACCGCACTGCGAGACCGGTTCCCGGGGTGCCTGCGGCTCCCCGTACGCGCTCGCAGAGCCACCCGGGTGGGTTTGCTGGTGCGGGGGTTGGCGCAGGCGACACGGGGGCGTTCGGGGCCGCCAGGGGCGGGCTGGAGGGCGCCCGCCGGCGGAGCATTGGGACAGCGTCGCACGAAGCGCCGGGTACGGGCCGCACGCGGGTGGCTGGCACGTCTAGCTCGATCAATTCAGGGGTCAGGTCCACTCCGGTGCTCGCCGCGCGGCTGATCCACCCGCGCAGGGCTACTCGGTAGACCCACTGGCCCGTATCGGTCTGCCATCTGCGCACGAGCCGCCCCGCCACCTCGCCCGTCAGGCAGCAGCACGCGGACCGGCGGGAGTCTGCTGGTCTGGGGTGGGTGGGGTGCGGCCTGGCCGCGCGGTGCCTGACCTGCCATTCCTCTGTGTTCGCTCAACTGTTCGAGACTGGCAAGCCTGGTAGTCGAGTAACCCGGCAGGATTCAAGATCGTTGGCTGGGCATGAACAACACCAAGCGGGTACTTGCTGCTGTCGCCCTTGCGGGGGCCGCCCTGTCGTTCACGGGAACCGCAATGGCTGATCAGAGTGACAGCCTGGGCGATATCGGAAGCGTCGCACGGGACGAGTCGTTCAACCTCAACTCGCAGACCTTCGGTGACTCGGTGAACAACGGGATCGGAAACGTGATCAACGCGATCGCCGACCTCGAAGGGACAGGTGACCAGCTCACCTAGAGGCCGTTCCTCCTCGGACCAGACCATGCCCGCCCCGTTACAGAGCGTTGTCACTGTGCCGGGGCGGAGCTGCGCCCGTTCCGGGTCGGCCCAGCCGGCCCCTTGGGATGGATGACTTGCCGGGCCGGGTTCGTCTGGTCCGGTGGACCCTGGAAGGGTGAGACCCGTGAGGAAGGCTCCAGGGTGACGCTGAGACCACCGGTAGAGCCGATGCTGGCGCAGGCCGTGGAGTCGGTGCCGGCGCTCGTGCGCGATCTTGCCTTTGAGTAGAAGTTCGACGGGCACCGCGCGCTGCTGTTCACCCCTGCCGAGGCGGCGAATGAAGACGCTCCGGGCTGTTTCCGTGTGGTACTTCCCGCCCGGGTAGACCAGCCACTTCTTGCCGCCGTCGAAGCCCCTGCTCGCGGCTGGCACCGAGGCGGCGCCTTTCACCGACTGGGCGTCGATGATGCCCGCCGTCGGCTCCCGGTCGCGGCCGGCCGCTTCACGGATCCGGTCCCGCAGCCGGTCGTGGAACTCAGCCGTCCAGCCTTTGTCGCGCCAACGTCGGAAGAACGCGTAGACGCGGTCCCACGCGGGGAAGTCCGCTGGCATCGACCGCCAGGTGATACCGCCCGCGACCAGGTAGCGGACCGCGACGACCACCCCAGTCGGGCGAAAGCTCGGTGTCGGGCTCCGTGATCGGGTCTTCACGAGACCGTGGTGCGCGCGTACTTGGTCTGGGAGTCAGCCGGCGTCCCGGAGCTGGGTGAGGCGTTCGGCGGCCACGGCCGGTCCGTAGACGTCGATGAGGCGGGCGACGGCGCGGATGGCGTAGGTGGCGATCCACTGGTTGTCGTCGAGGTGGTGGCGGGGGTCGGATCCCTCGTCGGCGAGGGCGATGACGGTGTCCGCTACGGGTCCGTTCATGGTGACGTGCTGGAGCCAGGTCCGTCCGGCGGGTCCGAGGACGGCCGGGCGGTTGAGGGAGAAGTTGGGGCGGGCGAGGACGGCGTCGTGGAGCAGTCCGCAGAGCTGCTGGCGGGCGTAGGCCTGGGTGGTCGGGCAGGCGGTGCTGTCGGCCGTGGCGGAGGCGATGGCCTCGGCGTCGTGGGTGAGGTGGGCCAGCATCAGGTCCAGGGCGGCGTTATCACCGGCGATCTGCTGTGTACTGATCATGCCGGTACAACGATGCGACTCCTGCTCTAGGGGCGCTCACGTTGCGGGTGGCGCCGACGCACTGCTTTGACGCGCGGGCGCCTGAGGCGCTCCCGCCCCGGGTGGGGCGGGAGCCGGCCCGCGGCGGTCAGGTGACGTCGAGGCCGCAGCCTGTGCATACCAGGACCTCGGCGGGGCCGGTGCCGATCCACTCGCCGGGGGCGGTGTCGGAGACCGGGCAGGTGGCGGGGGACTGGGCCCACTTGCGGCCGGGGAGGATGAGGACCTGGCGGCCAGGAGCGTTGAGGCTGCCGCCGTGGGTCTCGATGGGGATCGACAGGTCCCAGATGCGGCCGTCGATCGCGGCGGGTGTGGTCTGGACGGGCTCGAGTCTCGAGTACTGACTCCACCGGAGCCGCGCACCTGCCCTGCCCTGCCCCGACCCGGGCGGGGCGGCGCAGGGCCCGTTGATGTCATGGTTCGAGGTCGACGACCCCCTTGCCTCCCAGGATGTCCAGTGGCACGGAGACCTGGTCGTGCGTGATCAGCCATTCGCCGTCGATCTTCCGGAAGCAGAAGGTGACCCGGACCCACATGCCGCCCGCCGCCGTCCCGTCGGGCAGCGTGCCGCTGAGGCGGCCGAAGCCGTGTGTGAACGCCACGTCTTCGCCCACCGTGGGCATCAGGTCGCGCACCTCGTAGGTCACTTCCTGGAAGAAGGTGAACACGTTCGCCCAGTTCTTGAGTTTCGCGTCGATCCCCACGTGCTGGAGCGGCGGATCGATGTCGAAGGACACGACGTCCGTCGAGTAGAGCCGCCTCAGACCCTCGAAATCCTTGGCCTGGAGCGCGTCGATGATCCCGTCGATGTGGCGGCCGATCGCGGCTTCGTCAGTCTCGCGCTGTGTGGGGGTGGCTGTCCGTCCTCCCGTGCTCTGGGCGACGACGTGATCCAGCAGTGTGTCGAGGGCGCTGACGTGGTGGGCGCCCGGCTTGAGTGTCGCGTGGTCCTCGAAGTCGGTGTGCAGGGACAGCGAGACCTGCGGGGTCACTGCACCCATCTGGAGGAGCTCACACAGTGCCCGCAGCTGCCGGGCCGCATGGGCGCCGCCGCCAGCGCCGTAGGAGACGAACCCAACGGCCTTGTGGGTCCACTCCGCGTACAGGTAGTCGATCGCGTTCTTGAGCACCCCGGGGATAGAGGCGTTGTACTCGGGGGTGACCATGACGAATCCGTCGAAGCGGGCGATGGTGTCAGCCCATGTCCGGGTGTGCCCGTGCTGGTACCGCCCAGCGAGCGCGGGCAGCGGCTCGTCCAGATGCGGCAGCGGGTGGTCGAGCAGGTCGATCACCTCGAATGCGGCGTCGCCGCGGCGGGCCGCCCGCTCGTGGATCCACCGGGCGACCTGGTCGCCCTTGCGGCCGGGGCGGGTGCTGCCGATGAGTATTCCGATCCTGGTCATCGCTGTCTCCTGATGTGTCAAACCCGGTTTCTCCGGGCCGGTGGCGTCTCTGAGCGGTATGACGACACGACCCCGCGGAACGTCAGGGAGAGTCGAAGACCTGACAATCCGACGTGCTGTCTCGTCGGACCGCCGAGGGACGATCCGAGATCAGGGAGCCACCGGAACCATGACCGATCACGCGAAGTCACGGCACGACGAGTCCGACGCAGGCTTGGACGGGATCATCAGCGAGCGGCGGCGGCTGATCGGTCTCGCCTACCGGCTCCTCGGTTCCCTTGCCGAGGCCGAGGACGCGGTCCAGGAGACCTACACCCGCTGGTACGCCATGTCCCGACAGCAGCAGGACGCCATCGAGTCCCCCGGCGCCTGGCTGACGACGGTCGCCACCCGCGTGTGCCTGGACCTCCTCGGCTCGGCGCGGGTCCGGCGCGAGCGTTACATGGGCGAATGGATCCCAGAGCCGCTGCCCGAGCAGACCGACTGGATCAGCGGGCGCCCAGGCACCGCCGCGACCGATCCCGCGGACCCGGCCGACCGGGTCACACTCGACGAGTCGGTGAGCATGGCGTTTCTCGTCGCCCTCGAATCCATGACCCCGGCTCAGCGCGTCGCACTCATCCTGCACGATGTCTTCGGCTACCCGTTCGCCGAGATCGCCGGGATCACCGGCCGTACCCCGGCGGCATGCCGCGAACTGGCCTCCTCCGCCCGGCGCCGCGTCCGCGCCTCCCTGCCTCCAGCGGCCCCGGCAGCCCACCAGGCGGGCCTCGTCAGGGACTTCAAGCAGGCGTGGCACGCGCAGGACATCAACGCCCTCGTCAGACTCCTCGCCCCCGGCGCGACGTTCACGGCGGACGGCGGCGGCGTGGTCGCCGCCGCGCTCCACCCGATTGAGGGCGGCGAAAGGATCGCGCGCTACCTTACCGACCTCGCCGTCCGGGCGTCCGGCGGCCTGACGGTCCTGGAGCGCACGGTCAACGGCCGGGCCGGTCTGGTGATCGAGCACGAAGGCGTCACCGTGGCCGTGTACGCGTTCGACGTCGCGGACGACCGGATCACGCACATCTGGGCAGTGCGCAACCCTGACAAACTCCGCCCGTGGACGGCGGGCTGACCGGCTGGACTTCGATAGCGTGGCACCTCAAGTGCGTCCGCATCATCCGCCGCAGCATTCGCGGCTCCCGTGCGTGTGAGGAGCCGCAGGCGGGATGGTCAGAGGCCGGTTCCGCCGCGGCCGTAGTACTGGCCGAGCGGTGCTTGTCCTTGTCGTACTCGGGGGAGTCCCTGATCTGGCCGCGTCGATGTGAAGGAGAAGGAGATCCAGGCCTGATCCCGGCGCGCGTGCACGCCGTCGCCCGTCATGGCGAGCGGACCGTCATCGCAAGTTGAGCGGATGCGATGCACTCGGGGAGAAGACGTGGGTGGGCCCCCGACCTGGGGGAGTAGGTCGGGGGCCCAAAGGAGGGTGGGACGGCGTTGGCCGCTCGACCGGGCTACTGGCGGAAGGAGTCCTTGACGTCTTCCTTGGCCTGGCGGCCCTTGCCCTTGGCCTTGTCGGCGTGGCCTTCGGCGGTCATCCGCTCGTTGCCGACGGCCCGGCCGAGAGTTTCCTTGGCCTTGCCCTTGGCCTGCTCGGCGTGAGCCTTGCTCTTCTCCGTGCCCGACATCGGGACCTCCTCGTGACGTACCGGATTGGTCGTGACGACCCTCCTGCTCGCGATCGGTACCGGCAAACCCCGTACCGGGTACCGACTTCGCCGAGCCGGCCTTCCGACAACCAGACCGGCACCGTGCCAGGCGAAGGCCGCCGTCGGCGCCCGCCTGATCACGTACGATCTGGTTACCGGTCGACTCCTCCACCGGTAGTCGGCCCCTACGGCAAGAACCGCTGAGTTCCGGGCGGGGGCGTCGATGCGACGCACATGTCTTCCCGCCTGCACCGATAAGAAACAGTAAGTTTTGTATGCATGGCCGAGGGATGGTCGGGCAGATGGCTGCTCGGAGGTTGATAAATATGGTTCCCCTGCTTCTTGTTCTTCTGCTGGTTCTAGTTCTCGCTGGTGCTGGTTTTGCGGTAAAGATTCTCTGGTGGGTCGCTATCGCGGTCCTGATCCTGTGGCTGATCGGTTTCGTCGCTCGTCCGAAGGGCAGCAGCGGCCGGTGGTATCGCTGGTAGCCGATCTATAGAACCGCAGTTCAGATGTGATGTGGCGGTGGTCTGCCACCCCCGGTCGTGGGTGGCAGACCACCGCCATGTTGGCATGTGCGGGGTGCTGGTTTTGCGGTACCGGGTGAAACCGGATATCGGGGGTATTGGTGATGATGCCGGGACGGTCGCCGTGACGCAGCAGGGGACCTGCTCACCTCCAATGATCGACGGCCGTCTCGGTCCCGCTCGCGCCAAGGTGTGTAGGGGACGAAATGCGGGGCAGGCGGTGGTCAGGCCGGAAATGAGAGTTCCGGCCGTGAACGCAGTACGGAAAAAGGGAAAACCGGTCGGGAATTCATGTCCCCTCCGTCTCCCATTTGGCCGAAGGAGTTGTTTTTCGCATGACTGAGAACTTTTGGGGTTACCGCGAGACCGCCGGCCGTTCGGCCGGCGCGGATCTGACGGGGTACAAGGTCGAGGCGAGCGACGGTTCCATCGGCAAGGTCGACAAGCACTCGGATGAGGTCGGCTCCTCATACATCGTGGTCGACACCGGTCCGTGGATCTTCGGCAAGGAAGTCCTCCTGCCTGCGGGCACGATCAGCCGGATCGACGCGAACGACGAGAAGATCTATGTCGACCGGACGAAGGAGCAGATCAAGAACGCTCCGGAGTTCGACAAGGACAAGCACCTCGGTGACGCGGACTACCACCGCCAGGTCGGCGGCTACTACGACGGCCCGCACCGCCTGTAACCGACGGACACGGCTGTACGAGGCGGGGGCGGCAACCAGTTGGTTGCCGCCCCCGCCTCTGCCATGCCATGGAGCCGCTGCCCAGGGTGCGCCTTTACACGTAGTCGGCCCGAAGTGGCCGCTCTCCCCTCGGGCGCGCGCTCAGGAACGCGGCGCCGTCCTTCGTCCGGCGGGTGGGGGACTGCCGGTCGCCATTGGAGGTTATGCGGTGGCCGTGTCCTGGCTGCGGGGGTGTGCGGTGAGGGCGTGGGCGGCGGTGGGGTGGGCGGGCAGCAGGCTGTCGAGGCCGGTCAGGTGGAGTAGCCGCTGGAGGCGGTCGGGGACGGCGGCCAGGACCAGGGTGCCGCCGGCGGCCTTGGCGCAGCGGAAGATGCCGACGAGGGCGTTGAAGCCGGAGGAGTCGCAGAAGGTGACGGCCTGGAGGTCCAGGATCAGGTGGCGGTAGCCTTTTTCGATCAGGGCCAGTGCCTGGGTGCGCAGGTGGGGGGCGGTGGCTATGTCGAGTTCCCCGGCGACGTGGGCCAGGGCGAGGTCGCCTTCGGTGTGCTGTGCGGTGAGGCGGAAGTCGGTCATGGTCGGCTCTCCGTCTCGCCGGCGGGGGCGATGCTGTGGGCAGTGGCGGATGCGGTGAGGCCGGCTCCGGCGTCGGCCAGGGGGACGGACAGGGCCAGGAGGGCGACGTCGTCTCCGGCGCCGTGGGGCATGGTGTCGAGGAGGTCGACGGTGTCTTCTATGACCGCCGTCGCGCTGACGGGTGCGGTGCGGGCGGCCAGGAAGCGCGTCAGGCCCCCGTCACCGATCATGTCTCCGCCCAGGGTGCGGGCCTCGGTCAGTCCGTCGGTGTAGAGGAGCAGTCCTTCGCCCGGGGCGAGGTGGAAGGTGTGGGAGGCGAAGCGGGCCTCGGCGAGCGCGCCGATGAGCATGCCTCCCTTGGGCTGCACCGGTTCCACCATCCCGGGGCCGCGCAGGTGGTAGGCCGGGGGGTGCCCGCCGGTGGCCACCATGACAGTGAACCCGTCCTTCTCGTGCGGTTCCAGGACGCCGAACACGGCGGTGCAGAACCGGGTGCCGACGGCCGGGTCGAGGAGCAGCGCAGTGTTCAGGGAGGTGAGGACTTTGTCGGGGTCCGGGTCGATCTGCGCGGCGGCGCGCAGGGTGTAGCGGGTCAGGGAGGTGACGGCGGCCGCTTCGGGGCCCTTGCCGCATAC
This sequence comes from Streptomyces sp. NPDC060049, assembly GCF_042736715.1. NCBI lineage: Bacteria > Bacillati > Actinomycetota > Actinomycetes > Kitasatosporales > Streptomycetaceae > Streptomyces > Streptomyces sp. NPDC060049. The sequence continues at coordinate 11,826 of NZ_JBHWVV010000023.1, forward strand.
GTCTCCGAGGAAGAACGCCCACCTGGTGCCGTCGAGGGGGAAGACGTCGTAGAAGTCGCCGCCTACATCCTGCGGGGAGGCGGTGGCGTAGTGGCAGGCCAGCTCTAGCCCCGGCACCACCGGCAGCGCCGGCGGCAGCAGGGTGCGCTGGAGGGTGGAGGCGAACGCCTGGATGGCGGCCATATCGCGCTCCGCCTGCTCGCGGGCCTCCTCCTGCTCGACGCGCCGCTCCTGCTCGATGCGCAGGGCGTTCAAGGCCGCCAGACGCATCTCCATCTCGTCGAGCACGATGGCGGCCAGGTCGGCGAGGGTGGCGGTGTCGTCCTCGGTGATCAGGCGGGGCTGGGTGTCGAGGATGTTGACGGTGCCCAGCCGGTGCCCGTCGTGCGTGATGATCGGGGCGGCGGCGTAGAAGCGGACCGCCATCGGCCCGGTGACCAGGCCGTTGTTGAAGGCGACGGGGTCGGTGAGCGTGTCAGGGATCACCAGCGTCTCGTCAGCCAGGACCGCCGATCCGCACAGGCCCGGCTCCCGGTTGATCTCGCTGACGCCGTCCAGGCCGTGGGCGGCCTTGAACCAGATCCGGTCCTCGTCCACGATCGTCACACTCGCCACCGGCACTTTGAACAGCCGGGCAGCCATCGCCGCGACGCGGTCGAACGCGCCGTCGGGCGGGGTGTCGAGGATGTCGTAGCGGCGCACGGCGTCCATCCGGGCCGCTTCTTCTACCGCACTGAGCGTCCGCCGGCTCGGCGTGTCCGCCGAGCCGGTCGCGTGTCGCGCTTGCGGCATCGTCTTCCTCTCCTTTGCCGCGCCGGCCTCGGTGGCCGACGACGGCGGCAGCCTAGACCAGCTTCCCGGCGTCAAGAAGCCAGGGCGAACCGATCCGAGTACACGCGCGAAGGGTCTGCCACTGCAAGGACCCCAGCTGGCGGGATGCTCCATCTTCGCCAACTGGAACCGCGGCGAGACGTTCAGCTTCGAACTGGGAGCCGGCCCGATCGACAAGGGCTGGGACATGGGCGTGGAGGGCATGAAGGTGTGCGGTGATCACCGCTGATCCGCCGGCATGAGGGCCGCCACCATCTGGCGGCGGCCCTCAGGCGGTGGGTGAAACCGGCCGGCTGGCCGGGCGCCCGGCGCACTGCGGGGAACCTGTCCCTGTGCGCTGATTACGGGCGGCCGTGGGAGCCCTTCTCGAGCAGGTCCCCGGCCCTGCGCTCCAGCAGCACCGGCAGATACGTACGCACCCGGGCGTACCGGAGCTCGTCGTATGCAGTCTGCACGGCGCCGTCGACTGCTTCCGTACCAAGGCCGGGGTGGGTCTTCAGCAGACGCTCGGCGACGTGGCGGACTATGAGGGCGTCCTCGGTTTCCATCATTCGCACCTTCTATCCCACAAATCAGGGTCTCCACGGCCCGCTGGTCTGACACGGCCTGATCCAGCAGGCTCACCTCACATCCGTACGCCGCTCTTCCCCGTCCGGCCACCTGCCCGGCTGCACTGCGTCCAGGCGGTCGCGGGCCCCCGTGAGGCACAGTCTGTGCGGAGAACGGTGTGGTGTCGGGGTCGAGGCCAACCCGGCGCAGGAACTTGAGGACGCCGTTCTGGGTTAGCGGCTGATATGTGGGGGAGTTGCCCGGTATGACGCGAAACTCTTCTCCCCTGGGGAGCGAGAATCGTCGGGAGGGTCAACGGCCGACTCGCGGCATACCCGCCGCATCCCTGCTCGGGTTCACCGCGATCGCTCTTCTCCTCGCATCCCTTTCCATGATCACGTATGGGTTCGCCATGCTCTTCGGGGAGGACGGGATCTAACACCTCACCCCCCCTGCAGGCAATGTCGCGCCCAGCCGCTCCACCGGGTGCCGGCCCATCCGTTCCGGTGCGTGAACCCACCCGTCGAGCACGTAACACCGTCGCCTTTCTGACCATCGGGTTGCCGGTCGCGTCGTGGCTGACGTCATGAAGGTGGAGCCGACGGGTATCGACCGGCTCGGCCTCGGCCGCGCCTTGGCCCAGTACGAACGCGCCCGATGGCGTCCGGGCGGGTCTTACGGCCTTGGAGGGAGCGACGGGTCACCCGGCTGGTGGCGGGTCGCGGTGCCTTGGTGCTAACGAGCGAGGATGGCGCTGACAGTCTTGCCGCCGGGGGGGTAACCGCGGTGGTGCGGGCGAGGGGCTGACCATGGGCCAGTCGAAGCCTCCGGTTCCGCCGTTCAGGTCGGGGGTCCGCATGCGCGGGGTTCGCGGGCTGCTGTCGTGGACGGCCACCTCGATGCTGTTGGGGTGTGCGGGCAGGTCCAGGGTGCAGGTTCCGCCGCCGTGGCGCAGGGCGTTGGCGACGAGCTCGGAGACGACTATGACCACGGTTTCAGCGGCCTCGGCTGAGAGTGCCGTCAGGAGGTCTGCGAGGAAGTGCTGGGCGCTGCCGCGAGCTCCGGCGACGGATGTGGTGGAGCGGGCGGTTGAGACGGTGACGCTCATCTGCCGGGACCGGTGTGGCGGGCGCGCGCATTGCTGGAGGAACTGTTCACCGACCACTCCCTGACGGCGCCGTGGACGTTGTGTCCGATGACGGCGGACCTGGCCAAGGCGCGTGAGTGGCTGGAGTCCTGGACGGAGGTGTCCGGGGTCGAAGGCTTGGTCGTTAAGCCTCTGACCAGCCGTTATCTGACCGGATATAGAGGTTGGACCAAGTCCGCCACAGGGACACCACAGAGGCGATCATCGGCGCGATCACGGGCACCCTGACCCGCCCCGGGCTCCTCGTCCTCGGCCGCAACGACGCGGCGGGCAGACTGCGCGCGGTGGGCCGGACAGTCCCGCTGCGCCCGGAGGTGTCCCGACAGGTTGGCGAGCACCTCGCCGCTGCCGGCCCCGGCCACCCCTTCGAGGGCGTGCGGTTCACGGCGGCGTGGGGGAGCCGTGACGTCCTGGATGTGGTGTTGGTCCGTCCGGATCTGGTGGCGGAGGTCAGCGCTGATCGGGCCGTTGATGGGCGTTTTCCGGCACCCGCTCCGCTTCAAGCGGCTGCGCATGGACGTGACCGCGGACGATGTCCCGCGGTTCGGGCAAGGGCCGGCTGCGGCGGCCGGCTGACCGCCGACAGAGCCGCCCTCCCCGCGCCGCGGACGGGTCTCCCAGGGGTCGTCCCGATTTCCCCGCTTTGTGTCCCCCACGGGGAAGCTGCGGGTACAGGCGCCGGACTGGCCGAGCACCGGGCAGGACACCCCTTGGAGGGACACGTCCCTGCTGGCGAGTTGGGTCGCCAGGGACGCTCGTATCCGGTCGTCCTCGCTTTCCGGATTCCTCGGAGTTCCTCGGGATACCTCGGCGAGGCTCACCCGTTCTCACCGGAACTCACCGGTACCTGCCTGGCTGAGACGGAACCGGGCCACTTCGCCCCCCCCGGGCGGCCGCCGTGCAGACTCCCGTCAGGCGAACGGAACCAGCCATCTCAGTCACGAGTTTCAATCTCACCACCGGACACCAAAGGACACTCAAGGAAACGAGAGGACACTCGATCAGAACAGATCGCTACACCCTGCGCGCGAACTGCGGGGATGCGACCTTGGCGGGTTCTGTCAGCGGCACTCGATACGGCAGGCCTCGCGCCCTACTCTCGACACACCGGGCCTGATTCGGCCCACTCCGTACCCCCGCATACCGCCCCGGAAGGGATCGTCGACATGTCCGAAATCCCGCCCGCGCGAGTTGGCGGCGACCAGACGCCGCGATCCGGCCAACTTGGGCGCCGGCGACCTAGCGGTTCCTAGAGGTCATTCGCGGTTCCTAGCGGTTGCTCGCTCTTCCGGAACCTTGCACTGCCTTTCACCTGCAACAACGCGTCGCTGTCGGCTTTTGCGCCAGGCCCGCGCCAGCATCGGCGAGCGGTTCTACGCTCCCACCACACCCCCGGCTCTCGGGGACGTACTCCCTCAACGTGCCTTCGACGAAGGAGGATTTGTCATGTCCGCATGGCCTCGAATCGCCTGTCCCGCCTGCCGTCGCTCCGTCGCTGTGAGCCCGGACACGCGCCACCTAGCCCGCCACGACCCGCCGGGACCCCAGAACCGCCGCCACGGCCTCCCACTGATCTCCTGCATCGCCTCGGGACGCCTCATCCCTGCGGGCTCGGACTTGTTGCTTCCCTGTGGGAAGACGCCGAGCCGGAGGCCGACGAGAAACTGCTGCTGTTCTGATCGCCCGGGAAAGCTTCCCTCCTCGTCGTTCTGGTCGCCGCGCTTCATCGGGCCAGCCAGTTCACCCGTGCCAAGGCGGGTGGTCGTGGCAGGGCGCCGGCTGCACCGGGGGTCATGCGACGTCCTGTCTTCTGGTCGGCTTGCCCTGGTGATCAGCGTGGCGTCGCTCCGTCCAACCGCTCACTGCCCTCCGCAGGAGTGAATCCGGCCCTCGCGTACGGGTAGGCGGCTTATGCGGTGTGCTCCCAACTTGCCCCAAAATCACGACTATTGACAGCAATCGGCATCTATCGGCATCTTTCCGGCACGGCACGGCACGGCACGGCACGGCACGGCACGGCACGGCACGGCACGGCACGGCACGGCACGGCACGGCTCGATCGTCGGGTCGTCGATGTGTGATCGGAGTGCGGTTCATGGTGCGTTCGGTGCGGGAGCAGTGCGACGAGAACCAGGCCGCGGGCCAGCTGCGGGTGCCCCTGGCGGCGTGGCGGTGGCGGTCGGCTCGGGCCTGGTCCCGCCGCCGGACGCCGGCCCGGGGTTGTGGCCGCGGGCGGTGGTGGAGGCTGCCGACCCGGAGCAGGTGCGGGCGGCGCTGCGGGGCCCGATTGGCGCCGGGGTGGCGGCGGACCGGCTGACGGAGGCTCTGGGGGCGCCATTGCGGTGCCGTCCGCGGGTGACCGCCTCGGCGGTCGGCCACCTCGCCGGAGCCGGCCTGCTGGTCCGCCTCGGCGGGACGCCGAGTTCCCCGACGTCCACCCGGACCAGGTGGCCGCCCTCGCGCGCCGCCGGGACCTGCCCGCCCTGCTCGACCGGCACGTGCCTCTGGGCCCGGACCAGTCCGCGGTGCGCTTGGGCGTCCGCCGCGTCGACTTCGACCAGGTCGTCAGGCTCGGTTGGATCGCCTCGGCCGGATCGGTGGAGATCGACTACAAGCGGCAGGGCGGTGTCACCGTGGTCCAGTTGTACTGCGCCGAGGACGTCGCCCTACTCCCTGTCGTCCGTCCCCTGGTCGACTGGCGGGCGGTGTACGCCGTCCCTGCGGGCCGCCGTTCCCCGCTCGCCGTCCTCGACCCGGTTGTTCCGGGCCGGGACAGGGTGTTGCTGGGGGAGGTGGGGCGGACAGGTGATCGAGATCAGGTTCAGAAGGCACGTGGCGTTCCCCCTTCGATGCGGAATGCATGACACCGGCTGACAGAGTCCCTGTCGATCGCCAGAGTATTCGGATGATCGCCACCGTCGTAGCCATCGTAGGAGCCGTTGTCACCATCTGCTCTCTCGTCATCAGCTACCTGGCCCACCGGCACCAGGTCCAGCGCGCCGCAGTCCTTGACCAGCGCGAAGCCCGTTTACAGGCCCAGGAAGAACGCCTTGAGAGCCGGGCCCGAGCAGTCGACCGCAGGAACGACCTCACCCAAGCGTCGATGATCGAAACAAACATCACGGTCGTGCCTTCCGGCATTCACGAAGGATCGGCAACCCCACACCTGAACATCGCAAACCCCAGCAACCAGCCCATCCTCGACCTACGCATCACTTACGGCGGCCACCACATCACCGATGCGCCAAGAGGCCTCGGTCCTGGTGGCCAACACTCCATCCCCCTACCTGTCACGACGACACCCAGCGAGGACCCCACCGGGTTCCTACCGCAACTCGTCATCGACTTCACCGACGCATCGGGAACCAGATGGCGCAAGGAGGGAGGCGTCGGCCTTCAGCAAGCCACATCCAGTCGCAACGGTGAGCAACTCTGGCTTCCCCGCGAGCCACCCGTAGTGGGCCCTGTCATCATGCCCGCCCGCCTCGATGATCAGCCGCGGTCCGCCCGACGCCGCGCATGCGCCCCACGCGCCGCATACCCTGAACGCGCGCCCGCCCCTGGCCCTCCGGCTCCACGCAGCAGGGCATCTCTTCTACCCACCGTCCTTGTACTGATTGCCGTACTTGCAATCGCTGTCTGGTGGCTTGCCTGACAACCATAGGTTCCCGAACCCGTCCGCGGAGTGGCCGCAGCACCTTGAGGACGGTCAGCCGGAAACCTCAGCCGAGCCCTTCTGACCTGGGGGCTGACGGGCCGGCCCCCGGGGCACTGGGCGGCGACGAGGGCTGCGGCGGCTACCGCTTCGACCGCCAGATGCTGGTCGAGGGGGTCGTCGGCGTCGAGGACGTGGACGAGGGCGTCCCGCACGAGGCCAGGCCGGTCGGCCTCGGCGATCTCGTCGAGGGAACTGCAGAAGTCCGCGGCTGTGTCGTTGTCGGAGGGGCCGACGTCCCAGGTGCCCATGGGTCTCCTTGAGATGGGGTGCTCCGGAATAGTGCCAGGCGGAACCGACAACGCCGGGCTGGGGGGCGGCGCGGAGGGTCATGCCGGTGGTTGGTGATTCGTGCTGCAGTGCGGGTGTGCGATCTCTCGCCTCGGGGACGGTGGTGACGCTTGTGGCGCGGATCGGCGGGTGCGGGGGCAGCACGTTCGGCCGGGCTGTGTTGTCGGAGGGGTGGGTTACTCTCCGGCCATGGATCTGCCGTACAACACCAGGCCTTCGGCGCAGGAGATTGTCGCGGCTGTGCCTGGACTGGCACCGTATGCACGGCCGGCCGTGGTGCTGGCCCCTGAACCGGGGGAGCCAACGGTCGACCAGAGTTCCGTGGGCGGGCCGTTGCTCTGGCCGGCCGATGAGCCCTGGCCGCATTGCGATGTTCCGGACGAGAAGTCCGATTCTGGGACGCCGCCGACGGCGATGCTGGCGGTGGCACAGGTGTACCGGCGGGACGCCCCCGGCGACTGGTGGCCCGAGGGTGTGGATGTGTTTCAGCTGTTGTGGTGCCCGAACGTGCACTGGGATCCCCCGACTCCGCACGCCGACGTCAGCCCGGTTGCTGAGATCCGCTGGCGGAACAGCGCCGACGTCACTCAAGTTCTTGGGTCGCCTCCACTACCCGTACGGCAAGAGGAACCGGATTACGGCTACACCCCGGTGGGGTGCACGCTAACCCCGGTGCCCCTTGTCGATTTTCCCTACCCGCAGGCCTTGCCAGACCAGGAACTTATCGAGTCTGTACAGAAGTAGGCAGAGGCTGCTGGGGACGGAGGCGATGTCATCACCCGGGTGGCTGGGATCAAGCTCGGCGGGTGGCCCACCTGGCATCTGACCGACCCGTACGACGTCTTGTGCCCCACATGCAGCGCCCCGTGCCGTCTGGTGTTCACCGTGGCCAGCGACGAGACCACCGGGATCACGGTTGGCAGGTGGGGCGACTTCCGGGTCTTTGCCTGTCCAGCCAGCGATGAGCACGGCTACGTCTTCGACCAGCACTGATCTACCTGACCGGCCAGGCTCCGAAAAGCGATGTCTCTGAGATCGGAGTCTCGGGCCCAGTGGGCCTCGCAGGATCGTTGCGAGCTACGCACTTTCACTGGTCGTCGACAAGCGGTGTCGGGAGTCATTGAATCTGCGCAGCGGACATGCTGCTGAACTGGTGTATGCAGTTTGGGTGAGCGGGTTTCTGGCTGGTTGGCTCACTGAATCTGTACAGGCTTGGAACGTTCCGGCCGTGTGACCTGCGGGTTTTCTGCAAGCGGCTGGCCGCGGCGGGCCGGACCGTGTTCTACGGGGGCGTCGCCTACTCCGTCCTGTCCTTCACGGCGGGCGGCTCGACGAGCGGGGGTGACCAGCAGTCCAGGGACGTCACCACGAAGGCCCTCGAGCTGCCGGCGGGGCAGTGGCTCGTGGGCGCGGCCGGGGCCGGTATCGCCATCGCGCGCCATCGCGTGATTCGCTGTTCACCGAAATTCTGAGCCATGCTGGGAGCATGAACGAGCTGGATTCCGAGACGCCTGCCGACGGGCGCGCCCCCGCCGCGCTCCTTGCCGCCCTCGCCGCGGCCCTCGCCGACGAAACACGGGCCGCCATCTGCATGACGCTGCTGGAGGGGCGCGCCTGGACGGCGGGCGAGCTGGCCCGGATCACCGCAGTCGCGCCGTCCACCATCAGCGGCCACCTCTCCCGGCTGCTCGAGGCGGGCATCTGCGTGATCGAGCGGCAGGGCCGCCACAGTTACGTGCGGATCGCCGACGCCGCGACCGCCCGCCTCGTCGACGAACTCGCCTCGTACGCGATCCCCGACCGGGATGCGGCGCACTCGGTACCCGTGGTCACCGCACCGGACCCGCTGGTTCGCGCCCGTACCTGCTACGACCACTTCGCGGGGCGGTTGGGCCTGGCGGTGACCGACGCTATGGAGCAGCTTGGCCTGCTCCGCACCGAGGGCGCCTTCGAGCTGACGGGGGCGGGTCGGGCCTGGTACACCGAGGCCGGGATCAGCCTCGCCCAGGAGGGACGCAGGCCGCCAGCGAGTTCCTGCCTGGACTGGACCGAGCGGCGTCGCCACCTGGGCGGCGTCGCCGGGGCACGGCTGTGCGCACGGGCGCTGGGTGAAAAGTGGGTGGTGCGACCGGCAGGCGGCGGGCGGGCGCTGGAGGTGACCGGGGCCGGGGAGCGGGTCTTCGGCGACCTGCTGGGCCTCGCTCCGGATGCGTGGAGCTGAGCCCGGGGCGGCGTACGCGTCCGTCGGACCCCGATAAATATTTCGGTGAGTACCGAAGTGTTTTTCCATAGGGTGGGGGCATGACGTTTCGCTCGAGTCCGATCCCGCCCGGTGTCCTCACGGTCGGCGCCATCTCCTTCACTGTGCTCGCCTGGGCCTCCGCCTTCGTCTCCATCCGCAGTGCGGGCTCCGCCTATTCGCCCGGGGCCCTGGCCCTGGGCCGGTTGCTGGCCGCCTCGCTGGTGCTCGCCGTCCTCCTCCTGGTCCGCCGTCAGGGTCTGCCGCCCCGCGAGGCCTGGCGCGGAATCCTGGTCTCCGGGGTGGTGTGGTTCTGCGGCTACACGGTGGCGTTGAACTGGGGTGAACGTCTGGTCGACGCGGGTACGGCGTCCCTGCTCGTGAACACGGGGCCGATCCTCATGGCACTTCTCGCGGCCCGCCTCCTCGGCGAGGCGCTGCCGCAGCGCCTGTTGGCGGGCATGGCCGTCTCCTTCGCCGGAGCCGTGGTCGTGGGCCTGTCCATGTCGTCCGGTGACGGTGGCACCACCTCAGTGCTCGGGGTCGCACTCTGCCTGCTCGCAGCCGTGGCCTACGCGACCGGCGTCATCGCGCAGAAGCCCGCACTCTCCTACGGCACACCCCTGCAAATCACCGCCTACAGCTGCCTGACGGGAGCCGTGGTCTGCCTGCCCTTCGCGGGGCAGCTTGCCGCGGAACTGCCGAAGGCCCCGGCGTCCGCCACGCTGAACATGGTCTACCTGGGCGTGGTCCCGACCGCCCTCGCCTTCACCACGTGGACCTACGCCTTGGCGCGCATGCCCGCCGGCAGGCTGGGCGCGACGACCTATGCCGTCCCGGCCATCGTCGTCCTGCTGAGCTGGATCCTCTTGGGTGAAATACCCGCCTGGCTGACCCTGCTCGGCGGCGTGCTCTGCCTGGCCGGAGTGGCCTTGTCCCGGTACGGTCCGCGCCCCGCGCGGACCGCCGCCAGCGGCAGCCGACTTCCCGCGGGCCGGACATGAAGAGAGCTCAGCCCTTCCCTCCAGAAGAGCCGCACCGGCGAAGATCAACCACTCGCGATTCAGGCACTCACGGCAGTGAAGCATCGCGAGGAGATGCCGCCCGCGGTCCTGGCCCCGCGCCGCCGCTGCCGCCGGCACCGTAGGACACGCCGTTCGACACGATTGCCGCACCCGGCCCAGTGGCTGCCGCCGTCGCCGGACACGTTGTGCCGGTACGGCACGGAGTGGACCGCAACCAAGCTCCGCTGGGGCCTGGCGGTCGACGAGGCGGAGCGGGACAGGCTGCAGGACATCGCGGCCGGTTGCGGCGGTACCGCGGTGGAGTTCACCCCGGCTGCGTAGTGCAGGACGGGCGATGCCGCTCGACCTGCGCTGAGCGCATCGGCGGCGCCCGGCGAGGGAGGCCCCCGCCGGGTCCGTGGGAGTGCGCGGGCGCCAGTGCCGGTGACAGCGGCGACGCTTCTCCCGATGCTCAGCGACGTCGGCTACGGGTCGCCCAGGTGCCGCCGATGCCGGCCACGTGAAGAGCGAGCAGCATGAGGCCGAGGATCATGAAATTGCCGGACGAGAATACGTGGTTCGTCGAGATCTCCGCCGCGTTGATCAAGAAACTGATGAAGAACAGCACGGCGGCCGCAATGCCGAGCATCATTACTCCTTCCAGAAGGTGTCATCCGTATGCCCGGCAGCTCCGACTGCATGCAGGCTCGTTGCACCCTCGTCGACCCACTGGTCCCCATGCTCGCCAGATCGTGCCCGCTCCCGGCCCAGCTGGTCAGAGGGTGGGGCCGAGCTGCGGCTCCAGCCAGTCCGCGGCAGCGCGCCGGTAGCGGCGATCAGAGGGATGCGAAAGCCGGTGTGAATGGGTGCGGCGGTGGCAGTGGATGGGCGTCAGCAAGGACGGGAGGGTCGTCCCTGCTCCTGCTGCGCAGCGGTAGTGATCATGGCTGTCACGAGGTGACCGAGCTGCTGTCGTCAGGCGCCGATCGCGAGGATGGCCGGCTGTCATGGGCGTGCCTGTTCACACTGACCGGCCGGTGCCAAGGGGCCATGGCGAAGTGATCGCGGTCGACGGCGAGGCGGAGCCGGTGACCGTGAAACTCGGCGTGTGGGTCTCGAACAGTAAGTCGAGGCGCGCCAAGCTCACTGCCGAGCAGCTGGACGCGCTGCGGGAGCTGGGTATGGAGTGGGCGTGACGCCACCAGGCGCAGGTCGTTGATCGGGCCGGACACATCAGTGCACGAAAGGGACCATGAGCCCTTGGCCTCTGATGGTGCCGCCGCCCCGCGGAAGTGGCACGTCGCGAGGGTGTGTTGGCGCCAGCACATCAAACGGGTGAATGATCGTTTCCGGTTCCCGCCGTATGCGTTTGCAGTCTGCGGACAGGCATGTCCCTGCTTATGAAGAAGGGCACAGGTGGATGACCGAGGCTGTGGCCGAGACGGAGCGCGTCCTGCGGGAGTTGGAGCCGGCGGTGGAGCGACTCCTCGAGCGGCACCTGGCCACCGCCCGTGACTGGTTCCCGCACCAGTACGTGCCGTGGAGCGCAGCACACGACTACGACGGCCCACTGGACGGCACGGCCTGGTCACCGGAGCAGACAGCACTGCCCCAGGCCGTACAGGACGTGCTGGTGGTCAATCTACTGACCGAGGACAACCTGCCCAGCTACCACTTCGAGATCGCCACCCGATTCGGGCGGGACGGCGCCTGGGGCACCTGGGTACATCGGTGGACGGCCGAGGAGGACCGGCATGCCTCGGTCCTGCGTGCCTACGTCCACGCCCGCCGCGTCGTGGACCCCATCGCCCTTGAAAATCTGCGGATGCGGCACGTCGGCACCGGCTACCACTCCGGTGCGACAACGCCCCTGCATGCGCTGGCCTACGTCACTGTCCAGGAACTGGCGACTCGGCAGGCCCACCGGAACGCCGGGGCAGCTTGTGGGGACCGGGCCGGCGAGCAGCTGATGGCGCGGATTGCGGCCGATGAGAACCTGCACATGCTCTTTTACCGGGACTTGTTCGCTGACGCGCTCGCCTTGTATCCCGGCGCGGCGCTCGCCGCCCTGGCCGATGTCCTCGAACACTTCGAGATGCCCGGTGCGATGATCCCTGGTTTCCGGAGGCGTGCGGCGCGCATCGCGGCATCCGGCATCTACAACCTGGATGTCCACCTCGAGCATGTGGTGGCCCCCCTTGTGCGGGCGCTGAAGGTCACCTCTCTCGTCGGCATCCGAGCGGTCGGCGAGCAGGCGCAGGAACGCTTGGGTGCGCATGTGAAGCAGCTCACCGTACGGGCGGCCCGAGCTCGGGAACTGTTCGAGCGCATGGAGGCCATGAGTCGTTCATCCGAATGAGGACCGGCGGTGACTGCCGCGAACCACGTACAGATAGAAGACCCTTGCAGGAGGAACCAGACATGACCCAAGCCGCATACAACGCCCTTCCCGAGCAGCTTGTGGCCCTTATCAACGAGCAGCTGGGCGGCGAGGCACAGGCCCGGCAACTCACGCCGGACCTCACCTTCGAGAGTCTCGGCATGGACTCCCTGGCCCTGATGGAACTGGTCGTGGCGGCGGAGGAGCGGTTTGGGATCGTGCCCTCCGAAGAGGCAATGGACCTGGCCCCGTCTGCCACCCTCGCCGCCGCCGCCCGTGCCTTCGCCGATGCCCGCTGACGTCGCCATCACAGGGCTCGGGCTCGTCACCCCGGCCGGGCACACGCTTGACGAGAACTGGGCGGCCCTGTGCCGGGGCCGATCGCTGGCCGCCCGGGACCCCGAACTCGTCGGCCTGCCCGTCGACTTCTCCTGCCAGGTGACCGGCCTCGACGCTGCGGCGGGACTCGGCCCGCCGCTGGCCCGGCGGGTGGGACGGTTCATCCAGTTCGCGCTTCTCGCCGCCCGCCGGGCAGTCACCGACGCCGGTCTGCCCACGGACGTCGGACTCGACGAACGGGTCGGGGTCGTGCTCGGCGTCGGATCGAACTGCCTGAGCACATACATCACCGAGTTCGGCCATCTCGGCGCGGACCGGCCGGTGCGCGTCTCGCCGCTCGCGCTGCCGCGCAGCGTGCCGAGCATGGCTGCCGGTGAGGTCGCCATGGACCTCGGCGCCCAAGGCCCCAACTTCACCACCGCGAGCGCCTGCGCCTCGGGGGCGACCGCGATCGGAGTGGCGCGCGATCTGCTGCGATCGGGAACCTGCGACATTGTGCTCGCGGGCGGCAGTGAATCGGGCCGGTCCCGGATGACGGCCACCTGCTTCACCCGGATGCGCGCGCTGTCGCCGCGCCGCGACGAACCCGAGCTGGCCAGCAGGCCGTTCGACGCGGCTCGGGACGGATTCGTCCTCGGTGAGGGCGCTGCCGTCCTCGTATTGGAACGGGCCGCCGACGCACGCGCCCGGCAGGTCGAGGTGCTGGCCCTGCTGCGCGGTTACGGTGCGGGGTCCGATGCCTACCATCCCGTCGCCCCGCATCCACAGGGCGACGGCGCCGTCCGCGCAATCGTGGCCGCCCTCCAGGACGCGGGGTGCAGCCCTCACGACATCGGACACGTACAGGCCCACGGCACCTCCACCCCGCTTGGCGACGAGGCGGAAGCCGCAGCCCTGGCGCGCGTCTTCGGCGACACCACGCCTCCAGTCACAGCGTCCAAAGGGGTGATCGGACACTCCCTGGGGGCGGCGGGCGCGATCCAGGCTGCGTACACGGTCCTCGCGCTACGCCACGGCACGGTCCCGCCCACCGCGAACTTCCAGCAGCAAGACAGCAAGCACATGCTGGACATCGTGGCCGGACCGCCTCGTCCGGTCACCACCAACACGGCCGTCAGCTGCGCCTTCGGTTTCGGCGGCCAGAACGCGGTCCTGCTGCTCAGCAGCACATAGCCAACCGCAGCACCGCCGCATCGTACGGCCATCGAGCTGAACCTGACCCGGTGTTGACGGTTTTGCCACAGGCCCCGAGGACCGCGCCGGACGTCGCCGACATCGAACGGGTGAATCCAGGAGCCACCACCCGCAGGTGTAGCCGTCCGTGGAGGACCGAGCATCACGTGACACCCCTGTCGGAGGGCCGGACCAGCGGTGCTCCGCAGGCCGAAACTCCTTGGAGTAAGCCATGGACCGTTATCAGGCACCTCGCCGTGACATCAGCCTGCTGCGCGAGCTCGAGCCAGTGGTGGCGAAGGCGGTGGACGCCCACTTGGAGAGCGCGGATGACTGGTATCCCCATGAGTACACCCCCTGGAGTCGGGGCGCCGATTTCGACGGCGTGTTGGGCGGGACACCCTGGGAGCCGGAACAGGGCACTCTCGGCAAGGCAGCCCGGGATGGCCTGGTGCATAACCTCCTCAGCGAGGACAACCTGCCGAGTTACCACCGGGTGATCGCCGAGCTCTTCACCCGGGACGGAGCCTGGGGAACCTGGGTCAATCGCTGGACAGTCGAAGAAGGCCGCCACAGTATCGCCATTCGGGACTACCTCGTGGTCACCCGCGCGGTTGATCCTGTCGCCCTCGAGAACGACCGAACCGCCCACGTCCAAAACGGCTGGGGCATGGACTACGGCGACGATGTCGTCGCTTCCCTGGTCTATGTGACCCTCCAGGAACTCGGCACCCGCGTCTCCTACCGCAACATCAAGCTTCAGTGCGGCGACGCGGCCTGCGAGGCAATGCTCAACCGCATCGCCAAGGACGAGAACCGGCACATGCTCTTCTACCGCACGGTCCTGTCGGCAGCGATGGATCTGCATCCTGACCGAACCGTACGGGCTGTGGCAGATGTCGCCGCTTCCATCCGTGCGCCCGGCCAAGGCGCCCCCGGCTATGCACGGCTGGCTCAGTCGATGGCCCGCTCCGGTATCTACAGTCCCGTCACCCACTACGAAGAGGTCTTGCAGCCCATCGTGCGCTTCCTGGGCATCTTCGACGCCAGTGGGCTGCGCCCGGACGGCGAACAGGCACGAGAGGAACTCGCGGCCCTGCTTGAGCACTCCGCTGGCCAGGCCGCGCGGTTCACCCGCATCTTCGAATCCTCAGCCCCATCCAATCCAGCCTCGGTTCACTGAACAGGGCTGCAGATCCGCGCCGCTTTCCGCGGAGACGTCAGTGGTCGCCCCCTCGAGTCCCCGTAGGGGCGGCGAGGGGGCGCAGGCAATCTGGACCGCAGCCTGTGGTGGTCCAGATTGCCGTGAACCCATGGCGCGGCGAACCAGCCGTGGGGAAGTTTGTGCCAGGGCGCGCAGGGAATTTGGCGTCACCGCCGGACGACCTGGCCTCTCAGTCGCTGGCCGGGCGGGCTGAACAGCGAGATACTGGTTGCCCTGGTGTCCGGCCTGACAAGACCGGTGTGTGGCCGGTGAATCCGCACCCCGGCCGCCCCTGGGTGCCAGGTGCCGGCCCCTTCGCCGCGCGAGTCGGGGCCGATCCGTCAACGGGATGGCGGGCCCTCCGTTGTCCCGAGCGGATGGGCGGCGTGGCGTCCACGGCGGGACGGGCAGACTCGCGTCATGGGAGGGCGGTGCGGCGACAGGAGGGTGACGGTCGCGCCGAGGTCCTTGGCCGCCTCCTCGACTTCGCGGGTGAGGAAGTCGATCTGCCGGCCGAGCGCGGGCAGCCCGGTCTGATCCGACTCGGCAGCAGGCCGTCTGCCCAGCGCGTCCAGGAACCTGTACTGATCCGGTTACGCGTCTTGTTCGGCAGAACTTGTCGTGACGGGTTCTGCATTGTCGGGTGCGGGATCTGTGATCGTGCTGGGCATGGAGGCTGTGACAGGGCGGGGCTGTGTGAAGGCGCCTTCAAGCGCGTCGAGCTCGGCGAGCCAGCGGGCGGGGAGTTCGTCGATGTCGGGCAGGCTGGAGTCGGCGACGACGGCCAGGTGCGCGGTTTCGGCGTATTCACCCAGGCAGACCGACAGGTGGTGTCCTGCGGGCAGGAACATCAGCGGCAACATGGCGCGGGTCCTGCGGCCATTGAGTCGAAGGGGCCGCGCGGGGCCGGGGACGTGGGTGGCCACCATGGTGGTGCGCCGCGGGTGCAGGATTCGTGCCAGGGCTCTGCCATGCCAGCGCGTGGGCAGGACGTCGAACAGAACATCCGCGTCGGGATCGCGGTGGCTGATCCGGATGTTTCTGGTGGCCAGGCGTGTGGCGGCCAGGCGTTCGGCGGCGGTGGGCAGGTGGCAGGGCAGGATGACGGGGACACCGCGGTGGAAGTTGCCCAGCGCGGCGCTCGTGTCGCCGCGCCGGGTGTTGAGGGGGACCGTCACCCGTACGGTGCCTGTGCCTTTGTGGGGCAGCCAGGGCCGCAGGGCGCCGGCGAGGGCGGCCAGGTAGACGTCGTTGAGACTGACACCCCCTTCCCGGGCGATGGCCTTCATACGGGGCAGGGGGGTGTGGACCCACATGCGCCTGGGTGGGCCGGTCGGGGCTTGAACGCGGTCGGGGCCAAGGCTGATGGCGTTCGCGGGCAGCGCGATGCCGGCGACCGCGCGTACCAGGGCGCGCACGCGTGCGCTCGTCCAGGAGGGTGGGGGCACGGGGGGTGTGCGGCGGCGCGGGAGGCCGGGTTCCCGCATCGCGGCGAGCGTGATCCCGATCAGGGACATGCCGTCGAGGAGGCCGTGGTGGGCGCGAAGGAGCAGGGCGAACTCGTTGTCACGGTGGCCGTGGAGCAGGGTCATGCCCCAGGTGACGTCCCTGAGCGGCTGCGCGCACACGCGCTCGATCGCCGCGTGCAGCGCGAGGTCACCGCCCTGCGCCGTCAGCGCGACCTCCTCGAGGTGATCGGCTGGCACGGTCGGGCCTACCGCGTTCGCGCCCCGTGGGCGGGCCCGGCCGCGCAGCAGCGGGTGGGCCGCCCGCATCAAGTCGATCAACGCGTGCAGTTCGACGGTCGAAGGGGCGGGGCCGGCGACCACGGCCGCCCCGCCGATCTCCACGTTCGTGTGCGGGTGCGCGGCCGCGTAGTCGAACCAGCGTTCGCCCGCCGCGGTCGCGTCGTCATGGTCGTCGTGCACAGGGTTCTCCGCTGAATGTCGTTCGCGTGGCGAAGGCTGGGGCGATGGGTTTGTGTCCATGAGGCGCGTCACGTTGTGGGAGACGACATCGACGGAGCGCCGGTGCGGCCGGATCTCACCTGCTGCCGTTCACGGTCTGCCGCTCCCTATGGGCGCTGTCCGGGCGGGTACCTGGTTACCGGGCGACGACCGGGGTCGTCGGCGACGATTCGGATGACGCGGGCTGGTTGTCGGGGATCGCGGCCGCGATCTCGCGCACCAGCGCCCAGGCGTTGCGTACGGAGGCCTGGGACGCCAGGCGCGAGCCCAGGGCAGCCCGCAGGATGTAGCGGCCGTCCACGGTGGTGGGCGTCACCAGGATCTGGTGGGTGGCGTCGAGATCGCTGCGCAGGCGCTCGGTGCGGGCGTTGTCACCGGTGAGGCGGAAACACACCAGTCCGAGTGAGTGCGAGACCAGTTCGAAGCCGGGGCTGTCCCGGACCAGGTCGGCGAGCAGCGCGGCGTGGGAGAGCTGTTCGCGGATGTGTGCGCGCAGGCCCTCGACGCCGTGGGTGCGCAGGACGAACCACAGTTTCAGGGCGCGGAAGGGGTGCATGAGTGGCACCTGCCAGTCGCGGAAGTCGGTGACGTCGCCGGAGTCGCTGGCCTGGTTGCGCAGGAAAGGCGGGCGGATGTCCATGGCGGCGGTGAGGCTGTGGCGGTCGGCCACCCACATGGCGTCGCAGGGCGGTCCCGTGAGCAGCCACTTGTGGCAGTTCACGGCGTAGGAGTCGGCGTGCTCGACGCCCTCGTTGATCCAGCGGTTCTCTGGGCAGACGGCGGCCGAGCCGGCGTAGGCGGCGTCCACGTGCAGCCAGGCTCCGAACTCGCGGCACACCGCGGCGACGGCGGCGACGGGGTCGATGGCGCAGGTGCCGGTGGTGCCGACGGAGGTGACCACGATCGCGGGTACCAGACCTGCGGCGCGATCGGCTGCCAGTTGCTCACGTAGGGCGCGGGGGTCCATCTCGCAGGTGCCCGCGAGGGTGGGGATCTGGGTCGGTTCTCCCAGGCCGGCGATGCGTGAGGCCTTGGGGACGCAGGAGTTCGCCTGGGCAGTGCAGTACAGGCGGTAGCGGCCCTCGGTGCCGTGTTCGCGCCAGCGCCCGCCTGAGGCCCGGTATAGGGCGGCGGCTACGGCCACCAGGACCGCTGAGGACGCGGAGTCCTGCAGGACCCCGCCGCCGTCCCCGGTGCTGAGGAATCGCTCCGGCAGGCCTAGCGCGACCGCGAGGTGGTCCAGGACCGTCTCCTCGAGTTCGGTGGCGGCCGGGCCCGTCGACCACATCATGTGCTGGACCGCCAGGCCGGAGGCCAACAGCTCGCCGACCACCGACGCGGGGCTGGTCTGGGTCGGGTAGTAGCCAAGGAACGAAGGGTGCTGCCAGTGGACGAGCCCCGGGATCACCACACGCCGTACATCGGCCAGGACATCCCGGATCGGCTCGCCGTGCACCGGTGCACAGTCCGGCAGCATCGCGCGTACGTCCCCGGGGCGAAGGTCTGGCGTCACCGGCAGGCGTTCCTCGCGCAGGTCCTCCCAGTAGTCCTCAAGGATCGCGGCAACCTCGCCGATTGCGCTGCGAAACGAATCATCACCAAGAGTCACTGACATGCCGGGTAACGTACCGCATAAAAACTAGTGAAATGACCCAGATGACAAGCGAATCCGTGCTGTGGCTCGCCCCGCCCCAGCACCTGCCCCACGACTTGGCGACCCTGCGGGAGGCCGTGAACCGACCCGACCGCCACCACACACCCCCCGACCACCGCCGGCTCCCCGAACGCGACCCCCGCGAAGCCGCCTTCGACGAATACTTCGCGGTCTCACGGTGCGCCTGCACCCCCGCACCCTTGTTGATCGACGCCCTCGACGACACCCTGGCCACAGTGCGGGCCTTCTCACGGAACCCGGACGGATCTTTAACGGAGCCCGACCTCGATCTCGCCGCGCACGCGGCCGGCCTGACCCCGCGAGCCGGCCTCTCCGAGCCCCGGACGCAGGCCACGGTGGGCCAACGCTGGATTCAGGGGCACCGGCTGTTCTTCGCCCTCAC
The DNA here is from genome assembly GCF_042736715.1 of Streptomyces sp. NPDC060049. Taxonomy (NCBI): domain Bacteria; kingdom Bacillati; phylum Actinomycetota; class Actinomycetes; order Kitasatosporales; family Streptomycetaceae; genus Streptomyces; species Streptomyces sp. NPDC060049. The sequence goes on from NZ_JBHWVV010000023.1 coordinate 30,722, forward strand.
CCAGGCGACCGTCCTCGCCCTGAGGCACGCTCTTCGCGCCCCCTCGCCCGCAGGTTCCGCCCTCGGCCTGGAAAGCGCCGCTCACTTCCTGCGCGCCAGCGCGTCCGCCCTGCGCATCACCGCGTCTTTCGACGCACAGGCCTACCACGACACTGTCCGGCCCTCGATGGCCCCACCGCAGGCTCCCCGTGGATTCTCCGGCCTGTGGTCGGCCGATCACCGTGTCCTGGTGCAGAGTCTGCGCGAGTGGGGCCTGGCCGCACCGGCCAGGTCTTCTATCCTGCGACCCGCCCACAGACGCCTGCTCGAAGTCCTGACAGATGTTCACCACGCCCACGTCGGCGTCTGCTCGCGCTTCGTCGGCTCCGGCCCCTCCCTGCTCCGCGGCGCGGAACCGGGGGTGCAGGTCCTGGACCGCCTGTGCCAGCGGCGCCGCACCGCTCTGGACGCCGCGCCCGCCGACAAGCCGGCCCAACTGCCCGACGCCCGGAATGAAAACCTCACCCTTCGCCACTGAACCCTCACGTGACGCGCCCGGAGCGGGCGGGAAAAGCCGGCTCGGCTCGGTGCCGCTAGGTCATCTTTCCCGTCAGCAGCAACATCACTTGTGTGCGCCTTGATCGTTAGTGCGGGTATGCCAGTACGCAGCGGGGATGGGACAGCGAGAGGGGCATGCTCGGGCTCCCGGGCCTGGGGGGTGGTGGTGTGCGCAGCGGTTGCGCTGGTCACGGCGCTCCTGAGTCTCCCAGCGGTATCCGGCGCTTTCGGCGCAGGAGGGACCATCGCCACAGGCACCGAGTCAGCCAGGGCTCAGACCCAGGCTGAACTGCTGGGAGTCGGCACCCCGGATCTGGTGCTCGCCGTGACGATGCGCGACGGGGGCGCACGGCCGGCGGTTGCAGCGGGTTCCGGGGTCGTTGCCCGTGTGCTGGCAGACGAGCCGGCTGTGCGTACGGTGCAGTCGGCCGCCACGGGAGATCCATGGCTGATCTCGCGGGACGGACGCACCGGACTGGTGACGGTCTCGCTGTCGGGCAGCGACGCGGACCGCAAGGAAGCGGCGTTGCGTCTGGTGCCCAAGGCGCGGGCGGCGGTGCCGGGGATGCGGGTGGACGCGAGCGGGGTCTCATGGGCGACGGCCGAGATCGACCAGCAGGCCGAGGCCGATCTACTGAAGGCGGAACTCTGGGCTGCGCCGCTCATCATGCTTCTCCTCTTGCTGACCTACGGTTCGTGGGCTGCGGCCGCGCTGCCCCTCGTGGTCGCGATGCTGGCCGTCGTCTGCTGTGTGCCCTTGCTCGGTCTGCTGGCCCACGTGAGTGATGTGTCCGCGTTCGCGGTCAACGCGGCCGCGGCTATCGGCTTCGGTCTGTCGATCGACTTCACCTTGTTCGTCCTCGCCCGCTACCGCGAGGAGCACGCGAAGGGGATGACGCGCGCCCGGGCACTGGACGTGGCGCTCAATACATCAGGTCGCTGCGTGTTCTGTTCGGCAGCAGTGATCTCTGCATGCCTGGTGGCGGTGGCCGCCATCCCCGTCCCGCTGCTGCGCGCGCTGGCCCTCGCGGGAGTTGCGGTGACGTTGCTGGCGGCGCTGGCCGCGTTGACGGTGCTGCCGGCCGCGTTGACGCTGCTGGGTGATCGCGTCGATGGCGCCGACCCGCTGCGCAGGCTGCGCCGGGCTCCGGTCGGAGTAGCCAGCCGGTTCTGGCGGGAGCTCGCCCGCCGTGTCACTGCCTGGCCTGTGGCGGCGGGCGTGGGGGCGCTCGCGGTGCTGGTCGTGATGGCTTGGCCCGCAACGGGTCTGCGGTTGGGCGCGATCGACGAGCGGACGCTGCCGCCGACGGCCTCAGCCGCCGCTGCGGCAACGGACCTGCGCGGGCGCTTCGAAGTGCCTCCGGAACGAGTCCAGGTGGTGGTCCTTGAACGGCCGGGCGCGGGTCTGGGAAACTACACGGCCGCCGTGGCCCGGTTGCCACAGGTAGGTGCGGTGCGCGTCGTGTCCACTTCTACGGCGGGTCGGCCTGGACAGGCGGAGCAGGAGCAGCGCCCGGCGGTGGTGCTGGTGGCGGCAACGGTGGGACCCGACACGCCCCAGGCCGCGCGCCTGGTCGATGGGCTACGCAAGACTCCCGCGCCGGGTCCGGCCCTGGTAGGCGGTCGGGCCGCGCAGATCACCGACACCACAGACGCGGTGCGCGGCGCGCTGCCCGGGGTTGCAGTGGCGATGTGTGTGTTCCTGCTGGCCGCGCTCACCGCCTTCACCCGCAGTGCCATGGCACCCCTGAAAGCACTCGCGGTGGCCGTCATCAGCTTGGCTGCCGTTCTCGGCTTGATCGTGGGGACCTTCCAGTACGGACACGGGGCGGACGTGCTGGGCGGGTTCACGGTCACCGGTTCCCTCGACGCAAGTCTGCTGCTGTTCACCCTGGCCGTCGCGTTCGGCCTGTCCATCGACTACGAGGTCTTCCTCCTCGGCAGAATCAGGGAGGAGTTCGACCGCGGCCTGAACAACCAGGCGGCCATCGTCACAGGCGTTTCCCGCACCGGCCGGCTGATGACCTCCGCCGCAGCGGCCCTCGCCATCTCCACCGCTGCCATCACGACCTCCCACGTCACCATCCTCAAACTCATGGGCGCGGGCATCGCCTCCGCAGCGATCCTCGACGCGATCCTGGTCCGCGGAATCCTCGTCCCCGCAGTCATGGCACTTCTCGGCCCCGCCAACTGGTGGAAACCCGCACCCCTCGGCCGGCGACGTCGCCCCAGCCCGCGCACCACGACAACTGAACCCGCAGCGAGCTGACCGCCCAGCTGCCCGGCCACCACCCCCACCCCACTTCACGACCGCCTGATCATCGCAGTGCGCGATCCGCAGACGCTGCGCGTCTACTAACAAGGCCAATCCCAGCCAACAGGGATATAACCGATGGGAGATTCAAGGCCCCGGTTACGGCGCCGCGTCCCTGGCCGTTGTCGAAGGCCAGCTCTACGCCTACTACGTGTAACCCCTGAAGCAGACCTCACCCCCCGGGCGCGGCGGCGCGGCATCGCTGCCACACGCGACCAGTGAGGTACGGTGCCAGTAGCCGAGTACAGCAGGTCGCCTCGCGGCCTGCCGGGCAGCCGGTCAGCCGATACCCAGCGGAAAGGTGGGGTGTTCAGGTGCGGTGCACCTCGGGTTTGCCGCGAGGGTGCTCCAAGAACCTTCGAACCCGTCGGTTAGCGGTTAGCGGTTAGCGCATGTCGACCAGAGCCATGCCGCCGATGGGCACCCCGGGTTCGTGTTGCCTGGCGCCCTGGGCGCGAACGTGCAAAACCGGGACGGGCGCCGACTACAGGAGACTGCGCCGCCTGGCAGCCGCACCGTTCACAGCCCGCCGCATCAGCGCCCTCGAGGACCGGGTGCGGGCCGTCGCCGAGCGAGGACGAACTCGTCGCCCTCACCTTCCAACTGCGGTGGGCCGGCATCGAAAAACGTCACCCACGCCATCAGCCACGGCACCCTCCACCTCCTGCGACACCCCCACCTCGCCGACAGGCTGCGCAGAAGGCCCCAGGAGCTGGAAGGTGCGGTCGAGGAGCTGCTGGGGCGCACCATGCCCACCGTGTCCGTACGCCGGTTCGCCCGCGAGGATTTCGTGATCGGGGGCAGGCGAATCCGGGCCGGGGAAACGGATGGCGGATCATGACTTGAGCCGTGCAGGTCAGGAGCGCGCGGAGAGTTCTTGTTGGCGGATCTTGAGGGAACTGATTGGCGGCCACCAACGGGCGGGAAGGAGCTCATGCCAAGGTGACGCGCATGCCGCCCCCGGCCAGCACGTCGAGGACCTCGGAGAAAAGGTCGTACGGCTGGCCGTCTGCATTCAGGGTCTGGGACAGGTGCTCGCGTGCGGTCGCGGCGTTCCGCCAGAGCAGGGTGCCGGGGGTGGCGTAGCCGAGCGTGCCGCCCAGACAGTCGTCCAGGGCGGCTAGGTCCTGTCTCTTTGGTCAGTTTCGGGTCCGGATTGAGGATGCCTGCGAGGTGGAGTGCGGCCTGGTAGGCGATGGCGAGTTTGTCGGTTCGTGTGGCCAGGCCGCGCCACTGCTTGAGGCGGTTGATGCAGCGCTCGACTGTGTTGCGCTGTTTGTAGGCCTCGCGGTCGAAGCCGGGCGGGCGGCCGCCGTGACGGCCTCGCCGTTGGCGGTGGCGGATCTGGTCGGACGGTTGCGGGATGACCGCGCGGATTCCCCGGCGCTGCAGATGGGCCCGGATGGCGCGTGAGGAGTAGGCGCGGTCGGCCAGAACAGCGTTGGGCCTGGTCCGGGGCCTGCCCGGTCCGGTGCGGGGCACGCGGATAGGGTCCATCGCCGTCGCGAAGGCAGGTGCGTCACCGGCCTGGCCTGCGGTGACGGTGAAGGCCAGGGGCCGGGCCCGGCCGTCGGCCGCCAGGTGGACCTTGGTGCTCAGGCCTCCGCGGGAGCGGCCGAGTGCGTGATCGACCGGCTCCTGGCGTCCCGCCGCCCCTTTTTGAGTGCTCCGGCGGCGTGCTGGTGGGCCCGGACGACGGTCGAGTCGACGGAGACGGTCCAGTCGATGTCGTCGGCGGCGTCCGCCGCGGCCAGGACGGAAGTCAGGATCCGTTCCCGGGTGCCGTCGACGGCCCATCGGACCAGCCGTTTGTGAGCGGTCTGGAACGGACCGAGCTCGCCTGGCAGGTCACGCCAGGGCGAGTTGGTGCGGTACTTCCAGGCGATGGCCTCCAGGGTGCGGCGGTGGTCGGCCCACCGTCGTCCACGAACCGGATCGGCCGGCATCAGCGGCTCGATCCGGTCCCACATCGCATCAGTGATCACTAATCGGACAGACACATCCGGTCAACTGACCAACCCATCAAAGAGACACGCGCTAGTACTGCAACGGTCTTTGCTCTGACAGGTTGGCGGTCTCTGATGGCGTGTGGCCGCGTCGTTTGTAGTGGCTGATGCGGGCCTGGAACTGTCGTCTGCGGCGCCAGTGTGACCAGTGCAGGACGTGGTCGACGGGTGCTGGTCGGCGGTGGGTGAGGCGGGTGATCAGCCGTCGGAGTTCGGGGAGGGTGAGGGGTATGAGCTGGGAGGATCCGTTTCTGCTTTCCCCGTGTCCGCTTCGCGGGCCTTCAGGACGGTGAGGCAGGCGTGGGCGGCCATGGCGAGGGTGATGTGGCGGTGCCAGCCGGGGTATCGGCGGACTTGGTAGTCGTCCAGGCCGCATTCCTGTTTCGCGGTCTGGAAGCATTCCTCGACGGCCCAGCGGCTGCCCGCGACGTGAATGAGTTCGTCGAGAATGGTCTCGGCCGGGCAGTAGGCGATGTAGTAGAAGATCTGGTCGGGCCGGCTCACGCTTCGGCGGGCGATGACCCAGTGCCGGCGATCCTCGCGGTGCCAGGGCCTGACCTCCACCCTGGCCCAGTCGTAGACGCGCGGGCCGTGGGCGCCGTTCCCGCAGGAACGGCGCTTCCACTTCTGCCTCGCAAGGCCGCTGAACAGGTCGTGAACCCGGTGGTCCATGGCCCACCGGGTGACGACGGTGTCGTGGCGGGTGGTGGCCATGACGTGGAAGACGTCCGCCCGCTCGAGCTCGGTCCGCCAGCCTTTGGAGAAGCCGTAGGCGGCATCCGCGGTCACCCACCGAAACGGAATCCTCTCCGCGATCGCCCGGCGGACCATGGCCTTGGCGATGGCCGCTTTCGTCTCGAAGGTGACCGTGTCCTCGATGCCCGCGGCCCGGCAGCGTTCCCGGTCGTCGATCCATGACGTGGGCAGATACAGGCGGCGGTCGATCAGCGTGCGGCCGCGGGCACCGGCATAGGCGAGGAAGACACCGACCTGGCAATTTTCCGTGCGTCCCGCCGTTCCCGAGTATTGGCGCTGGACGCCGGCCGAGCGGATGCCCTTCTTCAGGAACCCGGTGTCGTCCACGATCAGCACCGCACCCGGGTCACCGAGATACTCGACGACGTAGTCGCGGACGTCGTCGAGGACTTCATCGGCGTCCCAGTCGCACCGGTTCAGCAGCCGGTGCATGCGGTCCGGGCCCCCATGCCCAGCCTCTTCCGCGAGTGTCCAGCCGTTCTTCCGCTCCAGCGGAGATATCAGTCCCCGCATATACGCCAGCGCCGACTCACGCGGCTCCGACCGGGCAAACCGGTGCACGAACCGCTCGTGCACCTCACCCAGACCCGCCGACCATGCCCTCACATCACCAAGTACCCCACCCGTAACCAGACCAACGACCAACCTGGCCACCAGTCACACCAAACGCCGTTGCAGTACTAGGGCCGACGAGGGCACCACTCGCCCAAGTGCACTGGTTGCAGCCTCGCGCGCCCGCGGTTGTGAAGGACTGGTCGAAGCGCTGCGCCACCAGGAGGCCGAGCGGCTGCGTCCCCGTCGGCGTCGGCTTCGATCACGCCCGGTGCACGTTCGGTCGGCGCCAGCCACCGCGCTGCGAAGACTGCGTGTGGGAGATGGGATAACCCGTGTGGGCGAGTTCTTTCAGGTCATTCGGTGGACCGGCGGACGGCGCTAGAGGCAAGGAATGAGCGCGCCGCTCCATCACTAAACGTCTCCTTTAGGGCTGAGTCGTCGACTTAGATGATGCTTGCGCCGTTTGCCTGACCTGCTGGACTGCCAGCATCCCCCTTGCAGGGAGTCTTCTCGCAAGGGGAATCGCGGCTTGGACGGGCGGAAGGGAGCTGGCCGAATTTTCACGCTTGGTGATGGCGTGTCGTGGCGAGCCGTTCGCTGCCACCGCCTCCCAGAGCGCTTCGGGCTGATCCAAGCCGCCGCGGCGGTCGAGCGGTTTCCGCGTCAGGGTGTTGGCGGGGGCTGCTACCGATCCGGTGTGATCTCGCCAACGTGCCCCACAGGAAACACACGCAAGTGATTTCGTCGCCCCGACATTCCTGCGACTTCCTGCAGTCAACCTCCGGCCGTCCGTAGTGGGCGGTCGGTAATGGTGAACGGTGAAGGGAAGACCATGAGCACTGCCCCCACGGCAGCCACGGGTGACGAGCACTTCGACCCTCCGATCAGCACGGTCGCGGGGACCGGGGTCGCGGGGCCGCCCCAAGGGGAGAATGTGCGCGCTGTCTCAGCTCAGTTGAGCAATCCGATCGGACTCGCCGTGGACAGTTCCGGCACCGTTTACATCGCCGACTACGGCAACCATCGGGTCCGGAAGATCACGACTGACGGAAAGATCAGTACGGTCGCGGGGACCGGGGTCGCGGGACCCGGGGGAGACGGCGGCCTCGCCGTTTCGGCCCAGCTGCAATACCCGCGTGGGGTGGCGGTGGACAGTGCGGGCGACCTCTACATCGCCGATTCCAGCAACAACCGGGTCCGGAAGGTCACCATGGCCGACGGGAAGATCAGCACGGTCGCCGGCACGGGCACCGCGGCATTCGGTGGTGACGGTGACCTCGCCACCTCCGCGCGGCTGAGCTACCCGTCGGGAGTGGCGGTGGACAGTGCGGGCGACCTCTACATCGCTGACTACAGCAACAACCGGGTCCGGAAGGTCACCATGGCCGACGGGAAGATCAAAACAGTCGCGGGCACGAGCGCCGCGACTTATGGCGGTGACGGCGTCCCGGCAACCTCGGCCCCCTTGCAGTACCCGCACGGAGTGGCGGTGGACAGTGCGGGCGACCTCTACATCGCCGATTCCGGCAACAACCGGGTCCGGAAGATCACGTGGTCCGATGGGAAGATCAGCACGGTCGCCGGCACGAGCGCCGCGACCTTCGGCACTGACGGTGTCCCGGCAATCTCGGCCCCGTTGTACACCCCCATGGCCGTGGTGGTGGACAGCACTGACACCCTCTACATCGCCGACTGCAACAACCACCGGGTTCGGAAGGTGACGGCCGACAAGAAGATCAGCACGGTCGCGGGCACGGGCGCCGCGACTTATGGCGGTGACGGCGTCCCGGCAACCTCGGCCCCGTTGAACTCCCCGTGCGGGCTCGCCGTGGACTGTGTCGACACCCTCTACATCGCGGACCTGAGCAATAACCGGGTCCGGAGGGTCACGTCGGCGAGGATTGCCGGGCTGCCCGATTCGGGCACGGTGGCTTCCTGGGCCAACGTCCGCAGCAAGTTGCGGATGGGGGTCGTACGTGAGTCGACCAAGGACGGGGCCGAGGTACACCAGACCCTCGCCGCCTCCCGGGATCACCAGCAGTGGCGGCTCATCGCGGCGGGCCATGACGACGGCGACATTCTGTACAGGATCGAGAACGTGCGCAGCGGCAAGGTGCTGGAGGTCGTCGGAGCGGGAACGGCGGACGGGGCAGTGGTGACGCAGCGTGCCCACGGGGGTGCTGACGCGCGCCACCAGCAGTGGAAGCTGATCCCGGTGGGCTCGGTGACCGACAGCCCGCGAGTGTTCGAGATCGCGAACCGAAACAGCGGTCTGCTTCTGTACGTCGACACCAACGCCCGCACCGTGATCAGGCAGCACGGGTCGCAGGGCGACCAACGCAACCGGCAGTGGCAGTTGCTCCCCGTGTGACACACGCGTGGGTCAGGGGCCGCGTCGCCCCTGACCCACGCGAAGCCGGGCCCTACTCGGACTTGGAACGGGGGGGCTCCTCGGAACGAGGGGGTTTCTCGGCGCTCGCCGGGGGGGCCTTGCCGGGCTCCTCGGCCTTGGGTGCTTCGGGAGCCTTGGGGGCTTTGGTGTACTCGCTCTTGTTCGGCTTGCTCGCCAGGTCCGGGTTCTTCTGAAGGCCCTCGTGCTTCTCCACCGTCTCACGCGCCTTCCGCATGCCGTCCGACGCCGCCGTGGACACCGAGCCGGGATCTTGGGCGTACTCGGCCTGCTTACCGGCCGATCGCTGGGTGGTCTGGATGAAGGAGCCGAGGAAGCCCAGCATGGCCCGTGCTTCGGGTGACTGCTCGCGTACCACCTTCGCCTGAAAGGAAGCCCCATGAATGGTGCTGCTGTCCAGGCTCGTGCTTTTGTCGTCGTACGCGTCGGTTTCGACGTCCTCGAAGTCGTCGACACTCGCCGGTCGGGGCTTGTCTTCGTTGGTGTTCACCGAGAAGAGTTTCGCGCTGTCGCCCGCGGATTTGAAGATGTTGCCGAACACCATGGTCGTCACCCTTTGTCGTCGTCGTGTGCCCGGTCAGGGCTGCTTGTACAAGGCTCGCGGGTCGTCGATCAGGTCCTCGCCGTCGAACATCGTGTGGTGGACGTCCAGGGAAGAGACGACCTCGGCCAGCCCCTTCATACGGAAGCCGCCGCGGGCCAGGTCGATATCACCGATGTCGCGGGCGACCAGCTTGTCGAGACCGGGGTAGTTGCCGGGCTGCGGGGGAGACAGGACCGCCACCGGCACGGCGTACATCACCGCGATCAGCCCGGTGAAGGTCACCGGGATCTCGTAGCGGAACTGCTTGAGGCAACGCCGCTGGGTGGCGAGGGTCTCCACGCGGGAGCCGGGCGGGACCTGGCCGGAGATCTGCGATTTCGAGGCCCAGCTGGTGTTCAGGGAGCCACCGACGGAGCCCGAGATGCCCAGCAGCAACGAGGCGTTGAGCGCCGCGGTGCCGGTGGCGCTGCCCGTGGTCGTGAACGCCACCGAGTTCGTCACCGCGTTCGTAGCGGAGTTCGTCGCCGCGTTCCTCACACCCGTCTCGGTGGCGTTGGCATTGTCCACCCCCACGCTGTCCTTGCTGTTTTTGTTCGTCATCGTGTTGGCGTTCTTGTTCGCCATCTCGTTCTGGAGCTGCGTCTGGAGCTGCGTCTGCAGGTCCATCTTGAGCTGGTTCTGCAGCTGGAGCTGGAGCTGCGCGGTGACGCTGCCGCCGAAGGTGAGTTTGGCCTCCCCGGAAAGCGACCAGGTGACCCCGTTCGACACGGTGAAATCGACCGAGTCGGTGAACGTCATCGCGGACGCCTGGCTGCGGTTGACGTAGGTGCGGCAGGAGAACGTGTCGGGTGGGGACTGGCTGATGTCGCACCGCTCTTCGATCAGCGGCTCCCCGAGGTTCATGTACGCGAGCCAGCCACGCTCGAACGCGGTCCCGGGAAAGGTGCCGAAGCTCGACTTGTTCACGGAGAACCCGACGGGCTTGTGCCGCACGCCGTAGCCGTCGACGTAGACCAGATTGGGGTGGTCCAGGATGGACTCCCAGATCTCCGCGATGTTGAGCTCCCGCAGGTTCTTCTTCGTCAGCGGCTGACGCTTGGCCCGCCCCAGGATGTACGCGTTGGAAGACATTCCCCGCCCTCGACTAATCCGGCCGAATTCCACTAGATGAAATGCAAACAAAAATCTGCCTGCCCAGAAAGGCGAAGCTAACATGCGCTCCGCCGCCCGGGAAGGCATCTCCGTACCATGCGCTCAATCGAGTGATAAATGCTCGACAGCTTCCTCAACTCTTCTATTTCATGGGTACCTTGAGGCTTGTCGATCACTCGACCGGTGGATTCCCGAATCAACCCGCCTACGGGTGGGTTATTCGTGTCAGTCAATCCAGTCGTTTTCGAGTGTGCGGAAATGCCGCGCGACAGGCCACTGCATTGAGCGTCCGATGCGTTTTCAATAATTCAGAACAGGTGAGGTTTCCGCGATGTACACCCAGGAACGCACGGCGATGTCGAATCTGGTGGTCGGCGGCCCGGTGGCGGTAAACAGCTACGACAACGCGATCGTGGCCGCGCTGGTGGAGAATCGGCCGGTCATGCTCGTCCACGCCTTCAACGGCGGCTACCTGCGACCCGCAGAGCTGAAGGAGGACGACCACAAGAACGGCGTCAAGCTGTCCACAGCGCTCGACTCCGCCACCAAGGAGGCCAAGGGCCACCTCTGGCACATCACTCCCGCCGGCTTCTTCGGGCAGCGACCGCTGTACTTCATCGAGAGCGCGGCGGGCCAGGTCACGCCCAAGCTCGCCAGTGCGGGCCAAGCCGACGCCGGGCGCGGCGACGACGGGGCGCCCAAGCCACAGCGCAGGCGCATCACCGTCCACCAAAAGGCTCCCGAGAGCACGGCCGACACCGTTCAGGTCGGCCTGCCCGACAAGGTGGACGCCCTGTGGCGCGGGAAGAACGGCGCGCCCGAGGACACCCAGCTCTGGGTCGTCACGGTGACGCCGTGGGGCGGGATCACCTTTGTGCCGATCACCCACCCCGATGCCATCCTCGGGTTCAAGGACCACGCGGTAGGGGCCGACAGCGAGGTGCGTCTCACCTACAACTGGGGCGGGGACTTCACCGGCACGGTCATCAACACGTTCTACCCGCGGCTGCCCAACGAGTGGAGCGTGCCGTACCACCACGTCTTCACGTGATCCGCAGCAGCCGCGCACCCGTCCCGAGCCCACGCCCCAACCGCCTGGAAGAGGCACCACAATGCCCGTGCCCACGCAAGAATTGAAACTGGAGATCGTCAACGCCGCCACGGGGAAGACCCTCGGCGCCAAGGCCGCGCCGGGCGCGGACGGGGCGCTCGTCGTCCGCGACTTCCCCGAAGGCGGGCCGAGCCCGGAGCAGTGGCACCTCACCCCCGTACAGGCCGCGCAGGGCGGACAAGCACAGGGAGAACAGGCGTATGTGATCCGCAACGCGGCCAATGACAAGGTGCTCGACAACCCCGCCGCCGCAGATAGCGGCGTCAGGCAGTGGAACGCCACCGCCGGCAGGAAGGCCCAGCACTGGCACCTCGTCCCCGTTGAGGGTGAAGCGGGCGTGTACTTCATCGAGGCCGCGACCGACAGCGCCGTTCTCGACCTCGCCGACCCCGCCAATCCCGACGTGGACGACGTGGAGGGCACCCGGGTCGTCCTGCGCGAGCACGACGACAGCGCGGAGAGCCAGCGGTGGCGGTTCGTCGCGGCCGAGCCCGAGCGCGTCAGCGACCCCGTGCTGCCCTGGGCCTCCCTGGATCACTGGAACGGCCGCCGGTCCTGGCGTTTGAGCCGCCCTAACGCGCTGCGGCCGGCACACGGCGCCACGCCCTGCTTCAGCGACATGCTGCTGGTCCTCGAGAAGTTCGGCAGCGACCAGGACGCCGGCGGGTGGAAGAGTTACAAGGCCAACCACTGTCCCAGCGGGCAACCGAGCTGGTGGGCCGGGCTCGGTGACCGGTTCCTCGCCGACACCACGAAAGCAGGGCGAAAGGACATCGTCGGGCTCAAGCCTGCGAAGGGGGCTGTGACGTCGTCCGGCAGGGGCGACGGAACGTTCGACGACGACGAACGCGTCCTGCACCAGTCCGCGCCCTCCTCGCATCCCGCGGACCGGTGGACCCTCGTCGACCTGACGGGCGACGGCAAGCCCGACGTCGTCGTGCTTGCCACCGACGGTGTCCAGGTATCCCCCCAGAACGAGGACGGGACGTTCCCGCCTGCGGGCGGCGAGCCGGTCCTCAAGGCGTTCGGGCACGGCCAGCAGGCCGGCGGGTGGCTTGCCGACAAGCATCCCCGCTTCCTCGCCGCCACCACCAGCAACGGCCGGCTCGACATCGTCGGCTTCCACGACGACGGCGTCTGGATCTCCCTCCAGAACGAGGACGGCACGTTCGCCGACCCTCTGTACGTCCTCGACGACTTCGGCGTCGACCAGGGGTGGAGCTCGGTCGAGGAACACCCCCGGTTCCTGCTCAGCACCACCGATGGCGGGGCGGTGGACATCGTCGGGTTCGGCCCGCAGGGCGTCGTCGTCGCACGCGGACGCGGCGACGGCACGTTCGAGCGCGCCAAGCTCGTCCTGAACGACTTCGGGCACGCCCAGGGGTGGACGAGTAAGAAGCACCTTCGCTTCCTCGCCGACGTCACCGGCGACGGCAACCCGGACATCGTCGGCTTCGGCAACGAAGGGGTCTGGGTATCGCACAACCGCGGCGACGGCCGGTTCGAGCAGGCCCAGCTGGTGTGCCGCGGCTTCGGCTACAACGAGAACGCAGGCGGCTGGCGGGTCGACCGCCACCCCCGCTTCCTCGCCGACATCACCGGCGACAAACGCGTCGACATCGTCGGCTTCGGCGGCTCGGGCGTGTACGTGGCCCGCAACCTCTACCGGCGCTTCCAAACCCGATAACCGTCGGCAAACCTCTTCAGCCGGACCACGGTGACCTGCCGGAACCCGTCACCCCGACCCGACGTGCGGCCCGGTGCGCCCTCGCCTGCCAGGCCGCACGTCGAGCAGCCGCAGTAATCCGGCTACTGCGCTGACAGTGAGAGACGGCTCGGTCTTGCCTCAGGCCGCTCAGCGTCAGCCCGCGGGGAAGGGCTCCGCTCAGGGTGCTGATGCTGACGTCTGGGTGGTCGAGGTCGACCGCGGGCTTCCGGCTGACCAGCCCTGGCGCACAGCTTCGAGGGGCTTGGCCCGTGTGACGGTGATACGCCTGTACACGATGCCGGTCACGTGCCCGGCTTGAGACACGAGACACATGGACACACATTCTGCTTGCATAACGCACGTCGGGCAGAAGCCGCGCTTTGCTTCGCCTTCGAAGGTCTCGTACCAGGTTGGCTCGCCGCCCTCACCAGTCCAGGTGACCGTCTCGAATCCCACCCACCACATCACTGGTGTGCCGCCGAGCTTTTGACAGTGGCGGCAGACACAGGTTTCCCTGTCAAGTCCTTGTGTTCAGGGTTCAGGGTCGCGCCGAAGGTAGCCTCTGGGTGACCTACCACCGCGCCACTCGGGGAGCGGCCCTGCTCGCTGGCACAGCTGACTCATCTCGCCAAAGTAGGTCAGAGCCGCATTAGTTCGCAGGAATTCCGGCCGTGCAGCTTCCTAATCGAAGACGTTGAGCACGCGTCCCCGGATCTTGCGTTGCTCGAGCTTGAGGTGTGACAGGCGAAGTTCACCGATGGCAGTGGTCCTGGCGAGTTTGCGGGTCTCCCAGAACATCTTCATCCACTCCGGATGGGTGACTTCCCAGAGATAGATGGCGAGGTTTTCCCTGAGCAGTTTGGTGAGCTTCTTGCCGTTGAGGATGCGTTCGCGGACGTCGATGTTCTGGCGGGGGCCGAGGCACTGGACGGCGGTGAGGAGATCCTCGCTGTCCAGATGGTCCGGCGGGATCTCTCCAGCTTCTTGGAGGGCGTCTGCGAGCTCTCGGACCTGCTGAGGTGCGGGAAGGTCCTTGGCGGAGTGGAGGGCCAGCATGGCGGCCACTGAGTCGGTGCTGGTGGGCCGCATGACGCGGCCTTCGAAACGGACTCGCTGCGCCCATTCGGCGGCTTCGATCTGCCGTAGCTGTCCGGTGAGCTCGGCGATGTTCTCGTCCGCCAAGGCGGCGGCGCCGGCGGGCGTGCCAGGGCGGGTGTCGCCGTCGTAGTGAGTCCAGGAGGGATTTCCTGCTCCCCAGGAGAGTGCCCGCGTGGTGACCATGGTCTGCCAGAGGCGGGCAACGGTCAGCGCGTCCTCGCGCGGGTCGTTGTCGCCCCGCTCGGGAGAGATGCCGTGCATGCCGCCGCCCGGCCGAAGCCCGGGGGCGGAAGACGGCTGGGCCGGCTTGGCGCGCGGATCGCGGAGGTTCGCCTTCGCCAGCGCGGCCAGACCGCAGCCGGTGGGGTAGCGCTTGCCGCGAATGCGATGAGCGAAAGCGAGCGTGTCGACGGTCCGCTTGAGCAGGGAGTCTGGGACGTCGGTGACCATGGCGGCCGCGCGAAGATCGGCGGTGAGGATGCCGTGGCCGATGACTAGCCGCTTTCCGTGCAGAGCGTTGATCAAGCGGCTGGCAGGGCGGGGTCCTTCGATCAGTTCTTGTCCCGTGACGCGGAGTTCGGCCCCGCTCCATTCGGCATGGACGAGCCCGGCCCGGCCGATCACCCAGCCCTCTGGCGGCGCGGGGGCAACCCCGCGTCCGTGAGCACGAGAGCCGCGATCGAAGTCGACGTCGCAGAAGGTCAGTGCCAAGGGGCGCCCCTGTCCCTGTCCCTGCTGATGCTGACGGCGACGACGTGATGCCTTGCCCAAGGGATGCCCCGTTCCTCCAGAAAGTGTGACGCAGTGCGATCACATCGTGACAGCAGCCACTGACAGTCCTATCTGACCTGGGGGAAGCAGCAGGGGCGGCCTGCGTCCGCGGCACCGACCGGGGGCCTTCGAGGCCGCAGGTGACGTGGCCGAGCCGAGGGCAGACGGTCAACCGGCCGTGTTGTGCTCGGTTTCCGGCACCGGGGGCAGCCAGTGCACGGCGTTGTCGCGGAAGGACGCGTGGATCGGCACGAGGTCTGGGCCGCTGGTGTCGTCGAGGGCAGTGACGTTGATGCCGATCTCCGGGATGTCGCTGTCGATCGCCGCGACGCGGCTGCCGCAGGTTATCGCGGCACAATGAGGTGTCTCAAAGATCGCCAGATTATGCGGTCTTCCATGTGTCTCACCAATGAGTCAGGAGAGCGGCTTGTCCAGCGCCGTGGAGGAAGCATCTGCCGAGGCGGTGGTTGACAGCCATCGGACCGTTGTGGAGTTCGCGGCGGTGGACTGCGCCGACGCACACGGAGTTCTGCGCCGGGCTGGCGTCGAGGAGAGGCAGCGCTTCATCCTCGGACCGGACGGCTCCTACGACTTGAATCTGAATCGGATGATCCGGGACCTGCCAAGTTGGGGTGTCCGCTCGACCAACGGTCAGCAGGCGTACTGCTCCGACTTGATGATCACCTGCCGGTTTCTCCACGAGGGCCGGGGCGGCAAGACGATCTGGGACATGGATGGTGCCGATCTACGTGCTCTCAAGCAGGCCCGGCTCTTCGCTGCCAACCCCGGCGACCGGATCGGCTACGGGACCTGGAACCGGCTGTTGGCCTCGCTCGACAAGTGGGTGCAGTGGTCGCTGGACGCAGAACTCCTGGCCGCGGAGCCGTTCCGGTACGTCGACAAGATGGTGATGACTCCGCAGGGCCCCGTCCAGGTCCGGGTGAACGCCGAGGCGGAGCTCGGCAAGAGCGATCGGCCGATCACGTTCCTGCCGTACGAGGACTATCTCCTGTGGCGGGATGTGGGGCTGCGTGGCTTCTTGCCGGACGGTGAGCGCGATCCGAAGTGGCGCGGGCGCAACGCCGAACGCAATGCGCTGTTCTCGGACTTGCTGGTCTGCACCGGGATGCGGCTGACGGAGGCGTCGTGCCTGCTGGTGCCCGAAGTGCCGCCGCTCGCCCACGGCCGCGGGGACTTCCATCTGTCGAAGTCGACGACCAAGAGGGAGAAGGCCCGCACCGTCTTCGCGCGCCGACGAGTGGTGCGGGATCTGCACCACTACCTCGCCATCGAGCGCGATGAGGTGGTCCAGCGAACACGCGAGGCCCGCGGCTACACCTGGGCAGACGGGCACAGAGTACTGCGTTCGAGCCGACAAGCGCTGCTGATCGAGGGCAGTCGGCGAGCTCGGACCTATGCCGACATGGGCTACGAGGACCGCTTGCGGCTGGTATCGGTGGACGCGCACGGCCGTGAGGCCGGTCCGCTCTGGCTGTGGCTGGGAGAAGACGGGCAGCCGCTGAAGAGCTCCACTTGGCAGTCAGCGTTCCGGCGGGCGAATAAGCGGTGCGCGAGCTTCGGCCTCGACTTCGACGTGCACCCGCACACTCTGCGGCATACATTCGCCGTGCACATGTTGGGGCTATTGCTGCGCCAGACGATCCGGGCGATGGGAATGGCCGAGGACCGCCGCTTCACGCTGGCCCAGATCAAGCGGATGCTGATCGGTAATCCGATGCGCAAACTGCAGCTGCTGCTCGGGCATACCCGGGAGCACACGGTCTACCTCTACCTGGATGTCCTGGACGAGGCCCAGGAGATCGTTCTCGCAGCGCTGGCCGAGTGGGACGAGCAAGCGGCGGCACTGGACAGCATCGAGTTCGCGGAAGGTGACCTGTGAGCCCGAAGCGCGTGCGGTTCTCGGCGACGGCGACCCCGCCGACGGGGGATCCGGTGTCGAGCCTCGGGCCGGTGGTGTTCTCCGTGCCGTTGCTCGTGCTGGGCACGGAGATGGTGGTGGACCTGTCCGGTCTTGGACATCCTCGCCTGGTCCGGCCGCTGGCGAGTGCCATGATCGAGGAACTCGGTACCAAGGGCGGGGTGAGGCAGCGGGCGCGGCTGCAGGAGGCTGTGCAGACCGTCCGTGATTTCGTCGCCTTCACCGCAGCTGCCCTTGAGGGTCACGGAGAGATCGCCCTGGACGACCTGGAGCCGGGCCTGCTCGACGCGTACAAGCAGGTCCTGCTCGGACAAAACGACGCAGAAAGCCAGCGGGTGGATGTGCTCGCGCTGTTGCTACGGATTCTGCGAAAGGTGGACGAAGCCCAGCCCGGCCAGTTCGAACTGGAGTTTGCCAACCGCATCAACGCCAGGCGCAGTTCCGAAGAGACCACCGCCTCGAAACCACTGAACGCATACCCGTTCCCGGTATATGAAGCGATGGAGGCCGCAGCCCTGGCCGGGGTCGGAAAGATCCGCGAGCGAATACTGGAAGGCGAACGGCTGGCCGAGAAGGGCCACGATCCCGAGGCGCACGGATGGGACCGGCTGGAGAACATCTGCTGGTACCTGGCGAACCGAGGCCCGCTCACCCCGGGCCACCTCGCCATCCGCGGGGTCGCCGACCACGGCGGCATGAAAGCGCTGAACTCACGTCTGTTCCTGACGCCCGGGGACATGGTTCGATTCCAGGTCCTCCTGGCCTGCCAGACAGGCCTGGAGCCCGAGGCCATCAGGGAACTGCTGGCCACCTGCCTGGTCAGCCCCGCTCGTGGCTACGTCACCGTCAGCTACCTCAAGCGCCGTTCCCGAGCCGAACAGAACAAGTCGCTCCGGGTGCGCGACAGCGGCACACTGCACACACCGGGCGGCGTCATCCGCCTTGCCCTCCGGCTGACCCAACGGGCACGGGACATGACCGGAGCGGGAGAACTGTGGGTGCTCCCCTCAGGGACTACGGGCGTGCTGGCACCTCGATTCACTCGGACCGTCGCGGTGGACACGTTTCCGCGACGGGCGTTCATGGCGGAGAACAAGATCGATGCGATGAAGGACCATGACGGCGGGAGCGTCTCGCTGGACCTGCGCCGGATCCGCAAGACGTTCAAGTCCCGGCAGTACCTCCGCGCGGGCGGGATCCTGCCCGACTTCGTCAGCGGGCACTCGCCCGGCGTCGCGGCCCGACACTACGCGGACATCGCCGCCCACGACGAGATCCACGACCAGGCCGTGGAGGCAGGACTCGCTGAGGCGCTGGCAGTCACGTTGCCACCGCCCGTAGTGCTGGGCGAAGACGGCAGCCGGCTGGACGACGGGCAGGAGGAGCTGTCGTCCCAGGTCGTGCAGGACGTGTTGTCCGGCGCGACGGACGTGTGGCTGTCCTCGTGCATGAACTTCTTCGCCTCGCCGTACGCCGCGAAGAAGGGGGCTGCATGCCCGGTCCCGCCATGGGTGTGCCTGGAGTGCCCGAACGCGGTATTCACCACCCGCCACCTGCCGGCGGTGCTGTCCATGCTGGACACCATCGAGCGCCAGCGCGAGGAGTTCTCGGTCCCCGAGTGGCAAGCCCGGTTCGGCCTGGCCCACGAGCGCATCACCACCGGGGTCCTGAACCGGTTCAGCACACGCCAGGTCACGACCGCTCGTGCGATCGCCGAGGCCGGCGGTCCTCGGTTCGTCCTGCCCTCCTCGTTCTTGGAGACGATCCAGTGACGCTGACGTTCGCGACCTCGCTCGCGGTGCGGATCCGGCCCGCCCCGGATGACTTCGTGCTGCCCGAGAAGTACACCAGAGGCAAGGCGAGCCGGGGTCCCCGGTTCCGCGACGATGTCTGGGACCTGCGGGAGTTCCTGCCGCGGACAACCCGGCGCGGCCGGGTGAACTTCCTCGTCTTCGAGGAGGGCCTCCAGCGGCACACAGCGAAGGAGTACGCGTTCGCACTCCTTCGGGAGACGCCGGGCAACCAGCTTCGCCCGGCCAAGCCCACCGGGCTCCCCCAGGCGATCCACACCCTGGCCCGGGTCTGGAGGCACCTGCGCGCGATCGGGGTCGACCGGCTGCAGGACGTGCGCCGCGAGCACTTGGAAGCTTTGCTCCCGCTCCTGCGGCCGTCGGGTCCCAACATGGTCGAGGACCAGGTCACCACACTCAAGCGGCTGGCCGAGTTCGGCCCCTACCTCTCCTACGACCGGCTGACGCTCAGGCCCTGGCCCTACCGCACCGCTCGGCAGATCTCCGGCCTGGCGAACAGCGATGAGAACACCACTCCTCGCATTCCCGAGGACATCATGCGGCCCATCCTGGCCGCGGCAATCTTCTACGTTCAGTGCGCCAGCCGTGACCTACTGGCCGCCCGCGACGACCTTGCCAGCCTGATGGAGGCCGCGAAGGCTGAGCCCCAGCCGCTGCCGTTCGGTAGGAGCGGCAGCCCGACGCGGGAAAAGGTCGAGCGGTTCATCACCCAGCGGCGAGCAGAGGGCCGCGGCCTGCCTGCCCTCCCGCTGGAGCACATCCACACCGTGCCCGGAGTGACGGTCGTCGACGGTGTGGTCCAGGCCCCGAACCTGGCCATGATCAGGCATTTGAGCGGCACCCGATCCATCCACCACCTGCGTCACCTCCTCGTGGTGGCCGGGAACGAGTTGGGCTGGGAACAGGGGGGCCTGCCCACCGCCCGAGCATTGTGGCCGGCGACTGGCTGCCCCTGGCGGGACGGACTGAGCGCCACCTCGGTGAACGCGGAGATCGTTCATCTGCGCGTCGCGTGCTGGGTCGTCATCGCCTACCTCTCGGGCATGCGCGACATGGAAGTGCGGGAACTGGGACGCGACTGCGCGTTCACCGAAGTCGGCGCCGACGGCCGAACCCGGTACAAAATCCGTGGACGTGTCTACAAGAACCGCAGGCTCTCCGGCGACGAGGCCGACTGGGTGGTGTTGGGCGTCGTCCACGAGGCCGTCGAGGTGCTGAGGCTCATCAACGATGATCCCACCCACCTGTTCGGATACCGACAGCTTTCGGGATACGCCTTGCTGTCCAACATCCCCCTACGGCTCAATAACTTCCGTGATCACCTGAACGCCTTGTTCAGCACGGTGGAGGGCCCCTACATCCCACTTCTGGCGCAGGAGGACCTCGGTCTCGGAGCCGAGGCAGAGCCCGTCGACACCGGTAAGGACGACGAAGCCACGGACGAGGACCCTTTGGCCTGGTCGTTCGACACCCGGCAGTTCCGGCGCACGCTGTCGTGGCACATCGCCAACCAGCCGTTCGGGGTCGTCGCCGGAACCCGGCAGTACAAACACGCCAGTCACGCAATCTTCGAGGGATACGCCGGAACCTCAGCCTCCGGATTTGCCGACGAGGTCGCCGCCGACAAGGCCGTCGCCCGGTTGGACTACGTCGAGGACCTCTACCACGACTGGAACGAAGGAGGCCGGTCCGCCGGCGGCGGGGTCAAGCGGGTCGAGGCCGAATTCGACCGCATCCGGGCCGAACTCGGCGACCTACCAGGAGCCGTTGCCAGCCCGGAACGGCTCCGGACGATGCTGCGGCACCTGACCCGCACCCTGCACCCCGGCGCACTGAACGACTGCTTCCACCACGCGGAGACCGCCGTTTGCGGCAAACGGGCCAAGACCATCCGGCAGCCCCTACCGATGCTCAACATGTGCGTGACCTGCCCCAACTCCCGTCGGTCGGCGGTCCATCTTCCCCGGATCCAGCTCACGCGAGACCTCGCCCGCGAGGAGTTCAAGGACACCAGGGGCCTTCCTCACCTCCAAGAAACCGCCATCCGTGAGTACCAAGCCACCCTCGATAGCTTGGTCATTGAACTCACCGACGAGGAAGGCAGCCGCCAGTGACCGGCCCGCGCACTACCCAGACTGTCTTCGCCCAGCTCTCCCGCGGATACGAGCTGACCGACATGGACCGCAACATCATGCGCGCGTTCGAGCGGCTGCTGGACGGCCGCCCGGAGATCACGGACGGCTCCGTCAACGTCGTGAACATCGCCGCCGAGGCGGGCATCTCCCGGGCGTCCTACTACCGCTCGCCCGTCGCCGGCGCCATCAAGGAAATCCTCACCGCCCCCGACGCCAAGCGTCCAGAGGTTGACGAGCTCAAGACCGAGGTGACCCGGCTGCGGAAGGAACTACGCGAGTTCCGCCGAGAGAAGGCCGGGGAGGTCCGTGAGCTGAAGACCACCGTCGCCACCTACGCGAACCAGATCCAGGTCCTGGCCTTGCGCAATGCGGAGCTGGAGGTCGACGCGGCCGCCCTCCGCGGCCAGATCGCCGATGCGACCGGTGGCACTGTCCGGCCGCTTCGGAAGCCGCCAGCCTGACCGGCACGGGCCGGGCGATCGTGCGAGCCGCTGACGGATGGTCGTCCGCAGATGGGGGCGCGTCGGGGCAGTCAAGTCCCGGTTCAAAGCGGTGTTCCCACTGCTTGGCGAAGCCCAGTCGCTCGGGAGCAAGGGGTTCATGGGTTCCTCGAGACGGTGGAGGGGGACAGGCCGAGCCTTGTGGCTCGCCCCGAAGGTGGCGTGGCCGAGGGCGGCGTCTGGGAAAGGTGTGGCGGGGTATGTCAGTCGTAGTACCGGGCGGGAAGGAAATGGGCGGAGCAACCGGCCATGACCTCCAGTCCCACACGCGGTGGATGACAGCGTTCTGGCATGCCAGCAGGATGGTCGGGGTCGGCACGGATGCTTTACCACTCGACCCACCAGGCTTGTCTTGTTCCCGGTCTCGCGCGTCAGCGCCCGGGACAACCACGGCACCTGGTCGATGGGCAGTCTCGGAGGTCCTGCGGCGGGGCGGGTAGAACGCTTCTGCACGCGCAGCGGCGCGGTTGTGCAGCTCCGCTCACACGCGCAATCCGCGCGCCGCCTTTCGGCCAATCTCACTACTCAGGGTCATTGTTTGTAAGCTCTACGTGCCCGTCTGGCTAGGATAGTCGCAGCGGACACGGCAGCTCATCGCCGATAGCAGGTCCGTTTCCGCCTTCCCCTTTTGCCGCGAGTAGAGGCTGGATCGCTGTGACAGCACGCGTGGAAGACCTTCGGAAGCTTCTCGACCAGGCGGCGGGCGGTGCGGTCGAGATCCCGGTGTCGGTGTTCGCCGACCCCGACGCCGCGGGGCTCGTCTTTCCGGGCGGTACGGTGCGAATCGACGGCGCGGTGGGCGGATCGCGGACCCTGTCGGTCGGCGGGCAGGCAAAGATCACCGCGTCCACGGCGCCGGTGGACCTCGCGTTCACCGTCGACGGCGAGTGGGTGACCGGAGCGGTGGCCACGGTCGACCTGGGCCAGGACTGCAGTCTGGTCCTGGTCGATGGCGCCCCGGACGGTACGGATCTGCCCGCCGGGGCCTGGGCGCTGACGGACGGCCGGGCGCTGCGGCTGACCCGGCGCATGCCCGCGCCGCCGACCGACCCCCAGCGTCTGGACGGCCTGGGCCGCGCCCTGCCCGCCGTGAAGCCCCGCGACGGAGCCGGCCGCGACGCAGCTGCCCGGCACCGGACACCCCGTGCGCTGGTCACCGATCACGGCATCCTCACTCCCCGTCCCGGGCCGCGTCTCCGAAAGGGCATGCGGGTCTTGGATGCGCCGTCGGTGCGCGGCTGGTCGCCGATCGGTACCCCGGGCGGCGAGAACGGGCTGAGCGTCGACTACTACAGCCCGCCGCTGCGGATTGCTGGTGCACTGACGGCGCTGCCGGCTTCCCCGCCGTACAAGACGGTGGTCGGCGGGGTGCTGCTGGTGGACACCGGCGCGTTCAACGGCTCGGCGATGGGCGCCTACGTGGTGCCCGGCTCCGGTGCGGATCCGTCGCTGTTCGCCTACGGTTCGCTGGGCAGCCAGGTCGGTTTCGGCCCGCCGCTGTTCCAGGTGCGCGGGATCTCGGCGGGGTTCGGGTGGAACAGCCGTGTGCGGGTGCCGGCCGCCGACGCTCTGGACGACTTCCCGTTCCTGATGGCCTTGGACAATCCGGGGGCGATCGGCGCCGGTGACGATGAGGTCGACCCCCTCGAGGTCCTCAGCAAGCTGATCGGCGGCTCACTTCCGTGGGTGCGGCCGCAGGAGGGCGACCTGTGGTTCGCGGCAGGTTTGGCCTTCGACTGCTTCGAGACGTTCAGCGGCCGCGCCATGGCGCTGGTGCAGACCGGCTCCGACCTGACGATCAGCCTGCTCGGTGCGGCCGGGATGCAGCTGCCCACCAAGAGCGACAAGAAGATCGCCCGGGTGGAGATCGGCATCGAGGCCACGTTGCGGCCGACGGCCGGGGAGCTGAGCATCGGGGCGGCGTTCACCGAGAAGACGTTCCTCATCGACCCGAACTGCAAGCTGCGCGGCGGCGTCGGCATGAAGTTCTGGTTCGGCAACCACAAGAACGCCGGCGACTTCGCGTTCATGCTCGGCGCGATCCCCGCGGGCCGGGAGCTGCCCGCCCGCTACCCCAAACAGCAGCCCGCCAGCATCACCTGGGGCGTCGGCTCCACCGTCAACATCACCGGCAACGCCTACGCCGCGTTCACACCCAAGTCCCTGATGGCCGGCGGTTCCCTGGACGTCGTCTTCCAGTCCGGGATGCTGCGCGCCTGGCTCACCGCCCGGGTGGACGCCCTGCTGGAGTGGAACCCCTTCTACTTCGACGTCGGCATGGGCATCCGGGTCGGGGTCTCGGCGACCATCAAGGTCTGGTTCGTCAAGATCAAGATCTCGATCGAGGTCGGCGTCAGTGTCCGCGTCTGGGGCCCGTCGGTCGGCGGCGAGGCCACCGTCCACCTGTGGTTCATCTCCTTCACCATCGGCTTCGGCGCCGGCCGCCGCAACCACACGCCGGCGCTGGACTGGGGCGGCTTCCAGGGCATGCTCCCTCCGCCGGAGAACATGGTCCGCACCACGGCGATCGCCGGCTACGCCGGCGAGGGCGCCCCGGCCACCCGCGGTGCGGTCAAGCCGTGGCTGGTCAGCAACGGCGGCTTCACGTTCACCGCCGACACCCAGGCCCCCGTCAGCAAGGTGTACCTGAACCAGGGCAGCGACACCATTGAAGCCGCCGCCGGTGATGCGGTGGACATCCTGCCCATGCATCTGCGGGGCAAGGGCAGCGAACTGCGCGTCTGGCTCACCTACAACGCCAAGCCCGCGACCCTGGCGTCCTGGGGCCGCACCATCCTGCGCGGCAACGTGCCCAACGGCCTGTGGGGCCAGCGCCCGGACGGGGCCGACGACGGGATCATCCCCGGCCGGATCCTCGGGATCCGGCTGACCTCGCCGCCGGTCGACCACGGCACCTCCACCGGGTTCCTCGACGAGAAGGCCATCTCCTTCGACCCCATCAACCCCGACGGCAAGCAGCCACTGTCCGGGGAGCCGGCCACGGGCCCGGTGCCGACGCGGCCCGGCGGGGTGATCGCAGCGATCCACAACGGCATCGACACCCCAGTCACCCGCGACAGCCGCGCCGCCCTGGCCCAGGCGCTCAAGGGGCTCGGCACGGACCTCGGCGTTCTCCACAGCGAGCTGCCCGCCTATGCCCACGCCGCCGGCACCGCGTTCACTGCCGAGCCGATGCTCGTCGCCGGCTGACCCGACGCGTACCACTGGGCCGCCTCATAGGTGGGGCGGCCCCGCCTCGCCACGCGCCTGCGCACGGTGCCCCGCCCCGCCCTCCGCCGCGTTCTGTCGAAAGGCACGCCCTGTGACCACCACGTCCGAACCCGCCTCTCCGCCGCGCCCCACCGAGCCGGCGGGCCAGCACCGCACACGGTTCTTCGACCACCGCATCCCCTCCCTCTACGCCGGTCGGTATCGGATCGACAACCGGCAGGTCCTCAAGGACGTCGACGGCACGGACCGGACCGTCGATGCCACCCCGCAACCTTTCGATGTCGTCCAGCCGCGCTTCAGCTTCGACCCGACGGGCATCAACGCGCAGTTCCCCGTGCCGGACGCGGTGGGCACCTACAGCCAGACTCTCGCCCACATCAACCTCGACGCCCCCGGCCTGCCGTGGGCCCGGCTGCTCGGTGAGGGCCAGCCGGGAGCCGTCCCGTGGATGGCCCTGCTGCTGTTCCGCGAGGACGAACTGCCCGAGGACCGGGACGCGGTGGGCCTGGTCAAGACGGGCACCGTGCGCGAGCTCCTGGAGGGGGCCCACGGCCTTGGAGCGGTGCCGGTCATCGCCTCGGGGAGCATGCGTCCTGACGAGTACGACGAGCAGTGCGCCTCCGTCCTCGTCCCGGCCGCGCTGTTCGACGCGGTGAAGCCGCTGCCGGTGGAGATGGGTTACCTCGCGCACCTGCGCGAGGGCGGACGCCCCGACGCCGACCACACCCGCGCCGGCGCGGACCCCGAGCCGGACGAGGGCGAACTCAACGCCGTCCTCGTGGCCAACCGCTTTCCCGCAGCCACCGGCGGGCGTCACGTCGTCCACCTCGTTTCCCTCGAAGGCCACGACCGGCACCTGACCGGACCGGCGCCCACCGACGGCGTACGCCTGGTCTCCCTCGCCTCCTGGTGCTTCACCACCGAACCCGACTCCGGCGTCGGCTTCGGCGACCTCGCACAGCGCCTGGCCGCCACCGACGGCGGCACCGGCGACGAGCCCCTCCCGCGTCCCGCGGACGAGCTGCGCCTACGGGTGCCGACCACGGCACCGGCCAACCCGGCCGGAGCGCAGAAGGAAGCCGTGGACCGGATGGCGTCCGGGGCCGTGGCCCTGCCGCAGCGCCTGGAGACCGGCGAGCGCACCCTCGCCTTCTACCGCGGCCCGCTCACCGCGCAGCCGGCCCAAACCCCGCCCCCGGCGGCCGCCACCCGCCTGGACTCACCCGGTGAGGCGCTGATCTACCTGCAGCGCTACGGCGTGTTCGACACCGCCTACGCCGCCGCGTTCACCACCGGCCGCACCCTGGCCCTCGCCAACGCCGAATTCCGCAACGCCCTCCTAGAGTTCCGCTCCGCGGCACGCTCCGCGGTTCGGCGTCTGGCCTCCCACCCGCAGCTCGCCCACGCCGCCGCGAGCACGCTGAACGGCCGTCACCTGACCGCGCCGCTCGCGTTCGAGGCATTCGATCGGCTCCTCACTGACGGCGGCGCACGCTCCGGCGGCGCCCGCCTCAACCAGGCCCTCGACCAAGCCGGCCCGCAGCTGCGCGCCGGCCGCCGCCGCACGGGTGTGCGCACCCGCCGCGGTCCGGGGGACGCGCGTGCCGTCCTGGCCCAGCCCGACCTCGCCGGCCTGCTCACCCAGGCCGCCCCGGACGACTTCAAGAAGGTCACCGACTGGCTGGACGCGCTGCGCCGCCTGGAACTGCTGAGCCTCTCCCACCTGGTCCCCGACCCCCGCGCGCTGCCGGCCGAGAGCATCCGCTTCGCCTACCTCGATCCCGCGTGGGTGCGGGCCGCGGTGGACGGGGCGCTGAGCGTCGGCGTCGGCCACGCCCTGGACGCCGACCTCAACGCTCTGGCGACCGACGGCGGTCCGGTGCCGAAGTGCGCTGTGCTCGTCAACTCCAGCCTGGTGGAGAACTGGCCCCAGACGATCGTCACCGCCTACAAGGGCACCGAAGTCGTCGAACCCGTACGGGAGGCCGTCTTCGGCTCTCAGATTCGCCTGGCGCTCTTCCCCGAGGTCATCGACCGCTTCGAGCTCGCCGAGCCCCCGCGGGGTCTGTGCTTCGGCATCGGTGACCGCGGCACCATCGAGCTCCGCGAGATCACCGGAGATCACATCGGCCACCCCATGGGCGAGTTCCCTCCGCCACCGCCTGCCGACGACAGCCGCTTCCGGCGCTTCCTGCGCCCGGGCGGGAGGGATGTCCTTAATGTCGACGGTACCGGCGACGCCTTGGTGCCCGCCCTGTCCAGCGCGCACGGGCTCACCGGTGGGCAGCGGATCTCCTCCGCGCAGTTCGCCCTGCAGATGATCAACGCGCCGCAGGCCCAGACCTTCTCCCGGCCCTGACTCCACGTCCCCGCGCTGCACTGCCAATGCGCTGACCGAAAGGACCTCGGGCCATGTCCGTGGACACCACCCTCATCGTGCCGGTCGAAGTGGCGGCCCTCGCCGTGAACCGGGCCACCCGCGACACCGGTACCCCGCACGTGTTCCATCGCTGGATCGCCAACTTCAAAGACGTCGGCCAGGGCGTCCCGGCCGAGCCCGCCCCGTTCTCCGGCCCCGAGGAGTGGACCGGCCGCGAGGACCGCCTCGGCGTCTATCTTCAGTGGGAGCTGCCCGCCGCCCTCACCCGTGGCCGCCACGACGAGGAAGAGGGGGTCGGGGACTTTCCCCTGGTGCCCAACCGGTGGCTCGTCGTCCGCCATGCTGACAGCAACCGCAAGCTCAAGGCGTGGGTCGTCGAGAGCGACTACCTCGACCCGATGAACGGCAGTGTCTCCTTCCAGGATCCCGACAGTGAGGAACCGGCCGCGACCCTGATCGGCAGGTGCCACGAACTCACCGGTCCCTGGCGCGAGCCGTCCGGCCGGCGCGAGCCGTTCCTCACCGCGATCGGCCCCGGACTGCTGACCTTCTCGGTCTTCCAGCCCTACAACAGCAACGTCTTCTCCCTCCACGACACCCTCCTGGACGCCCCTGAGGGGGAACTGCCCGCGCGGGAGCGGCTGAGCTACTTCGTCGCCGGCTGGTACGCCCAGCCGGACAGCGACATCCTCGCCGGTACCGACGACCTGGCCGCGCTGCTGGAGCGCCTGCGGTGGCGGCCGCCGGTGGGCTCCGGCAGCGGCATCCGCTCCTCCGTCTACTCCGGCACCGTCCTGGGCCTGGACTGGGACCTGACCGGCCCCGTCCCCGACTCGCCCTGCCCTGAGCCGGCCGACGTCACCCCGATCGTGTCCAACAGCATCGCCGAAGCCGTCGGCGAGCTCGGCGCCCGGGCCGACGGCCAAGGAGCGCTGTCCGCGGATGAGGCCGACCTGTTCCGGGCCTTCCTCCTGGGAGGCATCGATGCCCTGGAGGAGAGCGACCGACCCGAGGCCGACATCCTCACCGACCGCCGCGCCCACGACAGCGCCTTCGGTCCGGTCGCCGGCGGCTACCGATGGTTCATCGGCGAACGCGGCGAGGAGACCGGCCGCACCATCTCCCGCGCGACCCGCGCCGCGGAGGCCGACACCGTCGCCGACCTCAACCGCCGCCAAGCCGCGCATGACGCCACCGAAGCCGAACTCGACGCCGCCCGCGAGCGCCTCTACCACCTGTGGTGGCTCAGCCGCCTGGAACGCCGGTCGGACGAGTTCAATGCCCGTATCGACGACGAACTCGATGCCGGCAACGCGGACGGCGCGGCCGGCCGTGTCGTCGCCCTCGCCCGCGAGGTGGCCGAACAGCGCGCAGAACTGCCGTGGGGCAAGAGTGAAGCGGAACTGGCCACGCGCATCGACGCCCTGTACCCGGCCTACGGCGCCCGGGCCGCCCGCCGACTGATCCGCATCCCGGCCGAGGACTTCGAGTACAGCGCCGACCCGGTCCTCACCCTGGAAGGCGCCAACCTCCACGCCCCCCTCACCCGCGACACCGCCCTGCCCTGCCGCACCCCCGAACGCCTGGTCACCGGGGCTTCCGGCACCACCACCGCCGACGTCGCAGCCACCGCGGCCCAGATCGACCTCACCGGCCAGCAGCCGGCCTGCTTCCCCGCGCTGCTCAGCGAGTTCCTCATCCTGGACCGCGCCCTGCGCAGCGGCGCGATCCGGGACGTCACCGGAACTCTGCCCGAGTACGGCACCAAGCCGTGGGAGATGCCCTGGCAGCCGCTGTTCCTGCTGTGGAAGGCCGAGTACTTCCCCCTGCCCTTCCGTGACGGTGACACGGCGCACTGGGACTTCATCGAGGGCTCCCGCTACCAGTGGAAAGGCACCGGAGAGCCCGGCACGCCGCTCGTCGTCGCCGGCCGCCAGATGCTCGCCCCCACCGCCGGCCACATCATCGACGGCACGCTGCAGACCTACGCCCGCGTACGCGCTCAGCTGCCCGCCGACGCCGTGCTGCGTGTCCGTTCCCAGGCCCGCGAGGCGAACTACCTCTCCCAGACCCTCGACGGGTTCGGCGCCGCCATCGCCCAACGCCAGCCCCTGGCCGGCCTCCAGCCATCCGGCGACTTCGGCGGCCTGATCGGCAACGGCGACTACCCCCCGCCGGACCCCGGGCCCCTCAAGGCCAGCGACTGGGACCCCGACCCCGTCTCCACCTTCCAGGACCTGCGCGCCGGCCAGCTCGCCTTCCTCGACGTCGCGGTCGTCGACCGCTTCGGGCGCTCCGTCAACCTCATCGCGGCCGACCCCAGCAGCTTCCACCCCGAGATGCCGGACACCATGCGCCCGGCCCACCCCGTCAGCGACGACACCCCCGAGCGGCTGGTCGAACTGGGACCGCGCCTACTCCAGCCGGCCCGCCTGCGCTTCGACTTCCTCGCCGCCACCACCGACGAGGACACTGACCTGACACCGGGTACCAATCCCGTCTGCGCCTGGCTGCTGCACAACCGCCTCGACCAGTCCCTCGTCGTCTACGCGCCCGAGGGGGCGGCGCTCGGTGAACTACGCGTCACTTTGAACACCGCCGGCCGGCGGGAAGTCTCCTGGTCCGCCCTGCCCGGCTCCGAAGTGACCCGCTTCGAACAGCTGGAGGCACTGGCCCCCCACCCCTACCGGCTGCTGAACACCGTGAAGACCCGCGGCCCCGCGACTTTCGACGCCTTCCGCGCCACGCTCGACCGTACCCTTGAGACCATCGACCCGGACGGCCCGGCCGACCCCGGCCTCGGCTTCCTCCTCGGCCGCCCCCTCGCGCTGGTCCGCACCCGCCTCACCATGAACCTCCGCGGCCCCCTGCGCACCGACGTCAGCTGGCACAACCTCTTCGAACCCACCCCCTCCCAGCTGCCCGGCTACCCGTGGGCGATCCGTCTCGGCGAGGCGCAGCAGAGCGACGACGGCCTGGTCGGCTACGTCCTCGACAACGACTACGAGCACTTCGAGACGGTCATCGACCCGGCCCCCGGTGCCGGGGAGTACCTGCGGCCCATCGGCGACAAGCCCAGGCTCGAGCTGGACTTCGGTGAGAACAGCACCGCGGTCGCCACCGTGCTGCTCGACCCACGAGCGGCCGTGCACGCCACCACCGACATCCTGGCCACCAAGAAGGTGTTCGTCCCGCAGGAGTTCACCGACCAGGCGATCACCCGCATGAGCGTGAACTTCCGCACCGGACCGCTCCTGGCCGCCACCACCGCCCTGCGCGGCCCCCAGGGCGAGAGCGAGGAGACCGTCCTCATGCCGGCCCCGGCCGGCGTCCTCGGCACCTGGACCTGGTCGGAGAACCGCGGCGGTGAGTGGGAGAAGCTGCCGATCCTCACCCAGGACCAGTACGACCTGCCCCTGGCAGAACCCGAGATCCGCTCCGGCTTCCTCACCCTCGACGACGCCGCCGCCCATACCCGCGCCGCCCGCTGACCGCCACTCCCGACGCCACGCGCCGTCCCTTTCCGGGGCGGCGCGTCCGCGAGACTCCAAGGAGCGCTTTGTGACCGTAGTGATCCAGACTCAGGATGCCGACACCTCCGCGGCCAATGACCCGTTGCTGTCGTACACCGTCTCCACCACCCCGAGCCCGCTGAAGGCGTCGCCGGAGAATCCGCAGGCGCCCGAGGAGATCGGGGAGATCGTGATTTCGGTCGCCCGGCAGAGCGGCACCCCGGCGGATGTCGAGTGGATCAGGGTGAAGGTCCCGGCCGGGACGATGGCACCCGACCTGGCCACCGACCTCAACAAGATCAGTCCCCGGATCAGCCTCACCGGCTGGACCGTGCGTCTGGACGCGTCGGCCAAGGAGTTCGTCTGCGCGCCCGCCGGCAGCAACGCACCGATCGGCCCGGACACCGGATTCACCATCCAGCTGTCCGACATCCCCATCAGCCGCAAGGTGGGAACCGCCCCGATCACCGTCACCGAACGCTCCCGCACCGGAAGCTCCGCCTTCCAGAACCGGCCCAGCGTCTTCAACCTCGGCAAGTTCCCCGCCGACTTCTACCTGCGCAACCTCCTGTGCGAACCCTCCATCATCAACAACGGCGGCGACATCAAGCTCACCTGGGAACGCTCCGCCAACGCCACCTACGAACTCCTCTACGGTGACGTCAACCGCGACGTCACCAACCGCACCAGCCTCGACCTCGAAGGCATCAAAACCGACACGACCTTCTACCTCCGCGCCACCACCGGAGACCCCACCAACCCCGTCATCCGCATCCTCTCCACCCAGGTCACCGTCATCAAACCCGACCTCGACATCGGCAACCTCACCGTCAACGGCAACGTCATCGCGAAGGGCAACGTCACCATCGCGACGGGCAAGCAACTTGCCGCCCCCAAAATCGTCGGCAACGGCGGTGACATCGAAGTGGGCAGCAGGCTACGCCAGACGTCTGGCGGCATCTCGGTCGACAGCGGTGGCCTGACCGTCCAAGGAAGCGCCACCATCTCGGGCGGACTCACCGCCACGACGATGACAGCCCGCAACACCCTGACCGTCGGCCTCCCGGCCGCCAGCGCCTTCCCGGAAAGCAACACCAGTGCCACACCGGACAAGATGCTGGACGGCCAGGACGACACCTTCTACCAATCACGGCTGCTCCCACGGACCGGAGACTGGGCGATGATCGAGCTGAAAGACACCAAGACCGTCACCCGGGTACAGATCGTGCCCTCTCACGACGCGGGCCTCGTAGGACGGGTCGAGACATCACTCGACAAAAGCACTTGGACCCCACTCGGCGACTACACCAGGGGCGGGTTCGACCTCACGATCCCGAACGGGCGCGCAGCCAGGTACGTACGTCTCCTCGTCACCACAAACCAGCTTGTGGTGTTCCAAATCAGGCATTTCATTGTCACGCCAAGCTTCGCCTTCACCGCGGGCTCCTGAGCTGCCAACCTCTGCCTCCCCGCCCCCGCGACAGCGCACCAGTGCAGAAAGCGCCACTGCTGGAAGCAGAGCCTCGCCGTGAGGTGCGTCGCGGGGCCGCCGGAGGGCGACCACAGAAGACGCCCGGCAATGTGCCGAAAGTCGTCCGCACCACGCGTCTGCCCTCCCGGCCCCGGCGACCAGCCGGAACGACACCGTGTCGTAAGCCATGCGCGGGTCGCCCTTCCGCTGGCGGATCACCCTCGATGGAGTCACAGGGGGCTGACCGGAGCGAGGGGCTAGTCCTCGGGCGATCGACGAGACTGCGCCCGGGTAGCCCTCGACCGTACCGGTGACGGCGGCCCCCGGGACTGCACGAGGGTGATGATGATCTGCGCATGAGCCCGAGAGTCGGACCTGACCGTCGCCCAACGCTGCGAGCCAGGCGTTCAGCCACCTCCTCGTGTCCACGAGGTCTGCTACGGGCCGACTTTCCAATGACCCGTTGCTGTCGTACACCGTCTCCACCACCCCGAGCCCGCTGAAGGCGTCGCCGGAGAATCCGCAGGCGCTCGAGGAGATCGGGGAGATCGTGATTTCGGTCGCCCGGCAGAGCGGCACCCCGGCGGATGTCGAGTGGATCAGGGTGAAGGTCCCGGCCGGGACGATGGCACCCGACCTGGCCACCGACCTCAACAAGATCAGTCCCCGGATCAGCCTCACCGGCTGGACCGTGCGTCTGGACGCGTCGGCCAAGGAGTTCGTCTGCGCGCCCGCCGGCAGCAACGCACCGATCGGCCCGGACACCGGATTCACCATCCAGCTGTCCGACAACTTCCTCCGCATCGATCGACGGCGAGGTGGTGCTTTCGTTTGAGGGCGATGAGACGGGTCGGCAATGAGATGTTTACGAGAGGCAAGGAGCAGGCGTGGCGAGCACCTCACCGGGGCAGCTTAGAGGTTCGATCGGGATGGGCTGCGGTGACGTAGCGCATGGCGGTCTGCTCGGTGATTCCGAACAGGCGCATCAGCCTGAGCGGGTTGGCGCTTTCGGCTGCTGCCTTGAGGATGCGATCTTGTCTCATGCCGCTCAGTGTCAGCCCGCGGGGAAGGGCCGCTCAGGGTGCCGATGCGGACGGCCGGGTGGTCGGGGTCGACCGCGGGTTTCTGGCTGACCAGCAGGTGAGGGTTGGACGAGGCCGGCCAGCGCTGGTGGCGGTGGGTCGTCCAGTCGGCGGCGAGTTGGTGGGTGAGCTCCTCCAGGTAGAGGGTGTGCCGCAGCAGACCGCAACAACTTCGAGGGTGCCCGGGAGAGGTCCGGACCCGTGGTGTGCAGGGTCCGGACCTCCTTGCCGGGCAGCGGGTGAATGGCGGCGCGAAGCACGACGAGGCGGCCGAGCGGTGTCGTCGCCTGGTCGAGCAGCCCTATCAGGAGGTCGGAGGGAATGGACTGTGGGACGCCCTTGATGTCGCCGACCGGGAGTTCCCGGGCGGGGTTGCGGAAGACCACACTCCTGGCGCAGAGCTTCGAGGCGCTTGACCCGTGTAGCAGTGATCTTCCTGTACACGATGCCGGTCACGTGTCCGGCTTGAAACACGAGACGCATGGACACACATTCTGCTTGCATAACGCAGTTGGGGCAGAAGCCGCGCTTCGCCTCACCGGGGAAGGTCTCGTACCAGGTCGGCTCGCCACCCTCGCCGGTCCAGGAGACCGTCGCGAAGCCCACCCACCACATCACTGGGGTGCCGCCCAGCTTTTGGCAATCCCTGCATGCACATGTGTGAGGGAACGTTGCGGGACCTTCGGTGGTGAAGCGGATGCGGCCGCACAGGCAGCCGCCGGTACGTTCCTGGGCTGCTTCAGCTCCCTGGGCATCGGCGGCTGCGGTGGCGTTCATCAGGTGATCTCCCGAGCGCGATAGGTAAGTTGAGCCGATCAGTGTGCCATCGTTTCCGTGATCGCCAGGACGCTGTTGACGGCTCGGGCGTGGCCCCCGGCCGCGTGCGCCGATTGCGGAGGCGTCACGCGGCCGGGTGACGAAACCGCGGCTCAGGGGCGTCCGAGGGCTCGGGTCATCCAGCCGGCTTCACGCCACTGGACGGTGTTGAGGGTGCCGCGGGCGTCGATGACCTTGGGGCTGTTGGTTCGGGTGGCGAGCCTCTTGGGGTCGATGTTGGAGAACTGGTGCCACTCGGTGAGGTTCAGCAGCAGGTCCGCGTCATCGACGGCGGCGATGGGGTCTTCGACGTAGTCGAGTTCGGGGTGGAGCTTGCGGGCGTTGTCCAGGGCCTTGGGGTCGGTGACGGTGACGGTGGCGCCGAGGTCGTGGAGGGCCTGGGCGACGGCGAGGGCGGGCGAGTCGCGGATGTCGTCGGTCTCGGGCTTGAACGCGGCGCCCCAGACGGTGATCCGCTTGCCGCGCAGGTCGGGCCCGAGTTCCTCGCGGGCGAGGTCGATGACGCGCTGGCGGCGACGGGCGTTGACCATGGCGGCTTCGCGGAGGATGCCGACGGCCTCGCCGGCGTCGAGTTCGTCCGCGCGGGTGATGAAGCCGCCGAGGTCCTTGGGTAGGCAGCCGCCGCCGAAGCCGAGGCCGGGCCGCATGCCGTGGCGGCCGATGCGGTGGTCATGGCCGAGGATGTTCGCGAGTTCGGCGACGTTGGCGCCGGACTTCTCGCAGACCTCGGCCATCGCGTTGATGAAGGAGATCTTGGTGGCGAGGAAGGAGTTCGCGGCGCCCTTGGCGAGCTCGGCGGTGGCCCAGTCGGTGACGAGGGTCGGCGTCCCCGACTCGATGATCTTGGCGAACGCCTGCCGCAGCAGGGCCTCGGCCCAGGAGTGGTCGGAGTTGAAGCCGAGGACGAGCCGGTCCGGGCGGAGGGTGTCATCGACCGCGAAGGACTCGCGGAGGAACTCCGGGTTCCAGGCCACTTCGATGAGGTCCCCGGCCGGAGCCATGTCCCGGAGGAGTTCGGCGACGCGGGGTGCGGTGCCGACCGGGACGGTGGACTTGACCGCGATGACGGCTGGGGTTGTCAGGCCGGGTGCCAGCTTGGTGACGGCGTCGAAGAGGTGGGTGAGGTCGTAGGCGTCGGTGCCGGGCTGCTGCGGGGTGCCGACCCCGATGAAGTGCAGGTCGGCGAACTCGGCGGCCTCGCCGTAGGAGGCGGTGAAGCGGAGCCGGCCGGTCGCGGTGTGTTTGGCGAGGAGGTCATCGAGGTCGCGTTCGAAGAACGGGGCCCGGCCGGAGTTCAGGATGGCGACCTTGTCGATGTCGCTGTCCATGCCCAGGACGTCGTGGCCGAGCTCGGCCATGCAGGCCGCGTGGGTGGCGCCGAGGTAGCCGCATCCGATGACGGTCATCTTCATGAGCGGGGTGTCCCTTCGGGTGGGGCCGCCGCGGGCGGCCCCACCCTTGCCCCGCCCGGAAGGGCGGGGTGATCAGGAGGGCCTGGCGGCCAGATGGCGGTGGATCCCGTCCCGGATGAACGGGGGGATCGTGAGCATGTCGATGTGCTCGGAGGCGAAGAACTGGAGCTTGACGCCCTCGGAGAGCGGGAGGCGGGTCTCGTCGCCGTCCCAGGTGGCGGCGAAGAAGGTGATGATCTGCCCGGAGCCGTGCTCGTCGCGGGTCTCGAACAGCTCGGTCAGCGATTCGGCGGTGAGGCCGGCTTCTTCGTCGAGTTCGCGGACGATCGCGGCGGCCGGAGCCTCGCCGGGGTCGCAGCCGCCTCCCAGCAGGCTCCAGTGGCCGGGCCAGGCGATGGCGGGGATGTCGTCGCGGAGGTGGAGGAGGAGTTCGCCGCGGCGGTTGGTGATGATCGCAACGGCTCCGCGGGCGGCGGCCGGCTCCTCGGTGGTGGTCTTCGAGTGCATCCCCTCACCGTAGTGACCGAGTTGGGGATCATGCGGCTGCCCTCACCGTCTGGTCCGAAAACCAGGCGGCTGCCATGAGGGCCTGCATGCGGGTCCGGTCGAAGCGTCCGCCGGGCTTCAACCCCCCTTCGAGGAGAGGGCGGAACGCGGGTGGGGCATGGGTGAGGGCCATGCGGATCTGGGTGTCGGCCCAGGTGGCGAGGTTGCCGTTGAGCCAGGAGGGGACCGGGGAGGCGAAGCCGAGCTTGTCCCGGCTGTCCCAGACCTCCTTCGGCAGGCCGAGGGCCTTGGCGGCGTCCCGCAGGATCCGCTTGCCCTGGGCCGGGTTGGTGATCTTGTAGTCGACGGGCAGCCGGTAGGAGAACTCGACCAGGTCGCGGGCGAGATAGGGGGATCGGCGTTCGAGTGCGTAGGCGGAGGCGAGCTTGTCGCTGGTCATCACCAGCGGCCTCCAGGCCGTCGCCAGGTCCGCCAGCGTCAGGCTGCGGGCCAGGTCCCCGCCCGCGCGGGCCATTGCGTCCGCGACGAGATCACGGAGACGGCCGTCGGGGTCCGGGCCCCGCAGGATCAGTCGGGTGACCGCTTCTGCCGGGTCGAGGGGTTCGCCGGCGGCGTGCATGAGCTTGGCGGCCAGCGGCCGGTATGCCTCCAGGCCGGAGTTCAGGACGCCGTCGGGGCCGAAGAGGACCAGGGCCTGGCGGACGTAGCCCATCAGGAACTCGTCCGGTCCGAGACCGCCGATCGCGACCCGCAGGCCGAGGTCGGAGATCTTCCGGTAGGCCATGTGCTCCGAGAAGGTGGAGGCGTTGCCCATGGGGTAGTCCAGGGCCCGCATCATGTGCGGCAGCGCAGTCGTGAAGTCGACGTGGTCGGGCTCGACCACGACCAGCTCGGCCTTGATGTCCCGCGCGATGACCGCGGCCGTGGAGGACTCGTCGAGGCGGTCCTGGCCCGGGTAGCGGACGGTGATGCAGACCGGGGGCCGCATCAGGTAGGCGAGGACCGCCGAGTCCAGGCCGCCGGAGAGGAGGAGGGCGAAGTCGCAGGCCGGGGCCCTGAGCGGGATCTGCTCGGCCAGGATCGTGGAGAACCTGGCCAGAGCTTCTTCGTAGGTGCCGGTGAACGGGGCCCGGTCCTCCAGGTGCCACCAGGTCATCTGATCGATCGAGCCGGTGGTGACGTCGAAGGACAGCAGCGTGGCCGGGGCCAGCAGCTGGATGCCCTGGAACGGGGTGTCGACGCCGGTCGGGGTCTCGATCGCGGTGACCTCCGGCCGTAAGACCAGCGGGGCCGGCCCGTAGCCGGTCAGCGTGGTCACCTCGGAGGCGAACGCGAGCCGGCCGCCGTCCAGGCGCCAGTAGAGCGGCTTCTCGCCGAGCCGGTCGCGGGCCAGGAACAGCTTCGCGCCCCTGGGGTCATAGACGGCCAGGGCGAACATGCCATCCAGGCCGTCCAGGCAGGACGGGCCGATCTTGGCCCAGGCCCGCAGCAGGAAGTGGGCGTCCGACTCCCGCTCGCGGACCTCGATGCCCCAGGCGGCGGCCTGCTGCCGCCAGTTGTAGATCTCCCCGTTGAAGGCCAGCAGCAGCCCGGTGGCCCTGTCGAGGTATGGGCCGGGCATGGCCTGCGGGTCGACGATCAGCAGCGTGTTCATGGCCAGCACCGCCCGGCGGTCGCTGCTGGCGGCGTGCATGGTGCCCTCCGGGCCGCGGTAGTGCTGCGAGGCACCCATCGCGGCCACCGTCTTCTCGTGCCGGACGGCGTCGCCTCCGGCCAGTCCTGCAATTCCGCACATCTGGTTCACCCCCGAGCGTGAAGTCGTGGTGCCTGGCGGCGGCCTCCGCCGGGAGCCCCTTCCTGGCGTCCCGGCGGCGGCCTGTGCCCTCATCACACCGTTCGGCCCGTGCCGCGGGGAGGGCTCGCAGGGGGGCTCACAACTCGCGAAGCAGGTTCACCCTGGGTCCGCAGGGCAATACCCTCAGTGCCTCAAGACGCGGGAAGCCGGACCGGTCTCCCGTGCCCAGCCGGAATGCGTACGACTGAAAATGTCCAGTCGACGCAGCCCGGCCCCATGGCGTTTCCTCGTCAGCAGCCCTGTTGCTGACCTGGTGGAAAAGGGGAATCGGGTGGCGTCGACCAGCCGTCGGAAGCGTCCGCCGAACGCGGACCTGGCCCGGCTCATCGAGACCTGCGGCGCGAGCCACAAGTCCCTGGCCCTGCGGGTCAACCAGCTCGCCAAGCACGCGGGGATGGAAACGGACTACTCGCATACCTCGCTCGCGAACTGGTGCCAGCGGGGCATGATCCCCAAGTGGCCGGTGCCCACGTTCCTCGCCCAAGCCCTCGCCGAACGGCTCGGGCGGCCCGTGTCTCTGTCTGAAATCGGTATGGGCGATGCGGAGACACCGGACGCCGATGTGGGGTTGGATTTCCCCCGGGACCGTGCTGATGCGGTCCGAGTGGCCACATCGTTCTGGAGTTTCGTGAACCGCCGCGACTTCCTGACCGGATCCGGCTTCGCCGTGTCCGCGTTCACCACCCCCGTGACCCGCTGGCTGGTCACCCCCGCCGACGAGGCCGCCGACCTCGCCGGCGGCAAGCAGGTCGGCCGGGCCGACCTGGAAGAACTCCGCGATGCGGCCGACGACGCCCGCCGCTGGGACTCCAAATACGGCGGCGGGAACTGGAAGGCCAACTCCGTCACCGTCTGCCTCCAGGAACGGGCCGCCCCGCTCCTGCGGGGCTCCTTCACCGACGACGTCGGCCGGGACCTGTTCTCCGTCACCTCGGAGCTGTCACGGCTGGCCGGGTGGACCGCCTTCGATGTCGGCCAGCACGACGTCGCCCAGCGGCACTTCATCCAGGCCCTCCGCCTGGCCCGCGCGGGCGGGGAC
This sequence comes from Streptomyces sp. NPDC060049, assembly GCF_042736715.1. Lineage (NCBI taxonomy): Bacteria > Bacillati > Actinomycetota > Actinomycetes > Kitasatosporales > Streptomycetaceae > Streptomyces > Streptomyces sp. NPDC060049. The sequence goes on from NZ_JBHWVV010000023.1 coordinate 69,395, forward strand.
GTCCAGCTCGGCTGCTATGTCCTGACCACGATGGCGATGCAGTCGCTGCTGAGGGGCTTTCCCTCCGAGGCCGTCGATATGGCCCAGGGCGCCTTCGAGCGGGCGAAGGGCCAGACTGCCCCGCGTGTCCTGGCGTTCACCAAGCTCATCGAGGCCCGGGCCCACGCCCGCGAGAACGACGCCAGGGCCGCTTCACGGGCCCTGGCCGCGTCCGAGGACCTCATCAGCCAGGCCGACCAGACCAGCGGCGACGAGCCGGCCTGGATCGACTTCTATCACCACGCGAGGCTGTCCGCGGACGCCGCCGAGGTCTTCCGCGACCTGAAGAACCCCAAGGCGTCGCTGGCCTGGAACCAGCGGGCCGCCGCCATGCCGTCCGGGGTGTTCACCCGCTCGGTCGGGATGCGGCTCGCGATCGTGGGGACCGCCCACCTCCAGGCTCGCGATCTCGACCACGGCCTCGAACTGGGCAACCGGTCCGTCGACATCCTCGCCCGTGTTCAGTCGAGCCGGGCCAAGGACTACGTCCGCGAGTTCAACACCGCCCTCGCCCCCTGGCGGCGCGAGCCGGCCGTCCGCGAGTTCATCCACCGCACCCACACCGAACTCGGCATCGCCGCCTGAGACGACCTTCCCCCTCCTCGAGGAGGGGGGAAGTGCCAGCGAACGTCCCCAGTCGCGTACGACTCCGCCGTGCACCATCGCGTACGGGTAGGTGTGCTCAGCCGTCTGTTCGAGTCGCGGACGGCTGAGCATGGCCGTCGGCTCAGTTGGTGGGCGGACGGAACGGGATGACGTTGTCCGGTGCGGGGGCGGGCTCCGCCGGCGCATCCGGCGTCAGGGTGAGGACGGCGCTGGCGAGGGTCAGGTTGGTCACCAGATGGCGGAGCTCTTCCAGCTCGGCTCGCTGATTCGCGACGGTCTCTTTGAGCTTGCTGACGGTCCCCCGCAGATGCTTCTCCGTTTCCGGGACCTGCTTGGTCTCCGTGCGGACGCGTTCGTCGAACTCGTTCTTCAGGTCCGCGTGCCGCTTGTAGAGGGCCATGCGGTGGACGCCGGCCTCGGCTGCCAGCGCCTTGACGGTGAGACTGCCGTCGGAGGTCTCGGGCTGCCCGGTGAGGAGTCGGTCCATGGCCTCACGGATGCGGGTCCGCTCGTCGTCGGGCCGGGGCTGTGGGGTCATGCGAGGGCCTCCTCAGCGGTCTGGGCGGTGGCGTCGTGGGTCTCGGCGAGAGTGCGGAAGCGGCCGGCGGTCAGGCGCAGCCGGTCACCCAAGGGCTGGGGCATGAGGGCTGCCCTCGCATCGAGCCGATCAGCGTGCTCCCGCGCGGCCTGGGCGTGGCTGTCGGTCCGGATCGCGTTGCCGCAGCCGAGTTGGCAGGCGAACTGATTCGGCGCCGTCGCTCCGGGGTCCGGATCGCACAGGGCAGTGTCGCGCTTGAACGCGCAGATGAGGAAGGCGTCCGGGTTGTCGAAGAGCACGAGACCGTCCCGCGCAAGGAACTTCGCGGCGGCTTTCGGAGTGGTCAGGGCACCTTCGAAGCTCGGGATCGAGGCCGCTCCGACGATCGCCCGCCGCGCTGCCGGTCCGGAGATCTTCTCGCCGGCCGCCGCTGCGTCGCGCAGCCGTGCCGCCGTGGCCGCGGCGGCGAGGGCGGTCTCGACGTCGAGTTCCCCGTGAAAGCCCCTACGCTCGCGGCTGCCGTAGCCGGTGGAGGTGCGGGCATCCAGGGCGGTACGCATGTGCCCGTACTGGATGGCCAGGGCGACCAGACCGCCTGGCCGACGGGCAATGTGCCAGGCCAGAGTGCGACGCAGACGGCTCAGTCCCAGGTTCCCATGCGGGTCCGGCGGCACCTGCTGGTCGGGCAAGCCGTGGGCGATGGCTTCCTGGTTGATCCACGAGACGAGGTCCTCGATGCGTCGGCCGAGGCTGCTCCGCTTGAGCGCACCACGCTGCTTGCGCTGGCCAACGATGTCGTGGTGGGCGGAGCTGAACAACAACTCGCCTTCGGGGACCATCTGTTCCAGCACCCGGATAGCGTTCACTACCGGCATGATCGCAACCCACGGGACCGCGCGCTCCTCACCGGCGGAGACATGGTGGCCGTCGGAGTCGCGGACGTTCTTGTAGTGGTGGGAGCGGATCAGATGCCGAGGCATCGTGCCGTCCGGGTTCGGCTTCGGGTCGGGGCAGCACCCGGAGCGCAGGGACTGGGCCTCTTGGGGCCGCATCCCGGTCAAGTACAAGATCACTATTGCTGCGGCTGTGCCCACGTGCCGCACCAGGATCGGCGTCTCCTCGTAGTCCATGAACTCGCGCCATGGTCGTCCCTCGATCCGGCCCGTAACGGGCACCTGCATCGGGCTGGGGCCGGGCCGCTGAGCGGTGAGCTGGCGAAGTCCGAGCCGAGTAGCGAACGAATGAACCTGGGTCCAGCTGGCCCCTGCGATCGCGGCGACGTAGTGGTGGCCCAGCGTGACGCCGTGCAGGCGGCTTACGGTGGCGGGCAGCGGTGCACCGGAGTTGATCAGAGGCAGCAGATAGCTCTTGACGGCTGCCAGGCCCTCGCGGGTGGTCTTGGCGGATTTCACCTGTGCGTGCATGCGGCGGCGTTCGTCCCAGGCAGCGAGGATGTCGCCGGAGAAGTCCTCGACCAGACGGATCGACCAGGTGAGCAGAGGCCCGATCACGGCCGGATCCAGCGGCTCGGTCTTGTTCTCCCCGCTGCCGTCTCCTGTCTCGGCCGGCAGATAGTCGTCGATGCCCTCGTCCTCCCAGGGCGGACGCGTAATGCCGCAGGGGCTGGCCGACAGCTGGTCGAAGGCCCACATGTCCGAGAGCCAGCGCAGAACCGTCAGGGCATGACCGCGCCCGCAGCCGCTACTGGCGATCTTGGCGGCGTACGCCTTCCAATGCTCCATGGTGCAGTCGCTGAGCCGGGACACGCCTTGCCGATCGAGCCAGCGAGCGAACTTCATCCACTGGATGATGCAGTCGCGCATGCTGATCACACCGTCGCGTGTCCGGTTCTGAAAGCCCCGTTCCCGGATGTAGGTGGGGCGCAGCTCGCCGTTGATCAAGACCCAGAGGACACGACGGACCTCGCTCCGCAAGGCAGCCGGGCACTTCCTCAGATTGATCTTGTGGAGGCTGTCCCCGGGGTTGTCGGTCAGCGGCCCCAGCGACCAGATGTCGTCACTGTAGAGGGAGTTGGAGTAGGTGTTGCCGGCGCTGATCCACCGGTCCATGACGACCGGGCTGTCTGGTTCCGGCAGCGGCAGGATGTAGGGATCGGCCTCGATGGACAGTGCGGTCGTCACGGGGCCAGGTCTCCCTCGAGCAGGTGGTCGATGATCATTCGGTCGTGGTCGGTTACCCGGCCCAGTGCCGCATCCCAGGTGCTCTCGTTGACCTTCGCCCGCAGGTCATCGAGTCGCTGGAGATGTTCGTCCCAGCGCTCGCGCCAGAGCTTCTCGGGCCAGGCGGAGCGAAGCGAGATCAGCTGCCGGCGCAGCAGCGCGAGGCGCGGGTGGTGACCGGTGTGGACTCGGGAGTTCTCGCAGGACAGGCAGAGCAGGAAGTCGGCGCCGCAGCCCCCGTTTGGGTCCGGCCAAGGGCTGTTGTCCTCATCCGCGCAGTCCGCCGTTGCGGTCTCCAGGTGGGCCGCGTCGGCCGCGTCCGTCAGGCGCCCGTGGAAGGTGTAGTTGCGGGCCTGTTCGAAAGCTTCCTCGGCGCCCGCCGCGATCACGTCCACGGCGGCTTCCTGGACGTTCTCGTCGGGCAGGACGTAGATGCTCTCGTGCGTGCCGGGCTTGTGCTGCAGCGGCTTTCCCGTCGTGGTGACGGTCGTCCTGCGGGCACGCTGGAAGGGCGAACCGATCTTGTGCTTGCTCGCCCATACTCGCGCATCGGCCTTGGACACCCCGAAGCACAGCGGGCCGACGTTCCGGGGCCGGTCCAGATTGGAGTCCACGTCCGTACGGCGCCGGTTGCGGGCGGCCATCAGCAGGTCGTGGCCAGGCGACAGGACGGCCGCCAGGGCCCGCCCGTGCTGCGTGGCTTCCAGGGCCTGGGTGATGAGCCGACCCGGCGAGTCCGCGCCGGAGTCGGTGTAGTTCTCCGTGGCGAACCACCGGCCCTCGCCGGAGCGCCGCTTCTCCACCAGGACCTCATAGGTGACCGTCGTCTTTTCGCCCGCGGACGGGGTAGTGACAGGCACGTGCAGACGGTCGTAGACCGACAGGTTCCAGCCGTAGCGGTCGGTCATCATCACGGCCAGCGCCGTCAGCTCCGACCGACTCAGGAACAGCCGGCCTGCCGTCTTCCCGCCGTTCTTTCCACGCAACAGCCCCTCGGCCCGGGTGTAGACCGTCCCCTCCTTGTCCGGGTACCCGGGCAGTTCGCCCGTGGCGGCCAGGCATTCGAGGACGGACGCGACCCTCCACTCGCGGCTGGTCGGGTCCAGCGAGCCTGCCCGGTAGCCGTCCAGCAGCGTGGTGTTCTCCCGGATCCGCAGCAGCGAGGCCCGGAACTGCCGTTCAGCGACCAGCAGCACCTGGTCGCGCTCCGACGGCCGGTAGGACTGCTTGGACGGTTTGCCCTTCTTCGGGACCGGGCGGGCCAGTTCTTCGGCCGCCAGGCCCTGCGCCAGCCGCGGCTCCCGCTTCAGCATCGTACGCATCTTCGCGAGGGCCTCGCGCCCGCCGGGGGTGTCCTTGTGGTTGTTGCGCCAGAGTCGGAGCGTGGCCGAGGTGAGGTCGCCGAGGTCCTCGGCCGGGTGCCCCTGGGCTTTGAGGAACCGGGCGAAGACCTCCAGGGACTGCCAATACGATTCACCGCTTGAGTGGCTGTTCCATCCCATGGACTGCGCGGCGAACGCTCGCGCGAGTGACCCGCGCATCGGCTGCGGTACGGAGAGCTCAGCGAAGTCGAAGACCCGCTTGAAGCCCTCCTTGTTCAGCACGGTGACCTGCAGTCCGTCGGCGGCTATCCGCTCGGTTGCCTGGAAGTCCGGCGGCGGCAGGACGGCTTTGCGTCCCCGCCCGCTCACGATGCCGCCGCGACGGGCAGGGCGTCGACCAGCATCTCGATGTCCTGGATCCCGGAGGTCTCCCGGGCCAGCCGGGCGAACAGACCGTTCAGATCCTTCGTCTCGTCCGTCTCACCGTGTTCGTCCTCGGTGTCGAAGGTGAGGATCGACTCCAGCTGCAGATGCATGACCGGGCGGAGGTAGTGCTCCTTCGTCGTCTCAACGTCCTTGTGCCCCAACAGGGTCTTCACCAGCCACCACGGATCGCCGTAGAGCTGGGCGAAGTCGCGCCGGTCTGCAGCGGTCAGCCCGTACTTCTTGTCCATCAACTCGTTGAGCAGGATCAACATGTAGAGCGCCATCGAGTGCCGCATGGAATGGGGTGTCGCGTACGGGACCTTCCCGCGGATCTCCGCAACCCGCAGCAGCCGGGGCGTCTCGCGCTCCTGCGGAGTCAGCAGGGCCTGCTCGCAGCGTTGGTTGGCCTGTCGGAACACGGTGTTCCAGCGGTCCGGCAGCATGGGCAGGCCCTGCTCGGTCAGCCACAGCCATGCCGGCTCCGGGCCCTGTGGCCCCTCGACGAACAGCCACTGCCGCTCGCGCCAGTCGAGCAGGTTCAGGTCATGGCGGCCTTGGACGCCGTCGCGGTCGATCCAGTGGACCGTCGAGGTGCGGCCCGTCGTGACCTTCGTGATCAGCCGCATCTGCGGCAACTTCTCGTAGCGTCCCTGGGCCTGGGCCCGCTCGACCGCCCAGGCCCGCTCCGACTCCGCGTAGGCGCTGACCTGGCGCAATGAATCGACCGACGCGTAGAAGGTCCGGTCTCGCTTCGACCGGGACAGCGCTCGGGCCATCTGCCCGTGGCAATAGCGGCCCGAGCGCAGCGGTCGGGACGGCACTTCGAACGTCAACATGGCGCCAGATTCCTGCCGCCGCAGTCCCGAGCTGAGCGTGAAGCCGACGAACGAGGTGTTCCGAAGCTCGGTCCGCGCGTCCCAGCCCGGCACCGGTGTCCCGTCGGGACCGAGCCCACGAAGACCAACATCTTGCCAAAGGCCCCAGGTACGCGGTGTCAGCCACGACACCCGCGAGCTGCGGGCGTCCGCGGCGCGGTCCGCCCGGCGCCGGCTGTCCACCGGCAACGGCGTGACCTTCGCCCACCGGTAGAGCCGCGTGAAAGCCGACGCCTCCCGATCCCACTTCGCCCCGCTGATTCGGCTTGGGTTGAGTGGCGAGTCACACCGAAATTCCCGGTACGCGCGCAAGTCGCTCTCGGTCGCCTGCCGCCACGGAATCCCACGTCGCCACAACCAAGTCAGCAACAGTCGGATATCCAGCGCGTAATTCCGTCGAGTTTCCCGCTCCAGCGGATGGAATTCCGGAGAGAGTGCGAATTCCAGCAGCTCGGGATCGACCACGAAATCAGGCCGTATAAAAACCGGATCGCCCGGCTGAAGCCCCACCGCGGCCACCGCTGCTGGCAAGTCGCGGACCCCCAGCACCCCCTCCTCCGGGAGCGGCCCCCATCGCTCCGGATCCGGCACGAACACCAGCCACCACTCGTCCATCTGCCACCCCTGTGAGTCCCTTGAACTCACTCAATCATCAGGGAAACAGGTGTGGGGGAAGACGGCCGGCCCTCCGGTGATGAAGCGGATGCGGCCGCACGGGCAGCCGCCGGCACGTGGCCCGGCTGTATCGGCTCCCTGGGCGTCGGCGGGGGTGGCGTTCATCAGGTGATCTCCCTGGCCCGATAGGCAAGTTGAGCCCATCAGTGTGCCATCGCTTCCATGATCGACAGGACGCTGCGGGCGGCTCTGGAGTGGCCCAGGCCACGTGCGCCGATTGCGGAGGCGTCACGGGGCCGGGCGGCGAAACCGCGGCGCAGAGGCGTCCCTGGGCGCGGACGGTCCATCCGGCGTCGCGCCAGGGGCCCAGTGCCTGTCCGAACCTCCGGAGTGGTGTGCCGAACCCGACGAAGCGCCACTCGACACTGCGGTGACCGACCTCATCCCTCCCGATCTTGGCTGCGGTGCTACTTGAAGCGCGCGGGTTCGCGGATTCCTGGAGGGGCTCAGGCTCCAACTCGGCCGTAGGTAGGCACTTTTGGCGATCTGATGGATTGGTTCGCAGCTCGAGATCGCCGCAGCGTCAATGTCCTAGTGGGTGCGCTTCCGATGTATCCGAGATACCTCCATGGCCCACTGGGCCACGGCCTCAAGGCTGCCCCGCGCAGGTGGTCGGCCCAGGGCTTCCGCGATCCGGGGGTAGGCGGGGTGCATATCGTGATCGGCGGCGGTGACCAGTGCGGAGAGCAGGGGCGCGTCATGGCCGCGACCGCGGTCGACACGGATCAGCACTGCCGTCGGGGGCTTCCCCTTGATCGTGGACACCGGTTGCTATACGGCGGTGGTCAGCGTAGTTGATCGCTGTTCGTAGGCGATGGGGCTGATCTGGCCGAGGCGGGAGTGCCGGCGGCGGGTGTTGTAGCGGGTAGCCCATCGAAAGACCGCGAGCCGCGCCTCGCGGGCCCCGTTCCACCGTTTCCGTCCCTGGAGCGTCTCTCGTTTCATGGTCGCGTTCAGGCTCTCCGCGGCGGCGTTGTCCGCGCTCGTGCCCACCGCGCCGCGTGATCTGCTCACCCCGAGGTCCGAGCAGACCTGGGCGAACTCCTTCGACACATATTGGGCGCCGTTGTCGCTGTGGAATATCGCCCCGCGCAGTCCGCCGGCACCTCTGGCCGCAGCCGCGGCCTTGAGCGCGTCGGTGACCAGCGAGGTCCGCATGTGATCGGCGATCGACCAGCCCACCAGCTGCTTCGAGGACAGGTCCAGCACCGTGGCCAGATAGAGGAACTGGCCGCCTCCGACCGGGAGATAGGTGATGTCGCCCACGTATTTGGTGTTCGGCACCTGGGCGGTGAAATCGCGCCGCAGCAGGTCCGGGACCGGTGTCGCAGACGGCTCGGGAACCGTGGTGCGGACCTTCTTGCGCAGGTGCAGCCCGACGATGCCGAACGCGCGCATGACGCGCTCCACGCGCTTGTGATTGACCCGTTGACCGGCGTCCCTCAGCTCGGCAGTGACACGCGGAACCCCGTAGGTGCCATCCGATTCCTGATGGATTCGCGTGATGCATTCGGCGAGATCGACGTCCGCCAGAGCCCGGCCGGCCCGCGCGGCACCGCAGCGAGGATGGCGTCGAACTGCGCGAGGACGCTTCCGCCGGCAGCCGGGACGACCATCCCGCGCTCGGTCATCATCCGGCTGATCGCACTGCCCAGTCCGAGCGGTTCACGTCCATCGCGGCGTACGACGGTGGTGGTGAGCCGCTTCGGCTTCCTGCTGGCGGCCCCGTTCTTCCTCGCCGCCTCCCGGGCCGCGGCCAGGGCTTGGCGGGCGATGTCCACACCGCTCAGCTCGGTAGTCACGCGATCACCGCCCCGGTGACGTTGGCATCCAGCGGGCGGGCGGCGAGGTCGGGCAGTCGGTCCGTCCACGGCGTGGCCGCCGCCTGCTCGCTGCGGGCGGCGATCTGCTCGCGCAGCTGCTCCACCCGCGTCGTCAGCAGGTACTCGGCAGTGCGCTCCCGGGCCGCGTTGGCGGCCTTCGTCGCCGCTGCGACGGCGTTCGCACCGGTCGGGTTGTGCCGGAACCAGTGCCGGCCCTGCTCGGTCCGGAATGCCCGCCGGGCCTCGGCTTCGGCCGCCTCGGTCCTGCCCAGCATCTCCAGGGCGCAGCGGCGGTACTCCGGGGCCGCGTCCTGCACGGCCTGGAGCGCGCCGAACGCCAGCACAGACGCGGTGCCCAGCGGGTCCGCGTCCAGCTCGCCCGGGGGCACTGACTGCAGGTAGTCGTCCACGGCCTTCCGAGCTGCGGCCTGCAGCGTTGCCCGGACGTGGACGAGTACCGCGGTGACGGCCTGCGAGTCGTCCAGGTCGGCGGACCAGGCGGCCGCCACCAGCCCGGCCTCCACCGTCAGGGCCCCTGTCCGGCGCCGGTAGCCGCACACCTCGCACAGCGCGGCCGCCTGCTCCTGGCCGCAGTCCTCGCACGGCAGGCCCCGGAGCGCGGCCGCCGGCCTGCTGCTCCGCCTCGGCCAGGGCCGCCGCCTCCGCACGGGCGGTTGCCCGCCGATCCTGCTCCTCACGGACCCGCTGACGACGCCACACGAGATCCTCGGCCTCCAGCGCGACGGCCTCGCGCAGGCGCTCCTCGAGGACCTGGCGCCGCTCACGCTCGCCCAGGCCGGGCAGCGCCTCGACCTCGGCGGCGATCCGGGCCCGCCGGGAACGGCGCAGGTGCAGCACGTTGGCGCAGTTCGCTTGCCGTGGACTGCTGGAGAGCTTCGATCCGCCGACGTACCGCTGGTCCGCCTCCCCAGTAGGCGACAGCTCGATCCACATCGGCCAGTTCCTCGGGCAGCGGCTGGCCAGAGTCTGGGATCACCCGCCAGTGGTACATCAGGGGGAAGTCCTCGTAGTCTCCCGCGACCACCCAGTTCGTCGTCATGGTGTGCGCGCTCAGCTCCCGCCAGGCCCCGAACCCCGGGGCGCCGATGGTACCGATGCCGTAGTGACAGAAGGCCGGGAGCCCGAACAGATTCGCGGTGGAGTGAACATGCTCCGGCCGTCGCTCCAGATCGGTCAGCCGTACCTGCTTGACGAAGACCCGGGTTCCCTCGACCTCCAGCAGGACCGTCTTCCCGCCAATGCCTGACTCCAGCGGTGCGCCGGCGTCCACGAACTCGCGCAGACTGCGGTCACTGCGCAGCGCCAGCGATGTGGAAACGGAGCGGTGGGCGGCCAGACGAGCACCGCGGGACATATCAGGGCCTTTCGCTCACGCCTCCAACCGTGCCCCGCCTCCTGTTCAACGGCTTCAGCAGACACCGGGACGGGGGCCAAAAGACCACCCTCCCACGTCGAAGACGGTGAGATGTGGCGTAACTGGGGTCCCTCCGAATGCCGTTGAGGCTGTGTGACGAAAATCGGCTACCGCGGGCAAGAACCGGCGGTCAGCTCCCGGCCTCTGCTGCCGGCCGCTTGATCAAGAACTGTTTCGCCGCCTCGACTGCTTCCTTGTTGAGCTCCTCGACGGAGACTCCCCAGCTCTCCTCCCACAGGCGGGTGGCGCGGGCGGGGTCGGTGCGGCGACCCCCTTGTTTCCCATTGGCTGATCAAGGTTGGCGTGCGGCGAGGTGACGCTGGAGGTCGATGTGGCGGAACTGGTATACCGCTCCCACCTGTCGCAGTACGCCCCGCCGCTTGTGGGCGTCGGCTAGGAAACTCATGAAGCGCCATGGCACACGCCCTGTTACACCCAGTCTGATTCGCGCCACCAGGTAGTTCATCCACACTGACCGAGCGAATCCGAGCATGAGGCCGACCGGAAGGCCGATGGCGAGCCCGTACCCGAAGCGCATAAAGATCATGGGCCTGTATCCGAACCAAAGATCGAACCCGATCGTGAGTGCGCTCGCGAGGAGGCCCGCGAGTACGCCCGAGAGCGTAATGACGACGAGGGTGCGGCGGTCCTGAACCAGGACCGCGGCTGGCCCCACAGCCTTGTCCAGGTCGGGGTGCACAGACCTGAGCCCTCCCATGAGCCCGAAGGGCAGCCCACCGGCGAATCCGAGAGTAAGCCCAACAAGGAACCTACCTGGGGCATCGAGCCAGAACCCGAAGAAGAGCCCGAAGGTGAGTCCGACTGTGAGCCAGGATCTCCCTCCCCAGCTCCAGCGGATACCTGAGCTTGGGTTTCTCCCGCTTGCGGACGTGGCGAGGAATGTTGCCGCCGCTGTCCACGGGAGCCCGCAGATGAGCCAGGTCGTGAGCCCGTGCCCAAGGCCGTGTCCGACCCACATCAGAAGGGCGCTCGGCAACCAACTCATGAGGCCGACCGTGAGCCCTACGGTGATCTCCTGTCGGTGTTCGAGGGCTTTGGGAAGTTGCCACCAGGCGAGGTTGGGGGTGCCGTCAAGGGTGTGTTGGAGGTGGTGGGCGAGGAAGGTGAGGGTCTGCTGGGCCTGTTGGGCGGTCCAGCGAGGGGGGTGGTGTGGGTGGCTGCGGTAGGCGGCGGGAATGAAGGCGGCGAACAGGTGGGTGTCGATGTCCTGGCGGGTAGGGAAGCGCGCCTGGTCGAGGAGTTCACTCGGGTGGGTGAGGTCGGTGAGCTGCTCGTCGGGGCGGGGGTTGTAGATGGTGCGGGCCAGGAACAACCCGAGCGGGTGCTGAGTGCCTGGGAGACGGGGGTGTCGGTGCTCAGTGACGCGCTAACCGGCCTCCAGCGGGCTGCGGCCTCGGTGCCGGGGCCTCCGGCGTCGCGTTCCAGGTAGGCGGCCGCTTTAGCGGGCTCCAGGGGGAGGAGGCGGATGCCCGCGGCTCCGTTCAGGAGCACAGGGGTCCCGGCCGGTGTGGTTAGGGTGCCGCGGTACTCGGCGGTCCGGCTGGAGAGCACCAGCGGCTGGCTGGCTGGCAGAACCTGGTTGATCAGCCGCTGATTGATTAGGGCGCGTGCCTGGGTGCTGGTGCCCGCTTGCGGGGGGTTCGAGGGGGCGAAGGTGCGTAGGACGGGGTGGTCTTGAGCGAGTTGGTCGGCCATCCACGTGTACAGGTCCTGCTGGGCTGGATCCCACGAGGCCAGCGGGAACAGAACCGGGACAGGGCCGCCGGGCGGGCGGCGTTCGAGCAGGGCCAAGAGGAGGCGGATTAGCAGCATGGTCTTGCCGGCACCGGGTTCGCCGAGGATGACCAGCCGACAGGTGGGGACGCGTTCGAAAACCTGGGCGATGTCACCCCCACCGCCGGCGAGCCCCCTGGGGCTGACGGCCCACGTGGAGTTGGCCGAGCACTGGCCCGGCCAGTTTTCGGCCAACTCCTTCAAGTGGGGCCACGGCTCGACTAGGTCCGCCTCGGCTGCGACCCATTCGACCGATAGTGGGAAGGGGTCGTTCAGGCGGCGTACCTGCGCCTCGGCCTCCCACTGTTGGCGTACTCCTTGAGCCAGTTGGTCGGCCTGTTCCTCCGGCCGGGTGAGCGCCGGTTCGCTCTTGCTGGATCGGATCACGGCGATCACTGCGGTGGGTAGCGCCAGCAGGCCGGTGAACGCGGACACAACGGCGATCAGATAATCGACCTCGTGGCCACGAGCGATATACCACGCCAAGAAGGCCCCGACCAGAACTACATACAGCAGCCCAACCCACTTCGGTACATGTCTCACACGGTGATCATGCGGGACCCAAGACACCGCTCCCGCGATTGACGTTGCCGACACTGCTGGACCGGAAGGCGACCATCCAGCCAGGGCTGAACGCACTGATCGCCGGGGTGAGAGACCCTCTCTCGCCATGCTGGCCGGCCTCCTGAGGAGCGAAGAGCCCGAAGCACCTGCGCTCTTCGACCAGGTGCTGGAGGAGTTGGGCGGCTCCTCCACCCGCCCGCCGACCGACGGTCTGCAAAGTGGGCTATGGCTTACTGGGGCGCAGGTCAGATCGCCGACGGATCCCTGGATGCCGCCGCCGGCGCTCACTTACCGGCGCGAAGGCGGTCCGAGCCGGGTTCGGCCCGCACGCCGTCGCGGTGACCCACACGATCCTCGCCGGCCGCCGGGAGTACCTGACCGACTGGCAGGTGGAGGTGAACCACGCCATCAAGGAGACCGGCCTGTCCTTCAACACCGACGCCGTCCTCGCCGTGCCGACCAAGACCAGCGAGGTCCGCCTCTTCGAACTCGACAACGGCACCATGTCCCAGGCCCGCCTCGCCAAGGAGGTCTGGGACTACGAGCGCTACGCCGGACACCGCGTCTGGGAAGGAGCCCGCGGCACCAACGGCAGCACGTACCCGTTCTGGCAGCGCCACCGCTACACCCGCTCCGAGCGCTTCCCGCTGCTCTATGTCGTCCTGGCGGGCAAGGAGGAGCACCTGCTCGACAACCGCCGCCGGGCCATCACCGCCGACGTGAAGGGCATCACCGTCGCGGTGTGGGTGAACACCATGCCCCGGCTGAAGCGCGGCGAGCCCTGGTACGAGATCGGCGTCGACGACCCGGACCGGCGCCGCCGCCGCTACCCCGAGCCCGCCGGCCGCTGACCGGTGGTGGGCAAGCCCAAGGGGAGCCTGGGCAAGCCACCCCGAACCGGGCTTGCCCACCCCGGCCGGGGCTCGCCGGCAGAGCGGCGCCGGTCACGGTCCGCCCGGCGCTGCCCGGCGAGGCCGTGGCTGGCCGATGACGGGTAACCGATGACCGGTCAGCGACTCGGTCGGGAGTTGCACGGGCCGGTCACGGCGCTGACGTGCCGTTTGACCGATTGCCGGAGACGGGCCGGTCACGCCCGGCCTGCCGACCGGTCACGGGTCTCGGTGGGCAAGCCCCACCGCACGAGGGGCTTGCCCACCGTGCGGGCCGCAGGGCGGGATGGCTCCCGAGGTCGTGGCGTCACCGTCTGGGACGCGAAGGCCCGGACCCGGCTGGCGTCCTCGTGCTGGCCGTACACCGGAGTCATGAGACGAAACAAGCAGGAGAACCCGGCCGGGCTCGGGCAGAGCGACGCGGGCGACATGTGGCTCGCCCTGGCGCGCCTTCACGCGTCCCACCGCGACCCGGTCGGCCGCCTCGTCCCGTTCGAGCGACCGGAGGCGCTGCTGTCCCTCACCCAGCCGGACGACGTCCTCTTCACCGCGCGGGTGGAGCTGTCCGGGATGGAGACGATGGGCCACCTCCACGACCTCATCCGCACGGTCACCCACGGCGTCACCACCGAACTGGGCTACGCCGGGCCCGAGGTCGCACTGGAGGTCCAGGTCGGCAAGCGCCACGAACTCGCCTTGCACCCGGCCCACGTCGACGGCCTCACCCGCCTCCTGCGCCAGGCCGTCGGCACCATCGCGGCCCGCGGCACGCCCGGGGGCGGCCGGTGTTTCCACTGCGACGGCACCGGGCTTGCCCGCGCGCTGTGGGAGCCGGCACCAAGCCTGAGCGACTGGGCAAGCCCAAGGCGACCCTGGGCAAGCCGGGGCTTGCCCAGGGGGCTCGGTTACGCCATGGCGGCGGCCACGGTCTCGAGGACGGCGCGCTGCTGCGGGTCGACGGGGACGTCGGCCTGGCGCAGCGAGCGGAGCGTGCTGCCGTCGGCGCACAGCCTGCACAGCCCGATCACCGGCATCGGTCCGGCGCCGATGAGGGTGTGCGAGGACGAGCTGTCGTAGAGGATGCCGTTGCCGGACCGGCGGACGTCCAGGTGCAGCATCCCCAGGACGGAGTGGAACGCGGTGCCGAGCCACTCCGTCGGCTGCCCGCCCTCACCGCGCGGCGCGCGCGGCTTGTGCAGCTTGTGACGTCCCATGCTCCGCCTCGCAGACGTGATCCGTGCACGGGCCGATCGGTCCGCTGAACCCACAACCGCTGCCCGGCGGCTCAGGGCCACAGGCCCGGCCTCCACCCGTTCAGCACCCGGGCAAGCCTCCCCGGAACGGGGTGGCCGGCGGCCTGTGCCGGGACACGCTAGATGTCACAGGGGAGAGGTGACGGCCTGGCTGTCTGCTGCTGACGGGACGCGGTAGTTGTCACCAGTTGGACAAGTGTGTTGTCACGTCTGGTGCGTGGCCAGTCGTGTTGTCATCAAATTTGGAGATCTCACTCGGAGGGTCTTCGTACGTCGGGCTGAGTGACCGCCGTCGCTGCCGGCGGGTGTGGTGTCACGGGAGAGACCGTGGCGTCAGCGCGGCGCCCGACGCAGACCGCCTGATCCGGCTACCGTGAACCAGCGTGGAGGCATCCTTTCAGCGGCCCGAACTCATCGACCTCCTGGAAATTCTCGACGCCCCGGGCCACCAGGGTGTCTTGGTCCTCGGCGGCCCGGGGGTCGGCAAGTCCGTGCTGCTCCAGCAGCTCGAAACCGAACTGCAGCGGCGGGGCCGGGAGGCCTTCCTGGTCAGCCTGCGAGGCGCCGAGGTGGCTGATCTCTCGGCTCTGATCAAGAACGAGGTCACGCGAGTGGTCGACGTCTCCGACGTCGAGTTCGAGCGGACGATCCGCGCATCCGGGAGCGACGGGCTCGGGCAGGTCAGTGCAGCGCTGAACCAAGTCACCGGCCGGCTGACAGCGCCCGTGCTGCTGCTCGACGGACTGGACGAGGCGGGCTATCCACAGCGGATGGCCGCCGCTGTCGAAGAGCTTAGCCATGATCTGGACGCCTGGACGCTCGTCCTGGCATCACGTCTCGCCGACATCGAATACCGCCGATTCGGGCGCCAGTTCGCCAGGCTGTACGTCGGTCCTCTCGCTGAGGTGGACATGTTCGCTCTGCTGCGGGCAACCGCGCCAGACCTCGCTGAAGACGTCGTCTGCGACATCGTCAGGAAGGCGGACGGGAATCCGCTCATTGCCCGTCTTGTGGCGGCGCAGGCTCTGCAGCACCGCGAGGGGGCTGGGGTGGTGGTCGGGGAGTACTTGGAAGGTCTGACCGAATCGTGGGTCGATGGTGCCCTCCAAGCTTCCCCGGATCCGGCCCTGCTCGGTTTGTTCCTTGAGGAGCTCGCGCTTGCTGGTGGCCTGGACCGGATTTCGGTGCTGGCCGGGAAGCTACGGATCGGTGAAGGCATGGTCCGCGCGGTACTGGACTTCCCGTCGGTGTTCAGCCTGGTAACGGTCGATGAGCAGGCCGGGACGGTGGAGTTCGCTCACGCCTCCGTCCAGGAGGCAGTGCTGTCCCAGCAGGTCTTCGTGCGGCCGTTCCGGTTGGCCGACCTCAGGTTCGGTGCCGAGGAGGCGGAACACGACGATCTGCTTGACGCGAGTTACGTTGGACGGCACAGCTTGGACCGGATCCTCGTCCACAAGCGGACCATCGTCATCGGCGACCGAGGCTCGGGTAAGAGCGCCATCTTCCGCAAGCTTGGGGAAGATCGGTCCATCGAGGCCCTCCCGGTCGACGACGTCGGCGACCTGCTGCACCGCATCGTCGACAAGGGCACCTGGCTGGACGCTGACGCGCTGCGCGCGGCCTGGCTCGTGGCCATCGCGGCCACGGTGGCTTCAGCCGTCCCGGTGGAGGCGCCCAAGGCATTGCGCCGCAACGCCTCGGGTCTGCGAGCCGCACTCGGCCTGCCCACCGAACCACCAAGCCGCACCCGGCGGGCCATGCACGTGCTCGCCCGCCTTCTGGGCGGTACGACCCTGAAGTTCGGCGTGGGACCGGTCGACTTCGAGACGACTCTTCCTGCTGGCACCCCTCCCAGTAGAGGGTTCCTCGACGTCGACTCACTGCTGCAGGAGACGGACAACCTGCTCGAACAGACCGGGCGGCACGTCGTGGTCCTGCTCGACCGGATCGACGAAGCGTTCAAGTACGACCGGGGCCGGCAGGAGGCTCTGGTCCAGGCACTGCTGCAGGCCGAGGCCCGGGTGGTCCAGCTCGCCCGTATCGCGCTCGTGGTGTTCCTGCGGACGGACCTGTTCGAGCTGTACGACATCCAGGAGAAGAACAAACTGGTCTCCCGGTCCCTCGTGCTCGAATGGTCGGAAGAAGACTGGCTGCAAGTGCTGATCCGCAGGGTGTTCGCCAACGAACCATTCGACCGGCTTGCACGACGGCTGCGTGTAGCCGATGACGAGATCGAGTTGCGCGCCGCGCTCGAGGTTCTGTTCCCGGCCGAGATCGAGGGTCAGCCCGTCGACCGCTGGCTCATCGACTCGCTGCGCAACGGCAACGGCGACATCTCCCCACGACTGGCCGTGCTGCTCCTGCATCTGGCCCGAGACCACTCGGCACGACCCGACGCCCCCGTCACCGCAGTCCCGCTGTTTTCCACCGATGCGGTACAGCGGGCCATGACGAAACTGTCCGACCTGAGCTTCTACGAGGTGGCGAACGACTTCAAGGTCGCGCCGACGTTCGTGCTGAACTGCCGGGCTGGCAAGCTCGCACACTTCACACTGGCCGAGGTGGAGCAACTGTTCGACGACACGGAAGGCAAGATCGGCGACCAGGTCCGCCTCCTGGAGCGCCTGGGGTTCCTTGAGCGCGTGGTGGAGCAGCGTGGCACGCAGACCAGGTCGATGTTTCGGATTCCGCGGCTCTACACCCGCTGCTGGGACTACGCCTGATCCCTGGCCGGCCCGCCTTCCGGCCGCAGAGGAACAGGCGATGCGCCCGGGCTGCCCTGCGGATCACCGCGAGATGTCCGCCGTGATGGCTTCTGGAACGCTGCACACACATGGCGCCGCCGGCATAGGACCGACAGATCGGTCGACGGGTCGCACGCTGGACAACGACGATTGGGAATCAGCCGCAGGTGACAACAAACGTGTCCAGGTGACACCTAACGTGTCTCGGCACACGGCCGCACCCCGACCTGCCTGAAGGTTGCACCGGAAGGGGGTTGGACAGTTGCCTGCAGGGGTGCACTAGGCGGGGGACCGCAGGTGTGACCGGAGGTGGGACCCCCCGCAGCTGGTGATCTTCCATTCGTGCAGGTCAGAAGCCCTGGGCAAGCCCCCTTCGGAAAACGACACCTCTTACTCGCGATAGCCGAGGGGAGAGGTCTATCCGTATCCCGGGGGCCGGCGGCCGAGCGGAGGGGTACATGTACCGGTATGGCTCGTGAACGGATCCGGTGGCCCCTCGTCGTGGAACGGGCCCGGCAGATCGTGGACGGGTACGCGCCACTCAAGGTGACCTTGAGGCAGGTCATGTACCGACTCGCAGCTGAGGGCGTGCTGCCGCACACGCCGCCCATGTACCGCCGGCTGTCCGCGCAGCTGGCCCCAGGCCCGGAGAGAAGGCCGCTTCCCTGACCTGATCGACACCGTCCGCGAAGTCCACGTCCCTCCCGCCTGGCCGGACGCGGACGCGTTCGTCGCCGAGATGCCCGCCTGGTTCCGCCTGGACCGCACCACGGGCCAGAAGCAGGCCCTGTACGTCGCCGCCGAGAATGACACCCTCCGCCAGCAGCTGACCGGCTGGCTCGAGTTCGCGGGCATCCCCGTGCTCGTGGTCCGCGGCTTCAGCTCCCAGTCCTACGCCGACGTCGTCCGCGACCGCGTCGCCCACGAGCAACGCGAAGCCTGTCTACTCGTGGTCGGTGACTTCGACTGCTCGGGCGAGGACATCGAGCGGGACTGGGTGGAGCCACCGGCTGCTGGAGCTCGGTGACCTGGGTGCTGCTCACCTACGAGCAGGTACGCACGTACGGGCTCCCGGCGACCGAGGGCAAGCGCGGCGACCCGAGGTGGCCGGCCTTCGCCCGCCGCTACGGCTTCGACCCTCGCCGCCCGGTGCAGTGGGAGGCGGAGGCATTGGAGCCGGCCGAACTCCAGCGCCTGGTCCTCGCCGCCGTCGACCCCTACATCGACCGCACCGTGCTCGCGCAGCAGATCGCCCGCGAGGAAGAGCAGCGCCGTGCCCTGGCCGACTTCCTCGGCGGCTGGGGCGCGGACGGCAGGAGGTAGTCCCGCCGTCTGCACGCGGGTGCCCTGCAACACAGGCGGTGCAACGCGGTCGAACGCAACCGTGCGTTGCGGTCTTGACCTGGTGCAACGCGTGCAACGCGCTGTTGCGCGAGCGCGTTGCACCACCGTGTTGCACCCCTTCCGGGACCCCTGCTACCCAGATACTGGAGCGCGGTCTGGTGACTGCTTGTGGCGTCCGTGTGCTGCTGTGTGTCGGCGGGAATGCCGGGTCGGCGAAACGGTTCACTACAGTGCCGCCGCCGAGAGGACCCAGCTCATGAGCACCCCCACTCCACGCACCGCAGTCGCGACCTGGGCCCCATCCCAGTCCGGACCGTGCGTACGCTGTCATCGAACATGTTGTCGATATGGGGTCGGTGGGAACCCGCTCTGCCAGGAGTGCCGGGCCCGGCTTGTGGAGTCACAGCAGAAGCCGGCCCACCCCGGAGCCTGACTCGGCAGGGCCCTCTGGCCCTATCCACGCGCCATGCATGCCTGGCCGGGGGAGGCTGTCGGGTGCCAGGCCCGAAGCAGGCGGTGAAGGAGGCCATCCCCGAGTGGTTCTCACGCCGCCTTTCGAGCCGATGCTGGCCCAGGCCGCCGAATACGTCCCCGACTCCGGCGTCCTGGCGAGCGGCTTCGCGGCGGAGCAGAAATTATGGACAGGTATCGGCGTCTGTCCGTTGTCCGGCGTCCGGGGTGGTGTGGCCGCCGGCGGTGAAGATGCGGTCGAGGTGGTGGCGGAGTACGGCGATGGCTGACTCTGGTGTTCGTTGGGCGACGAGGATGCTGGTGCCCATGGTTGCGGTCATGGCGAGCAGGCTGATGGCCTCGGTGCGTGCGTCGGTGCCGGGATCGGCCAGGCCTGCCGCCTGGGCTCCTTCGATCAGGCCGGTGAGGGCGTTCTCGGCCGCGTCGGGGTTGTCGATGAAGGGCTGGGCGGCGAGTGCTCCGTCGGTCACGGACAGGATCGAGTAGGAGCTGTACAGGAGGTGGAAGGTCCGGCTCTCTTGGTCGGTCGGCAGGGATGCCAGCAACAGCGCCTCGATCGTCACGCGCGGGCCCGGGTCCGGGCCGACGGCGGCCAGTCGGGCGCCCACGCGGGCGGTGAAGCGGTCGGTCAGGTGCTGGAGTCCATAGAAGAGCAGCTTCTCTTTGGTCTCGAAGTAGTACTGCACGAGCCGGAGGGATACGCCGGCCTCGGCGGCCACGTCGCGCATGCCGACGGCGTGCAGCCCTCGCCGCCCCGCGACTTGGATGAGCGCTTCGGCGATCTGCGTGCGCCGTTCCTCGTGGTCCACGCGCTTTGGCATCAGTGCTGTCTCCGGCCGTGGAGGTGGGGTGGGTGGTTCAGGGGCTCACAGTCCGGCTCGGTCCGAACATGTTCATGGTACCGCGGTATCAACAATATGGTACGTTCGTATCACGAAGAACCGATCTTCCTGGAGGTGCCCCGTGCCCGAGAACACGACCCGAGTACGCCGCGACATCGGCCACTACGTGAGCGCCGAACTGCGCGACCGGTACTTCGCCACCTGCGACGTCCTCTACGCGAAGGGAGCGCCCGCTCGCTCCGAGACGGACGTCGAGACGAGCTTCGGCACCACCCACGTCTACCGGTACGGCCCCGCCGACCCGGCAGCCGACTCACGCACACCCGTGGTACTGATACACGGTTCGGGAGGCTGCTCCGCCCAGTGGTATCCCAACACCCTTGCCCTCAGCGCCGAGCGCCCCGTTTACGCTCTCGACACTCCCGGCGACCCCGGCCGGAGCGTCCAACGCGAACCGATGTGGCAGCCCGAGCGCGCGGCGCAGTGGATGGACGAGGCCCTCGATGCGTTGGGCCTCGACAAGGTCCACCTGGTCGGTTCCTCGTACGGTGGCTGGCTGGTCATCAACCAGGCCCACCTTCGGCCCGAACGCCTCGCCTCGGTCACCGCCCTCGACCCGGGCGGTCTGGAGAAGGTCGGCCTGCGCTTCTTCGTATGGATCTTCGCCAGCCTGTTCGCCACCTACGCCCCCAAGGAGTGGCGCCCCCGCCTCGCCAAGTGGCTGGAGCAGCCGGTGATCGTCGTCCCCGAGCTCCGCGCGATGATCCAGGCCAGCGTGCGGGCCTTCCGGATCCGCCGTCCCGCCCCGCTGCCGCTGTCGGACGCGGAACTGGGCTCCATCCGGACGCCGTTCTACCTGATCATGGGCAAGCGCAGCCTGCTCGTACACCCCAAGCGGCAGCTGGAACGCGTACCGCGCCTGATCCCCGGCGCCCGCGCCGAGATCGTCGCCGCTCTGACCCAGAGCGCCTCGCGCCGCCGACGGGCCTTCCACGAAACGGCGTACGCACCCGGCTCCCTCCGAACCGGACAGGAACGCCGGCCTCCACCAGCACGACGACAGGACCCGACTTGACCCAGATGCCCGGAGCACGCGTGCCGGGACGGACCTGGACGGTCCGCCTCACCGGCCACCCCGATCACACCGTCTCCGTCACCTGCAGCACGCGGCGCCTGGACGGGCGGTCGGCTCGTGCGGCCTACAGGGCGCTCTTGCAGACGAAGGTCGTGTCCGGGCCGTCCTTGGCGAGCCCCAGAGGGCATGGACTTCGACGTCGCCAGCTGCGATCGCCCACCTCAGCTTGGCGACTCAGTTCGCGGCGCCACGTCCGAGACCTGACGGTCGGCTCCCCTGCGTCAGGGGCGGAGGTCTCGTGGGGTACGCCAGAGCCCATCTCCTACATGCGTGCGAAGGGATCACGCAATTGGCCAATACAGGGCCTTGAACCCGTTTGATGTAGAGGCTGCTCGTGGCAGAGGGGTTGGCAGCCGGTGGGGTGGCGCGCTGCGGCCCATGAGTCTTCTGGGTGTGGGTCGGAGATGCTCTTTCCGCAGGTCCATGCGGTGTCCACGAGGGACTCCTCGGAACGGTACAGATGTCGCAATCCACACCGAACCCGGAGGCCTCCACCCCTATTCGGGCCCACACCGAGCACACCATTCCCCCCTCCTGACCTACATCAACGACTACGAGCACCCGCTCCTGGGGCCTGTCCCCAGGCCTTCGGCGCCGCTGGCCGATGTGCTGTGCGACCTGGTCGAACCGTCGCCCGCTCCGGCCTATCTCCATGAACGCGGCCGCCCGGTCCCATTGGCCAACGATGCCCCGCACGACCGTTCTCAGGTCTCCCCGGGCACGTATCCGTAGCGGATCGCTCCGCTTGATGTCCGCCCGGCGGCGCACCCGCTTCGTGACACGCCAGTCGTCAGTAAACCCTCGTTCCCAGAACCGCAGCCCGTAGAAGGCAATGCCGAGCCCTACGACGAACAGGACCACACCGGCAGTCCGGTACGAGGTGTCGAAGAGCTCGTTGCCCCAGACATTGAGGACAAACCCGGTGGGCAAGCAGACCCTCCGCCAGTGGGTACGCACGAGGGCAGTGAACCGCTACCAGATCGACATAGCCCCCATCATCTGGCTGACGCACCGCACGCCAGCACGGTTTGATACAGATCAGGGGTTGGACGCCGTTTGCGGCTGGTGGCGATCCTGCTGGCCAATTCCGTTGCGGGTCGGTTGTGATGCTCGTTGGTCGTGTAGCGGTCGTGCTCTTCCGTCTGCGGCCGCGGGGTGGGGTTGAAGTGTCGATGCGGGCGCGGCCGTGGCCGCAGGTGCCGGATACGACCGGGCGGGCAGCGCGGGCCGCGGCGGCGAAGGGACCGTATCCGTTGGCGATGCGGGTCCGCGACGAGCTCGGCGAGCTGTTCGCGGATGCCGAGTTCGCCCAGGCGTTCGGGGTACGGGGCCGACAGGGGTGGTCACCGGGGCAGCTGGCATTGGTGACAGTGCTGCAGTTCGCCGAGAACCTCACCGACCGGGCCGCGGCACATCGGGTGCGGTTCGGGATGGACTTCAAGTACGCGCTGGGCCTGGAACTGGACGATCCAGGTTTCGACGCCTCAGTGCTGTCCGAGTTCCGCGCCCGCCTGGTGGCGCACAACCTGGAGGAACGGGCCTTGGACCTGCTGCTGGCCGCATTGAAGAGCAAGGGCCTGGTGAAGGCCGGCGGGCAGCAGCGGACGGACTCCACTCGCGTGCTCGCCGCGGTGCGCGACCTGAACCGCCTGGAACTGGCCGGTGAAACCCTGCGTGCCGCCTTGGAGGCTCTCTCTGCGCGGCACCCGGCTGGCTGTCCGAGGTGGTACCGATCCCACAGTGGACAGAGCGGTACGGGCCGCGAATCGACTCCTGGCAGCTGCCTTCTTCCCAGGCCAAGCGCACCGAGATGGCACTGGCCTACGGCCAGGACGGCTTCGCGCTTCTGGAAGCTGCGCATACCGCAGGCGCTCCGGTGTGGCTGCGAGAACTTCCCGCAGTGCAGATCCTGCGGATGGTGTGGGTGCAGAACTACACGCGAACGGTCACCGAGACCGGGCGGGAGGTGCAGCGGCGGGAGAGCGAGGATCTCCCGCCGAGCAGACTGCGTCTGACCTCACCGTATGACCTGGACGCGCGCTACGGCCTCAAACAGGGCTCATGGTGGACCGGCTACAAGGTTCACATCAGCGAGACCTGCGACCCGGAGGAGGAGATCCACCCGGCTGTCGGCGGGACTGCTCTCGCCTCCGGATCGGGTGCGGCCGGCCCACTGCGCATCATTACCAACATCGCGACCACCGACGCCACCGTGACCGACGCGGAGATGACCGAGTCGATCCACCACATGCTCGCCGCCCGCGACCTGCTGCCCGCCGAGCATTTTCTGGACTCCGGCTACCCCTCCGCCGAGCTGATCGTCGGCATGAAGGAGGGCTTTGGCGTCACCCTGGTCACCCCGGTCCTGTTGGACAGCTCACCCCAGGCCCGCTCCGGTGCTGGCTTCGGTCGCACCGCCTTCGCCATCGAGGGACAACCGGCAGGCCACCTGCCCACGAGGACACACCAGCACCTGGTGGAGCCCCGCCGTCCAACGCGGTACCAAGGCCATCGTGGTCAAGTTCGACAAGGAGACCTGCCAGCCATGCCCGGTCCGAGACAAGTGCACACGGGCCAAAAACAGCGGCCGCACACTCTCCCTGCGCGCCCGCGAGCAGCAACAGGTCCTCGATGAGGCCCGCACCCAGCAGACCAGCCAGGAATGGCGGGCCAAGTACGCCACCCGCGCCGGCGTCGAGGGCACCATCCACCAGGCCATGGCCGTCACCGGTATGAGACGCGCCCGCTACCGCGGCCTGAAGAAGACTCACCTGGAACACTCGTTCTCAGCGGTCGCGCTCAACCTCATCCGACTCGACGCCTGGTGGAACGGCCATCCCCTCGACCGAACCCGCACCAGCCACCTCGCCCGACTCGACCTCTCCCTCACCGCATGATCCGGAATGGCCAGCAGGATCGTCACCAGCCGCAAACGGCGGTATCCCTACGACGTGCCCGGCGGTACGTGTCTGCTCCGCTCAATCGACACGGACGCTCGCCATGGAGATGTAGGTGTGCCGTCTGGGTCAAGGCCATAGGGCCACAGCATGGTGAAGACTCCGGGCTCCTCGGCCAGGCGGTACAGGGCGTTGGGGTTGCCGTGGTCGGCGGCCTGCCGGGCCAGGGCTTCGGCGCCGTCCCGGTCCCCAGCCTGCTCCCGCATGGCGACCAGGCGGTACAGGGCGTCGGCATTGCCGTGGTCGACGGCCTGCCGGTAGAGGGCGTCGGCGCCGTCCCGGTCCCCAGCCTGCTCCCGCATGGCGACCAGGCGGTACAGGGCGTCGGCATTGCCGTGGTCGACGGCCTGCCGGTAGAGGGCGTCGGCGCCCTCCCGGTCCCCAGCCTCCTCCATCATCACGGCCAGGCGGTACAGGGCGTCGGCATTGCCGTGGTCGGCGGCCTGCCGGTAGAGGGCTTCGGCGCCCTCCCGGTCCCCGGCCGATTTTCGCATCTCGGCCAGGTGAAGCCCGGCGTGGGTGCTGCCGTGGTCGGCAGCCTGCCGGTAGAGAGTCTCGGCGCCATCGCGGTCTCTGGCCTCCTCGCGCTTCCTGGCCAGGTGGTACAGGGCCTTGGGGTTCCCCTGGTCGGCGGCCTGCCGGTAGAGGGCTTCGGCGCCCTCCCAGCCCCCGGGCTGCTCCCGCGCTACGGCCAGGCGGTACAGGGCGTTGGGGTTGCCGTGGTCGGCGGCCTGCCGGTAGAAGACTCTGGCGCCGTCCTCGGGCCACTCCCGCGCTACGGCCAGGCGGTACAGGGCGTCGGTGTCGCCGTGGTCGACGGCCTGCCAGGCCAGGGATTCGGCGCCATCCCGGTCCCCCGCCCACTCCCGCAACTCGGCAAGCCGTCCCAGGGCGTCGGTGTTGCCGTGGTCGGCGGCCTGCCGGGCCAGGGATTCGGCGCCATCCCGGTCCCCCGCCCACTCCCGCAACTCGGCAAGGCGTCCCAGGGCGTCGGTGTTGCCGTGGTCGGCGGCCTGCCGGGCCAGGGATTCGGCGCCATCCCGGTCCCCCGCCTGCTCCCGCAACTCGGCAAGGTGCCCCAGGGCGTCGGTGTTGCCGTGGTCGACGGCCTGCCGGTAGAAGGCTTCGGCGCTCTCCCGGTCCCCGGCCCACTCCCGCAACTCGGCAAGGCGGTACAAGGCGTCGGTGTTGCCGTGGTCGGCGGCCTGCCGGTAGAAGGCTTCGGCGCCGTCGTCATCCCTGGCCACCTCCCGCAGCAGGGCCAGCTCCATCAGGGTGTCGGTGTTGCCGTGGTCGGCGGCCTGCCGGTAGAGGGCTTCGGCGCCGTCCCGGTCCCCGGCCTGCTCCCGCATCAGGGCCAGCTGTAACAGGGCGTTGGCGCTTCCGTGGTCGGCGGCGCGGTGGCGGAGGGAGTGGGCCCATTGCAGGCGCTGCCGGTCCTCGGCCGCATGGGTGAGGTTGCTGAGGTCGTCGGGGTCTGTGAGGTGGGTGTGGGCGGCGTGCCAGAACGACGCAGGCGGGCACAGGTACCTGCGGCTGGTGCGGCCGTGCTGTTCGAGGTAGTCGGCGAGTCGAAACACCGGTCCCGCGGTCGACAGGGCCGGGCCCTGAGCGTCCGGGGACGGGGCGGGAGGACGCCGCTGGGTGCGGGGGATGGTGCGGCGCAAGGGGGCCTGTTTCCCGTGGACAGGTGCGGCGAGTTCGGCGAAAGCCTGCTCGGCCCAGTCGTCGGTGAGCTGGTCGTAGTCGGTGTCGGTGAGGTAGTCGGCGGCGGCGTCGGTGAGGAAGGCCTGGGGGAGGTGGAGGCCGACACCGAGGCGGCGGGCGTCCATCGCCGCTTCCAGGACCGCTGCGGCGGCTGGGGTCGCGTGCTGGTAGCGGTTGAGGAGTTCGGGGGCGCCGGCGAGGTCCTGGGTGACCCGCCCGTCGGCGCTCGCACGGCTGAGGGCATCGGCCAGAAGCCGGTCCCCACTCTCAGCAAGAGCGGCCGCGGCAGCCAGCGCCGGAGCTTCGAACGTCTCGGGAACGCTCAGCACGCGGCCAGCCAGCAACTCCCGCACCCGGCTGTGCGGATCCTTCTCACCCGGCACGGGCAGGGCCGTGTACCGGGCAGCGTACTCGGGCCAGAGCGTGCCCAGCACCAGGACCGGCCCGCACTCCACGGTCACCAGCAACCGGTGTACGGCCGCCGCGATCCGCTCGCCCGTCGTGCGGTCGCCGAGGTAGTGCTGGGCCTCGTTCAGCCACACCACGGTGTGCGGCGCGACACGAGGCAGGTCCTCCAAGGCGTCCTGGGTGCGGGTCGGGTCGAAGGGATGCCACAGCCGCCACCCCTGCGCCGCGAGCGGCTGCACGGCCTCCCAGCACGCGCGCGTCTTCCCTGTCGACGAACCGCCCACCAACACCACGGCCCGACTACGGCCAGCTGCGGCATCCTCGACCACCCCGGCCAGTACCCGGTCATGCTCGCGCCACACATACCCGGGCATCGTCCTCGCCCCCGACCTCTCGGGTCCGGAGGCGGCGTCACCGGGCCCAGCCGGGTGGACCTCCAAGTCGTGCGGATCCCACTCACCGATCGAACGGCCCGGCACCGACCGCACCCCACCCCTGGTGCCCTCGACCGCGCTCCGCCGTAACTCCAGCAGCTCCTCCAGATGCTCCTGGAGCTTCAGCGCACGGGCCAGGGCTGCCAGCGTCTCGGGCGAGGGGGCAGGCTTCGCCAACGAGAGTGCCTCCGACACCGTCGTGCGTCCCAGCCCGGCACGCTTGGCGAGATCCGTCTGGTTCAGCCGCATGCGGGCCATCCCGCCCCTCAGCCGCTCCCGCAGCTCGGTCAGTGCCGGATCCTGGCCGTCGTGTTCGTCGTGCACGGTGCGCGCCCCCAGGACCGTCGTGTTCGCCGTGTTCATCTTCCTCCCGGCGAACCCCGGCGAACACGGTTTCCGCAACCTTCGACACGTCAACGCCCCCAACGCATACCGGGAGATTGCCGTGACCGTCGCCGTCGTCCTACTCGCCACCGCATTCGTGACCGTCGTCGCGCTCCTGGCAGCCGCCGCCGCGGGCAAGCTCGCCCGCATGGACCACGCCAGCTACCCCACGGCCCTTACCCGCGCCGCCACCACCTTCGCCGCGGTCATCACCCTCGCCGCCGTCGTAGCCGGCACTCTCGCCGCCCTCCTCACCTGACGACCAGCCCTACTCAGTCTCAAAGTGCCCCCGTTTGCGGCTGGTGACGATCCTGCTGGCCTATTCCGTGCCCGGCGGCACTGGCGGCTCGTTGGACAGGACAGCAGCGGCCGTCTTGGCGTTCCCGGTCGCGGGTGGGGTGTGGGATGTCGATGCAGCCGAGGCCGTGGCCGAAGGTGCCTGAGCTGACCGCGCAGGTGGCGCGGGCGGTGGCGGCACGGGGCCCGTACCCGTTGGTGTGAACGGTCACGGTATTCCCCAGCTGGAACGTCACGGAATGGGCCAGGGACATCGCGGAGTCGGCGCCTTCGTCCCCATGCGGACGTCGGAGCTGCTCCGTCATCCCGACGGCGCCAGGGTTCTCGGGCCGCTCGATAGCTGCCGATCATCAGGGCTGGTCAGGGCGGTCAAGGGTGGGCGTATGCCCAGCGCGGAGCGCCGCCGAAGGCGCCCTTGAGGGCACTGTCCAGCCAAACTCAGGAGTCGGGCGGCCCGTCAACGACCTCGACCAGGTGGGGAATTCGGTGGTGCTGAAGACCCCGATCGTGGGGATATCCGTGACCGCTCACAGTTGGCGATGCGGGTCCGAATAGGCCAGCAGGATCGTCACCAGCCGCAAACGACGGTGGTCAGTCCTCTGACCGGGAGGGTCGGGGCAGTGCCGCCCTACTGGTCCCTCGGCAAGTGCGAGGCGGCCGCCCTTCAGTTCAGGTACGTAGTTGTAGATGGTGATGCGGGAGACACCGAGGAGCTTGGCGATCGAGGTGACCGAGTTCTCCGGACGGGCGAGCCTTCTCGCAGGAGCCCGGCAGTCGGCCGGACCCGTTCACCCAAGGCCCTGCTCCTGCGCGCAGGCGATGTCGAAGGCCGTTAGCCCGATCGTGCCGTGAATCTCCCGGTACTCGGCGACGATCCTCCAGCCGCGCTGCTCCAGGACGATCGTGGCCTCGTACACCTTGCCCTTCTTGTCCTTCTTCTGCTCCTTCTTCCCGGCGTCCTGCCAGTCGCGCCGGCCCAGCTCGCGCACCGCGGCCTCGAACCGGGCCGGATCGGCCGGGACGGCCTCGGTGTAGAACCCCTTGAAGGGGACGAGGCACTGCCCGGGCTTCCGCTCCTCGCCCATCTTGCGCCACTCCGGGTCGGTCGCCGGCAGGCCCGCGGCGGCCGCCGAGGTGTCGATGTCCGTCCGCACGACCTCCCGCGTGAGCAGCCCGGTGCCCTCCGGCCGGGGTGACACCGGGCCGGACGCGGCCCCCGACCCCGTGCCGCCGCCGCAGCCCGCGGCTCCGAGTGCGATGACCACCACCGCCACGGCTGCCCACTTCGTCCTGCTCATAGCCCTGCCCCCACGTCAGGGGGGCGTTCGCCCCCGTGTTCGAGGGAGGGAGTCTGCCACGCCGCTCCGGCCCAGGTGGCGCCGGGACCCTCCGGCGGTCATACCGGTAGCCAACCTGCGCTGAGAATGTGGAGCGTGCTGGTGGCCGCGGACGCCCCCGCTACGAGCCGCCGCGCGAGGCAGGCAACTGGAGCCCCGGCGGCGCCGGCACCGCGGCTTCGCCCGTCGGGGGCGAGATGGGCTCGGAGCCACGATCCGCCACCACCCAGGCCGAGTCGAAGCCCTTGGGCCTCGTTGTTCAAGGCGCAGACTGCTTCGTTCGGTGTCGAGGGCCTTGAGAACGTTCGCTTCTGCGGGTAGCGGCTGCCGCCCCGGCGGGGGCCTTGACCGGCCAGCGTCTGAGCAGAAGGCCCGCCCGTTGCCGCGGCGTTATCGGGGACGGGGCTCTGCGGGATTGTGGCACCGGGTGGTGGCGTCCAGCTTCGCCCTGCGTGTTCGATGTGACGCAGCATCCATGCACGGGCGTCTGGGCCGGCGGTGTTCTACACCCAGCTCATCGGCCGTTCGGTCATCGCCTGATCGAAGTTCCCGATGGGGTTGCCCTGCCGGGACCACCTTCTCCGCAAGGCCGGCCTCCGCCGCATCCGCTTTCACGACCTCCGGCACTCGACCGCCCCCTGCTCGTGGAACAGGGCGTCGAACTCGTCGGGATCAAGGAACTCCTCGGCCACGCCCACATCGGCGTCACCGCCGGCGTCTACGCCCACGTCCGGCTCCGCCTCCAACGCCAAGCCATCGACACTCTCAACGGCGCGCTCAGTACGGCCAACGACAACCCCGACAACCCACCCGCCATGGCAACCGTCCGCTGACGTTGCCGTCACCGTTGCCGTCAAGAACCCCAGAAGCCCCACCGAACACGCTCGGTGGGGCTTCATCGGCGGTATTGGAATCCCAGCGGGTTTCATTTCCTTCCGGGCTTCCGAAATTCAGCTCTACCCGTACGATCTGTAAGTGGCCTAGCCGAAAGGCGTAGGTAAGAAATCTACGGGATTCACCTTGGAGGGCCCTGCGTGCGTTCTCGCGAGAATGGTGTTTGACTCGCGGTAGCTTCGGCCAGAAGCGGTCGTTGGCTCTGACGTGCCGTTCCCAGTCGTCCTGCCAGAACTCCACCGTCCAGCCCGGCCACAACTCTGTACTTGGTAAGCCTGCGGCGAGGAATGGAGGGACCACCAGCCCAGGTGACGGCGAGAGCCCTGGAGTTCACCGGCACCCTTTACATCGAGGCCAGCCTCTGGGCAGGACCGTCAGTGATCGATTCCGGAGCCGGGGCAGTAGTCAAATACTCCCATAATCCGCCATACGATCTAAATGGGCCACCAAAGCTCCGGCCGACCCGTCGCGAATATCAAGGCCACTCAGAGGTCTCGCTCGCGGAGCAATGTCAACGTGGAGATTGTGGAAAGCGCGGTAAGTACTAGCCGGGGTACGCAGCTCGCGTAGACGAGAGTCGAATAATCTCCGTAATTGGGCTCCGACAGGTACCCTTCGTCGTCGACCCAGTTTCGCTCAACCGTTATCTCCTGGTCATTAGCGAGGCCCATGCTCCTAAAGTAATTGCCGCCTTTGAAGGAGCTATCTCTTTCCTCGAATGGAACGTCTATTGAGAAGCTAATGTCCGTCGCTACTTCATCGATAGATTTCTGGCGTGAACCGTAGACGGCGAAGATGGGCATATTCTTCTCACTAATTGTCAGCAAGGACCGATTGGTAGTGTGCGGCTCCTGCGGGTGTGCGTGACGCCGGACCCATTAAGGCCCGGCGTCACGCGGCGCATTTAAGGAGCGAAAATGCTTGGCCCTCTCGCGGCCGCTGAGGCGGCGGAGTCGTACACCATGAAGTTTACAGGTCGTCCTGCTTGCTTCGTCAGCTCCGCACGAAGCTGCGAGAGCCCCATTTGTTGTAGATGTTCTGGTTTCAGTGGTTCGGTTCTCGTCCCGCCACCGCGGATCTGAACGCCAGCATCTCTAGCGCGAGCCATCAACTCTGGACCGGCAATCGCAACATCGAAATCGCTCTGTTTGGGGCCGGAATCAAAAGGTTTGCCAGTCCGATATTTGAAACCGGTTACGGAACTTCCATGGAAGATCGCAGCCGAGTTTGCATACCCGGCTGTATTAAGGCCTAGGTTGAGCTGCGCGGAGAATTTCGCAAACTCTGCTGCGTTCGCGAACCCGTGGGGGAATCCCCTCGGTCCGGGTTTCGGAGGGCCGCTCCCCGCTGGCCTGTGAGCGAACACCACGGCGAGGGCGCCGGGAACTTGGTATTCGTCTGATCCTATTGGATAGCCGTTGTTGGCCGCCCAAGCATCGTACTGCTCACCGAGATCGCAGCCGCCCGCTGCCTGATTATCTCCCCAGCAATCGGTATTGAACGTCGTGTAAGCGAGACCCGCAGTGTAGGCAACGTTTGAGCCTAGACCGAGAAGAACGGTGATTACGGGGTTAGGGCCGCCGTTGCCCTGCCCCGTGGTGCCACCGGCGTCTCCTTGGCCGGAATTTCCTCCAGCCGATGAACTCGTACCCGAATCCGTCGTGCCTCTAGCGGGAGGGTCGTTCCCTCTAGAGGTACCCGGATCTGGGCTGATGTCCAGCGGCCTGGAGGTGTCTCCTTCGCATCTTCCGTTTCCAGCGTCCAGGCACATACCCGTTGGGTCGGAGTAGGTTGCAGGGTTATTGGCGGCATAGCCATATCCGTTGAGAGTCTCCGGCTTGTCAATCTCCAGGAGTGGGTCGACGCTGATGAATTGGCCGGTGGTGGGGTCGTATTCGCGGGCGCCGATGTGGGTGAAGCCGGTGGTGGTGTCGGTGTCGCCGCCGACGAAGCCCTTCTGGCCGGGCCAGAACGCGGGGGGTGCGCCGCGTTGGGCGCCGTAGGGAAGGGATTTACGACGGTTGTAGGTGAGGGTGGTAGCGCTGACGGAGAGGGTGTTGGTGCCGTGGTGGTCGGCGACGAGGAAGCGGACGCGGCTGTCGCTGCTGGAGCGGATGGCCGTACCGCCGGGGACGGTGTAGTAGCGGTTGCCGGTGACGGTGTTGGTGGCCTTGGTCAGGATGAGTTCCTGGCCGCCGGGGAGGTAGAGCGTGGTGGTCGCCGGATCGCGCTTGAGAATCCGGGTGCCGGCCGTGTCGTAGAGGAACGAGGTGGTGGTACCGGAGACCGTGGAGGTGGCGATCTTTCCTTCGTCGTTCCACGTCAGGGTCTGGGCTGCAGCAGCCGCGGTGTCCTTGGTGGTCAGGTTTCCGGTGGTGTCGTAGGCGAAGGCGTCGGTCCCCGTCACGCCGCCCGTGGCGGTCACCTGCAGAAGTTCGTGGCCGGGGGTGGTGCCGGTGGGGTAGGTGTGGGTGCGGGTGGTGTCCGCGGTGACGGGTCCGGCCTTGTGTTGCTTTTCGGTTGCGCGCTGGCCGGTGTCGGTGAAGGTCCAGCTAGTCCAGTACGGGTCGACGGTGCCCAGGTTGGGGGTGCCGGCGCCGTTGACGGGCTTGGTAGTGCAGTCGTCTCCGGACGTCCAGGCCTCGGTCATGCGGCGTGCCCAGTCGTAGGAGAAGCACTGGTCGTCCTTGACCGCGGCGTCGTCCTGCTGGTCGGTGATGCGGGTGATGTTGCCGGCCGGGTCGTGGCTGTAGGTGATGTCCGACAGCGTCATCGGCCCGGAGGCGTCCCGGTCGGTAGCCGATCTCAGTACCCGCCGGGTCAGCGAGTCGTACCACACCGAGTTGGTGACCAGCGTGCCCAGGTTGCCCATGCTGGCCTGGGCCAGCTCGCCGAAAGGGGTGTAGGCGGCGCCGCGCAGGTAGACCTGGGAGAGGGTGCCGTCGATGCCCGCCAGATTGTCCTGCTTGCCGTATTTGTTGGTGACCGTCTCTGCGGGCAAAGCGGAGTTGGCGTTGCTGTTGGTGGTGCTGTAGATAGCTGTGGCGGGCAGGCCGCTGACCGGCGTCGTGGTGCCGGCGACGGTGTAGGTGCCGGCGAGTTTTTCTTCGCCCGCGACCGTGGGGATGGTGACCTTGGTTCCGGTCGGTTGGCCGCCGGTGTCGTAGCCGGTCACGGTGCTGGTGTAGGCGGCGGTGCCGTCGTAGCGGGTGGTGGTTGCGGGCAGGCCCTTGCCGCCGGTGGCGGTGTCGTAGGTCCATTCGGCGAGTTTGCTGCCAGTGACCGTCCCCTTGCGCAGGCTGGTCTTGCGGCCGAGCTCGTCGTAGGTGGTGGCGAGTGTGACACCTCGCGCGTCCATGGAGCTTTGGGGCCGGCCGTCTGAGCCGTAGACGGTGGTGCTCTTACCCTTGTCCGGGTCGGTGCTCTCGGTCTGGCGCCCCCGCAGGTCGTGGCTGTACGTCCAGGCATTACGCCCAGAGTTGTCGACCATCGTCGCCATTTTTCCGGCGCCGTTGTAGGTGTAGGTGTGCTTCTGGTATTGGGTGGCCGCCGCTCCGAGGACGGGGTTGCGGTCCTTGTAGTCGCGTCGCTCGATGGTGCGGCCGCGGGAGTCGGTGACAGTCAGGGTGGCGGTCGCGCCCTGGGGCGGGACGACGGCCTGCCAGTCAGGCCCGTAGGTGGTGGTGGTGCGCCACTTCTCGGTGTTCACGGACAGCTGGATCAAGTCCGTCACGCGGCCACGTGCGTCGTAGCGTGTTTCCACGGCGCTGGGGATCTGGTTGTCGGGGACGACGAGCATCGTCGTGCCGACTGCTTGGTCGTTGTAGTAGGGGGCGTTGGTCCGCAGGACACGCCCGTAGTTGTCGTAGTACGTGTCCGTGAGGATCCGCCCGGTGATGCCGATGGCATCGGTTTGGGTCTGGCGGGGGCGCATCAGGGAGTCGTAGAGGGTGACCGAGGTGCCCCAGAAGCCGTCTTCGTAGAGCTTCTTCGTGGTGACGGTGGAGGGGGCGGTGTTGGACAGGTTGTAGGTGTAGGTGACGTTGGGCTGCTCGCTGGTGGCCCGCCCGGCTGCCCAGCCCTTGACGAGGCGGCCGAGCGCGTCGTACTGGGAGGTGGCGGTGCGGTTGTTGGCCTCGGTGGTGGTCAGGGCCAGGCCGCGCAGGCCGTCGTGGGTGCTGGTGGCGGTGTAGCCCTTGGGGTCGGTGACGGTGATGCTGGTCGGCTGAGCGTCGGCAGCCGGGAGGTAGGCCGTCGTTGTCGTTTGCCCGTCCTGGCCCTTGGCGGTCAGCACGCGACCGTACTGGTCGTGTGTAGCTTGTCCGACCGTTTCCCAGACGAGCTGGCTGTTCGCGTCTAGCTTGGACGCCTGCTCAGTCTTGGTGACGTTGGCCTGTCCGGCTTTGGGCGCGGCGCCAGGGGACTGGCTGTCGTAGGACGTGCGTCCGGCGCCGGTCACAGCCGGTGCCGAGATGGTGGTCGTGCACGGCTTGGCGGTCGTGGAGGTGACCTGGCTCGGGTAGGCGATCAACCAGTTCGCCGTGTCAGGTGTTACGTACTGAGTGACTGAGCAGGTGGCCTCGGTGGTGTTGGCCCCGTCGTTGCCCTCGGTCAGGAGCAGACCGTAGGTGGTGTCGTAGGCGCGGGTCGTGGTAGAGGCCTGCCAGGTGCCGTCGGCCAGGAGCTTGCTGCCGATGGTGGTGGCGGTTCCGGAGAACCGGGCGACCTTGGACCGCAGTGTCGGCCCTGCCGTGCCAGGGTGGTCCGGGTCGGTGATTCCGGTGACTGGCTGTGAGGCGTTGTCACCCGCTGCCCACGGGGTGTGGGTGGTCTTCTCGACCACGGCGCCGGCTTCGCCGTCGTAGGTGCGGGTCTCCGAGACCTTGCCGGCGAAGTCGCGGCGGTCGGTGACTCCGTTGATGGCCGCGACCGTACGCGGTTGGCCGTTGGCGAGTTTGTCGCCGGCCATGCCGAGGTAGTAGTCGGTTTCGCTCTTGAGCCGGTTGGTGGTGCCGGTCAGGGTGCGGATAGTGCGGTAGCCGCGGAAGTCGTTCCAGGTGCGGTGTTTGTCGAGGGTGAATTCACTCTCGTCGCGTGCCCAGTTGGGACCACCGGAGTAGGTGTAAGTGGTGGTCTTCGAGGGGGAGCCGGTGCCTGCGGTGGTGTCGGCTTCTTCGACCTTGGCGACCAGGTACTTGTGGAAGTAGTCCTTGACTTCCTCCACGGCTCCGTCGCGGGTCCACCAGGACGGGTAGCAGCGCTTGGTGTTGGTGTCGTCGGCGGTGGGAAGGCTGGTCGGGGTGCAGTTCGTGGCGTGGTAGGTGACCAGGGTGCTGCTGCCGGTCTCGCCGGTGACCTGGGTGATGCGGTACTTGTTGATCGGAGGTCGGCCCTCGGCCCCGTCGACCCGGTTGGCCATGGGCGTGCCGGCGAACGTGGTCGTGAGGGGCGTTGCGTCGGGGATGCTGCCGGCCTGGCCGGTGTGTGTGACGGAGTCCAGCCACAGGGCCGGCTTGGTCGTGTCGCCGGTCGGCGGGTAGGACTGGGAGAGTATCCACT
Source organism: Streptomyces sp. NPDC060049 (assembly GCF_042736715.1). Classification (NCBI taxonomy): domain Bacteria; kingdom Bacillati; phylum Actinomycetota; class Actinomycetes; order Kitasatosporales; family Streptomycetaceae; genus Streptomyces; species Streptomyces sp. NPDC060049. Next base: position 104,328 of record NZ_JBHWVV010000023.1, read on the forward strand.
TGTCGACGGCGACGTGCGCGCCACCCGAGAGGGCGTAGGTCCTGATGTCCGTCAGCCGCTTGGTCGACCAGAACGACGGACCGCCCTGCAGACACTGTGCTCCGGCTTTGCAGTCCAGGTAGACGGGGACGTCGATCCAGTCGGTGGCGTGAGCGGCGTCCAGCGTGCAGGTGCCCGCGGTGCAGCGATCGGCGACAGTGAAGGTGACCTGCGCGGGAGCCAGGGCCGGGGTGTACACCTGGCCGGCGCGCAGGCCGTAGGAGATCTTCTTCAGAGTGCTGTCGCGGGTGTAGAGCGCCGACGCGTCGATCTTGCCGTTCTTCGCGTAGTAGTTCCCGTACTTGGTGTAATACAGGGCCATGGCGTTGTTGTGCGGGTCGACGACGTAGTCGAGGTTCCACCGCCAGCCCTGGGTCACGCTGGAGGACGCGAAGTCCGCTCCGTGACCCGGCTCGCCCGGGTGGTTGCCGAAGACGGGCACCCAGTTGACCGAGCCCGTCTCCTCCTTGCCGGTCGTCCAGCCGGGCAGGCGGTTCTTGCCGAACCAGTACTGCGTGCCGTCCGTGGTGGTGACCCGCCAGTACTCGGAGTCGGCGTCGCCCGAGCTGTTTCCGGGGGAGTCGTAGATCCGCTCGACGCGGGAGCCGTCGTCGTTCGACAGCTTCCACACGCCCTTGCCGGCGTCCCAGAGCAGCTCTGAGCTGGAGCCGTTCAGCGACATCGTCGCGTTCTCCGACTTCCAGCACAGGTCGCCGGTCTTGACGGTGTTGTTGCCGCCGTTCTTGTCGTTCTCACAAGAGACGTACTTGCGTTCGATGAACCCCGGGCTGTACTCCCAGCCCTCACCGACCCACGAAGCCTGGTTGTTCGTCGAGCCCGTCCGCCCGTCCACAGACGACGAGCTGTACGAGAGGCCTACCTTTGGGCTGAGGCCGCCGGGCGCCGGAGGCACCGCGGCCGGCATGTTCCAGCCGAACGAGCCGGAGTTCCCGCCAGCCGACCACGAACCCGACGGCGCGAGGGAGGTGGCCTTGAAGGACCCCTCCGAGTCGTCGGCAGAGGGTTCCGCGGTCAGGACCGTCATACCGCCCGCGGGAGCGGCCAGTGCGCTGGGCGCCGACTTGAGGAGAGGCGACGGCGCGCCGGATGACGGCAGGTCCACGGACGCGGTCAGCGAGGACGTCTTCGCGTCGTTCCGCGTGGGCAGCGGGGTGCCCTTGAGGCACTCCGGCTTCGAAGGTGTCGTCAGCGCACAGGCGGGCAGCTGACTGAGTCTTAGCGAGGAGGCCCAGTTGGCGCCGTAGGCGTCCTTGATCTTCGAGTAGTCGACCTCGACCTGCGCTGTCGCGGCTCCAGCGGAGCCGTCAGAGCGCTGCACGGACAGCAGTAGACCGGTGATTCCGGCCTGCTGGGTGGCCTTGTGGTCGGCGACCGTGACCCGGACGCGAGAGGGGGCGGGCTGGGCGTCCTTGCCTGAAGCCGAGGATCCGGCGCCGGAGGCCGAAGCGGCCGGGCCGGACGGTGCGACGCGCACGGGCAGCGAGCCGGCCTGCACCGGGGTGGCGGCGTTCGCCTTCGCCAGCGGTGAAGCGGAGGGCAGGGTGACCTCGGCGGTGCCGCCGGCGGGCCAGCTGACGGCTGCGGGCTTCCAACCCGGGGCCTTCGCCGCGGCCTTGCCCGCGCTCGGCTTGAGGTCCTTGCCCTTGACGGACGCCGTCTTCTGAACGTCGCGGGGCTTGAAGGAGGTCGGGCCGGCCCATGCCGGCCCGGTGAGGAGGGAAACGGTCAAGGCAGCCGATGTCGCCCCGACAATTGAGGTCCGAAGGGACCGTTTTCTCTGAAAACGATCACCTCCGAACAAATCGGACATTGAGTCCGTTCGTTTAAACACAGCAAACCCCCCACGGGAATTAAGAGACAGATAAACCCGCAGCCAACACGTCTCTGGAGCCCAGCGCAAGATCTATCTTCAGGGTGGTTGACCTGCCAAAACATGCCCAGGTGGCTTGAAGTAGATCATCCTGGACAGCTAGTTCCTGATGGATGGTCATGCCCATCCAGACTCTGCTGTGCCAGTGCGAATGCTTTCGCTTACCCTGCGGTGATCCACAACCTGCTGTTCTCAGAAGGACTCAAAATTCCCATGAACCATCGAAGAGCCAAGGCGAGAGCTCCCCGCACACTCGCGGCCCTCCTCGCTCTCGTCCTCCCCCTCACCGCCGCAGACCTCCTCTCAGAGTCCGCCGCGGCCTCAGCGGCCGAGGCGATTCCGGCCGGCAATGCGGCCGGGGCCAAGTCGGCCTCGGAGGTGAAGGCGTTCAGCCTGGCTCGGGAGTCCGGTGAGCGGGTCGAGATCATCGACCGCCGTACCGAGTACGCGGAGACCTACGCGAACCCCGACGGGAGCCTGACGCAAAAGCAGTTCACTCTCCCCGTCTGGACACGCCACGACTCGCTATGGCGCCGGACCGATGACACCGTCACCAAGCGCGAGGACGGCACGATCGGCCCGACAGCTGCGTTCGGCATCAACTTCTCCGGGGGCGGGAACGGACCCCTCGTCGCGATGGACCAGGCAGGCAAAAAGCTCGCTCTGACCTGGCCCGGCAGCCTTCCCGAGCCGGTGCTGGGGGAGAACACCGCGCTCTACAAATCCGTGCTTCCCGATATCGATTTGAAGCTGATCGCGAAGGTCGACGGCTTCGCCCAGCACCTCATCGTCAACACCCCCCAGGCCGCCGCCAACCCGGCGCTGAAGGAGATCAAGCTCGGAATCACCGCCCACGGAGTCACGCTTGACGACACCGCGAGCGATGAACTGCTGGCCAAGGATGCCGGCGGTCAGGTCGTCTTCAGCGCTCCGAAGCCCACAATGTGGCAGCAGCCTGCCCCTGAGGCGCCCGCTCCCCTCGCCAAGTCCGCCACGCAGGCCAAGAGCGTCCTTCTCATGGCGGAGCCGACGGCCCCTCAGCAGGCGGATGTCGGCGCGGACGTCACCGCGAACACCCTCACCCTGACCCCGGACCCCGTGCTACTGGCCTCGGCCACACGCTTCCCCCTGATCATCGACCCTCCCTTCACCGGCGGTACAACGGGAATCTGGGCCACCGTGTACTCCGCAACCCCAAACTCCGCGTACAAGTGGGGCGACGGCTGGCAGTCCGACAATCCGGCGGACGAGCCCCGAGTCGGCTACAACGGGTCCGGCAACACGCAGGCCTTCTTCTCCATGAAGCTGGACGGACTCAAGGGCGCCACCATCGGGGACGTCACCTTCGCCGTCGAGCAGACCCACTCCTGGGGCTGCGACCCTTCCGCGGCCGGCCCCACCGAACTGTGGGCTTCCAAAAGCATCGACGCGACCACACCCACCTGGAACACGCGCAACGACTTCTGGACCTACAAGCTGGCCCAGGGCAACTTCGCCCACGGCAACCCCACCTACTGCCCCGGCGTCCAGGGCTACGACTTCAAGTCCTCAGCCCTGACCTCCTACATCCAGGACTTCGTCACCAACGGCTGGAACCCGGCCACGCTCGGCCTGCGCGTTCCCGACTCGTACCTCGGCAACGTCAACAGCTTCAAGAGACTGCGTAACAACCCCGTCCTCGAGTTCCAGTACTACTTCAAGCCCGAGGTCACCGCGAGCGGGGCCTACGAAGGGAACTGGGCACCGGGCGCAGACGGCAACAAGTCCGTTCCCTGCTCGGCCATGATCGGCAACAGCGGCCTCGCGCTGACCGCCGGCCTCCAGGACAGGGACGGCGGTACCGTCACCCCCGAATTCGTCGTTACCACCGCCGTGGGAGGGGCCACCGTCCCGGTCTCCAACGTCACCACCGTCGCCAGCGGCGGAACGGCGACCGCTACCGTCCTCGCCCAAAATCTTCCCACCGGCAGCTACAAATGGAAGGTCAGGGCCAAAGACGACGAAGGCGCCTACAGCCCCTACACCGGCGACTGCGCGTTCAGTGTCGACAAGACGGGACCCGCCGCCCGCGTCACCGTCGCCAAGGAGGACGGCACCGCCCTCACCACCCAGCAGGCGCGCACCAAGATGCGGGTCAAGCTCAAGAACCCGGCCACCGACCTTGCCGGCTTCTGCCACCTGATGGACCGTCCCATCCCCATCTCCAGTACCCCCTGCGCCGGAGCGAACTGGGTACCCCTCGCCCCGGGAGGGACCGAAGCCGTCATCGACGTCATCCCTACCGGCCGGCCCCAGAGCACCCTGTACGTCCTGGCATTCGACAAGGCCGGCAACCACTCACCCACCGACGGCGACGCCGACACCGCGATCCTTAAGACAACCCCAGCAGCCTTCGTCTACCCGCCCGGACAGAGCCCCGTAACAAAGAAGGCTCTCAAAGACCTTCACGGCGACCTCAACGGCGACGGCTACACGGACATGCTCGCCACCGAACCGGCCGGCGGACTGCGCCTCTACTCCAGCGACGGAACCGGACACGTCAAGTCGACCGCCGTCGGAACCTCCGGGTGGGACGGAACGCTCATCGCCCACGGCGGCGACTTCGTCAACCTCACCAGCCCCACCGACAGGCCCGACGGCTACGAAGACGCCATCGTCCGCCTGAAATCCAACAAGCTCTACATCTACCCCGGCAACGGACGCGGAGCCCTCAAAAACCGCGTCGAACTGGCCACACCCTCCCGCCTGGGCGCCGAGGGATGGGGCCGCCTCGATCAGATCGCCTCCCCCGGAGACCTGGACCGGCGAACCGACACCGGCTACGCACAGGGCAACGACCTGCTCACACTCGAATGCAACGCGTATCAAATCGGCAGATGCACCAGTGTCGGAATGTACCTCTACTCCGGCCAGACCTACAGCGACGGCTCCGCAGACCAGAGCGAGCCCTTCGACATCCAGGCCAACCCCACAGAGATCCCTGGCCCCAGCGGAGGCTGGACTAACCACGAAGTCGTGACGGTCGGCGATGTGGACGCAGACGGGGTCCAGGACATCGTCACCCGCCACAGGCTCAACTCTTACCTCTTCCTCCACCGCGGCCAAATCACCAACGGCGTCTACAGCGTCTTCAGCGAAAACCACCAAGGGGCCATCTACGCCCAGAGCGGCTGGCTCCCCGACAAGCGGCCCCTGGTCGCCAGCAACGGCAACGCCCAGGGCACCGTCGTCAGCAAGACCGTCAACGACGAGGGCCAGATCGTCCAGTACGACGAGTTCCAGCCCAAAGCTGGTGACCAGCTGAGCGACGTGTGGGCTACCACCCCGGCGGACCCCAACTATGTCGTCAACTTCGTCGACAGCGCTGGAACCGCAGCCACCACGACCTGTCCCACGGGTTGTCTCCTGTTTTACCCAGGCGGCCCTACAAGCCTCAAGCCTCCTCTCCTCGTCGGAGCAAGCGGCTGGGGGCCCACCAGCATCACCAGAATCTTCTAACCTCGACACCCGAACCAACGCAAGTAGTACGTATCGAAACCAGGTTCGTCGTTGTAACACCTAGTCGGCGGACAGACTTCGGCGTGGGGCCTTCCACCGGATCCGGTGGAAGGCCCCACGCTCGTGTAGGCGGGTGGGTCAGGGCAGGGCGATGGCCGGGGGTGTCGGGGTGTCCTCCGTGGACCAGGGCTCGCCGCCTGTGGGGGTGTTCGTCATCCGGGTGGCGGTGGTGGTGAGGAGGCGGGCGAGGAGAAGGCCCGTGGAGGCCTGGCTGAGGGCTGCGGCGGTCCGGATGAGGCGGTGATGCTGGTCGGTGGGCAGGGCCAGCGCGATGCAGGTCGCATCGGTGCCCGGCAGGGTCAGAGAGATCGCCGCGCAGAGGTTGTGAGTGGAGTACTCGAAGAGGTCGAGCTGGGGGGCGTGAGGGCCGTGGCCGTCCAGGTTGTCGAACAGGATCCGGGGGTCGGTGATGGTGCGCCGGGTCAGGGGGACGGGCTTGTAGCGGGTGAGGTGCTCGAGGCGGGCGTCGAAGTCCAGGTCGGCGAGGTGGGCTTTGCCGACGGCGCTCGCATGGCCGGTCTCGATGAAGGGAGCTCCGGGGCGGACGGCTGGGGCTCTGTCGCTATGGGAGGACTGCAGGATGTTGATGTCGCCGTCGGTGTAGGCGGAGAGGTAGACGGCGGCCCCGAGCTGGTCGCGCAGCCCGTCGAGTGTCTGCTGCATGAGTTGCCGGTGTAGCTCGGGGCGGTCCGCCATTTCCATGACGGGGCCGGGCAGGTGGGCGCCGGCGATCGTCTCGACGAGGTACTGCGCGCGCAGCCAGTGCAGCAGCCACGCCGTGGACGCCACCGACATGCCGGTGCGCCGGGCGAGGTCGCGGGTGCTGATGCCTCCGGAGTGCTGGATGTGGTGGAGCAGGTCTCGGGCCCTGATCGCGATCGCCTGCTCCTGCGGCGGCTGCGTGGGCAGGCTCGGCGATCGCGCCATGTCGGTGAGGATCGCGGGGCGCAGCGCGTTAGCCGACCAGGGATCTGAGCCACCGTCCTCCATGTGTACGGCGTCCGCGCGGGCCGCGGCTGCCGCGCCGGCGGCCGCGGCGGCCAGGTGGGGTGCGGGGTCGGGCAGGGGCAGGATCAGCGCGCCGGACTGCCGCCCGTCGAGGGCGGTCAGGTGCGGCCGGTCGGTCATGGGGCCGCTCTGGGTGCCCGTGTCGGCCGCGGGGTGGTCGGGGGAGGGGAACATGGGCGGCGGCACGAGCACCAGCCGCGGCCCGCCAGATCCGTCCGCCGGCGAAGCCGGCACGGCGGGTACTGCGGCAGCGGCGCTGTTGTCGTGGTCGGGCTCGGGGGTGAGGAGGTGCTTGCTCACGCCGAGCCGTTCGCGGATCTCCTCGAAGAACTGCGGGTCCTCGACGGGCCAGACGGGCGTGGTGGGGCGGCGGTGTGCGGTCGCGGCGAGGAGGTGCCGTGCGTCGCCGTGGCCGTGGCGGGCTGCCTCCGCGACCAGGAACAGCACGTCCTCACGCCGCCCGTACCCGGCGCGTCCGGCCAGCGCGGCGAGGCGGAACAGGGCGCCGGGATGCCCGGCCTCACTCGCCTCGCCCAGCCACTGCGCGGCCCGCAGCAGCTCACCGCCCAGCAGCGCTTTGGAGCCCAGCCGGTACAGCGAGTTCGCGTGCGCCCGCTGTTCGGCGGACAGTCCGTAGGTGTCGGTCAGGGGCCCGAAGTAGCCGTCGGGCCGGTCCCAGTAATCGTGCGGGCCCTTGAGCTGAGCCAGCAGTTGCGCGAGCCCGGCCGGGACCAGCGGCTCCGGGCGGCCCGCCCCGCCGCGGTGGTCGTCGTACCTGCTCACATCCGTCACCTGTCCTTCCTTCCACGGTTCTTCTTCTTCCGATGCCCATCCCGAATATGCCCAGTGAGCTTGCGCTTTAGGTACGAGACTGCCTTGTTCCGCAATTTGTGAAGCCGCCCCGCAGGTATCCCGAGCACCGTCGCGATCTCCACATCGGTGAACCCCCGGCTCTGCAGGTCCACGACCTGCTGCTGCTGGCTCTGCGGCATCCGCCTGATCTCCCGCCTCACCAGCTCCTGCCGCGTCCGATCACCCTCACCGGACTCCTGTTCGGAAGGAACGGCGTCGAGGGCGTCTGAGCCCATCAGCACCAGCCGCTTGCGCTGGCGCTGCTCTTTGCGGTGCTCGTCGACGGCGAGGTTGCGGACTGCCGTCCGCAAATAGGCCATCACGTTCGTATCCGCATCGAGCTCTCCGGCAGCGGCCTTCTGTCCCACCCGCAGGTACGCCTCCTGCACGATGTCCTGACACGTCGCCAGCGCCAGCGACAAGTTCGACCGTCGCAGCGCCTCCGGCTCAGTCGCCACGAACACCGCATACGCCTCCAGCAGCCGCTGCGCGACATCCGCGGCCGGCGTGAACTCCTCCTCCGCTCCCTCGCCTACCACGGGCCCCGCTCCCCGCCCGCCACCGCGGCGGCGCCGGGGGCAGCGGCGACGGTGACTCGCACGTCCACCCGCGCCTCGGCGGCGACGTCCACCCGTACGACGACGAATCCGGAAAGGGACAGCTCCTCTTCCGTCCGCTCCCCGGCGGTCTGGGATCGGGTGTCCTTGCGGTTGAGGAGACTTCTCCGGCACAGACGCACCAGGACAACCAGCGCGTGCACCGCGCTCACGGCGGCCGGGCCATGCCCGAGCCACTCCAAGGACGGCGTCATGGTCAGCGGTTCTCCATCTTTTCGGCGGGACGCGATCGGCGTGAACACGTCCTCGCCCCACAGACGAACCCCACAGCGCACTTCTCCCCCCACAGCCCCCCGATTCACCCGGGAGAGTGAACATCACGCCTGACCCGCGCTCCGGCGTAAACGTGAGGCTCCCGGCATGCAGACGGCCCATCGGCATGTCCGGCGGTAGACGCGGCGAAGGTCGCCCACACGCGCCGTACGGCCCCTGCCTCACAGCCAGGCACACCACGGCGACCCTGCTCGTGGAAGCCGACACCGTCACCCTCCTCGCCGACTGCCCCCAGTCCGACGTCCGCTCCAGCCCCCAGCGGGGGTGGCGATGCCCCCTCGTACGGCATCCGCTGGGACACCGCCCCGGACGACGAACTCCCCATCCCGCCCGCCCGCGCCGTACGCCCGCACCTGGCCCAGGTGCTCAAGCTCGCCCTCGCCGCCCGCGCACAGGGATGACCGCGGTGGCCAGCTGCACCGGACGCCGGCCCGGCGCCGTGTCCGCGCCGTACCAGGTTGGAGACGTGGTGCGCGGACCCGAAGCCCTGCTCCCAGCCGACTACCGCACCCGCCGCCATCTACGAGGGGGAAGTCGTCCAGGTCGGCAGCGGCTGGAACGACGGCGTTGACCTGGACAGCGCCTACCTCTGGGTCCGCCTCGCGGACCGGACGGAGCGCAAGCTCGCCATAAGGGCCTGTCTTCGGTGCCTCATGGCAGACGGTCCACCGGCGTTCTCCGAGTGGACTGCGGCGCGGCACGCCGTATGCATGCGGGCCGACACTCCGCCTCGCTACATGACCCGGATGCAGCGCCCAGCTGGGGGAGCGCCGGGACGGTCTTGGCCAGGTTGGCGCGGAGGGTAAGATCATGGAGGTGCTTTTCAGATAGTTGGGGTGGTTATGTCGCATCAGATGCGGCTGGGTGTCCGGCTGGTGACGGCCGTTGTGCTGGTTGGGGGTCTTGCGGGCTGCAGCCCGGGGGTGACGGTCGGCAGTGACGCGAAGCCGTCCCTGCCCGGTCAGGGACCGGCGGGAGAGCGGGGTGCGCCGGCGGTGCGGGCGCTTCCGGGTCTGTCGACGACGGCGGTGGCCCGCACCCAGCTCGGCGGGCTGAAGGTTGCCACCCAGCAGGCGATGACCGGTTACAGCAGGGCCAAGTTCACGCACTGGGCCGGGCAGGGTGACGGGTGTGACACCCGGGACGTCGTCCTCGAGCGGGCCGGCAAGGACGTGAAACGCGACAGCGAGTGCAAGGCTGTTTCGGGTACTTGGGTATCCGTGTACGACGGGATCACGGTCACCGACGCGGGGAAGCTCGACATCGACCACATGGTGCCTTTGGCGAACGCCTGGCGTTCGGGCGCCGGCTCATGGACGGCCGAGCGCCGCAAGGAGTTCGCGAACGACCTCACCCACCCCCAGCTGCTGGCGGTGTCGGCGGCAACGAACCGGGCCAAGGGCGACCAAGGCCCCGACGAGTGGCAGCCCCCCGTCAAGACCTACTGGTGCACGTACGCCATGGCGTGGACGAATGTGAAGAGCACCTACCAGCTCACCGTCACCGAGCCGGAGAAGATGAAGCTGAACGAGATGCTGGAGACGTGCCCCTCATGACCACCCACCAGCCAGACGACGCCCCGCACCCCGGCGACAGCGGTGGTTCCGACGGGTCGGTTCCGCTGACCTCGCACGTGAAGGCGGGGCCCGGCGGGGCGATGACCGACGAGGTCGGCGTCATCACCGGCGACGTCAGCGTGACGACCGAGGCCGGCCCGGACAACATGGTCCAAGTCCGCATCCAGTACACCGGCGCGGAGGAGTGGTACACCCTCACCGGCAGCCCGGCCCCGCTCCCACCCGAAGGCCTCGCCGTCTTCCACGAGCGCGTCGTCGACGCCGTGCAGGCAGGCGGCGCTGCCGAAGTCCCCCATCCCTAGCCGCTGCCAGAGCACCTCACCCCAGAAGCGCACCTCACCCCCAGAGCACCTCACCTCGGCTCGTCTGGCTGCCGCGAGCGTCTGCCCGCAGGTCGTCCGGACGGCGGCGGTCCCGCTCTTGCGTGCCGCCGCAAACGAGGGCCGACGTGCTGTGGATGTTCTGAACCACGCCAGCTCTGGCCACGTGATTTGTTCGTGGATACGGGTCCGTCGGCGGTCGGGCTGCGGCATTGTCGTAGTCCGGTACCACCGGCCGGTGGCGCCGGGGTCGTAGGGCGGCCAGTTGGGAGGATTGTCATGGGTGTGGGCAGGCGCGAGACGTGGACGACGGAGGAGTTCGGCACCTCACACGCGGGAGCGGTCGGTGTACTCCTGGCCGACGGCAGCGTCCCGGACCCCGTGTTCTTCGACAGTGCCTCGGGCTCGGGAGGAGAGGCCGTCTCGCAGTGGAGCGTTTACGACGGCCGCCAGTCCAACGCACGGCGTGCGGCCGCGCTGCGCGCGGTGTGCTCCTGTGGCTGGGTCGGCCCTGAGTATCGCCTGGACTGGGAGGCCATCGGTGACCAGGACCAGGGCCTGGCTGATGGAGGAGACGATCAGGCGGATGCCTGCCTGCGTGACTGGGATGGACACACCGGCCAGGTCGAGGCGACCACCGTTCCCTTGCCGGAGACGGTCACCACGCTGTTGGAGCGGCTGGAAGAGGAGATCGACAAGCTCACCAAGACGGCCCCGGTCGCGGCTGTACGGGCGGCTCGCCGTCTGGAGGTCACCGCGGAGCGGGTCGGCTACTGGGCAGCCCGCGGCACCGCGGGCGACCTCGACACCGCACAGGCCGCCACCGCGCTGGGACTCGACGAAGACGCCGCGCGCAGACTGATGGCACGTTTTGGACGCTGGAGTCCCTACCGCTGACCGGATACGCCGGGCGAGGTGGCGGCCCGCCCGGGCCGACGTGCGAAGGAAGACCCGGGCAGGCTCCGCAGACCAGCCTGCCAGCCCAGCGTGGGGGGACGCGGTGGCCACGCGGTGCCCGGGCGAAGGGGCCGGATCCCGCCTGCTCGAACAGCGGGTGAAGGGCTTGCCCAGCACGGTCGGGCGGGTGGTGGGCGTCTGGACGACGAAGTCCCCGCGTCACGATTGAGAAGGCGGGGACGGCCTCCTGCCCAGCGAGGGGTTGCAGCGTCTCAAGGCTGCCGCAGGACACCTGCCGACGCATCACGCCGCGCCCCGACGAGCCATTGCCCCACGGCATGCGAACGCCTGACCTTTGCCACGAAGCGCGCACCCGGACACGAGGAACAGCCCCGATCGCCTCGTGACGCATTCCAAGCCGAATCGGTGAGGCGCCTGTAGCTCGGTGAAGCCGTCGATCACACTTGGTGTTGGCCATCACCGCCGCTCACCGCCGCTCACCGCCGCTCACCGCGGCTTGCTGCCGGTGCGGACATCGAGTGCTACCCGTTGAAGAGGAGGCCCTTGTGGCTCTCAAGACTGTGACCGACGCTTCTTTCGATGAGGACGTCCTCAAGAGCGACAAGCCCGTGCTGGTCGACTTCTGGGCCGAGTGGTGTGGTCCATGCCGACAGATCGCACCCTCCTTGGAGGCAATCGCGGCCGAACACGGGGACAAGATCGAGATCGTCAAGCTGAACATCGATCAGAATCCGGCAACGGCCGCCAAATACGGCGTGATGTCCATCCCCACGTTGAACGTCTATCAAGGCGGTGAGGTCGTCCAGACCATCGTCGGTGCCAAGCCGAAAGCCGCCCTGGAGCGGGAGCTGGACCCCTTTCTCAGCGCCCGCTGACACCGGGAGGGTCAGGCCGTCGGGACAGCCGTCTCCCTGAGGCGACAGACGGCCCTCGCAGATCGGATCCGAGCCGCCCCACGACAGAGCCCGACGGAGCCGGTAGCGGCCGCAGCGGATAAGGGCGGATCGGCGACGGCACCCTGTTCGCTCCCGCTCTGACCGCGGGCCAAGACAAGCTGTTCTACGCCCACAACGGTGGGAATAACGCGTTGTGGTTGTGTACCTACACCGGCGCCGGGGGCTGGAGCGAGGTGGCACTGATCCCGTCCCAGACACAGAGCCTGGTCCGTCCCGGGCTGGGACAGGCCGAGGGCCTGCCGGGACCCCGCCGCGGACTGCGGTCTGCGGCGGGGCCGCCGGGCTCGCCATGGTGCCGGCGCGGTGGGGCCGGACCATGCCGATCACCGTCGGGTGCGGCGGGCAGAGCTGCTTGATCAGGCGCCGAGCCAGTAGTACTTGCTGCGGATGCCTGTCGAACCGTCACCTTGGTGAAGAGGTTGAAGCTCTGGTTCGTGTTGCCGGCGTAGGCCCGGCCCGTCACCGTGCCCGCGCTGGACATGTCGAGGACCAGGCCGTTGTGGGCGCCGCGGATACCGACGGAGCCGTCTGCCTGGTTGACAAGCGAGAAGTGCTGGTCGTTCGAGGTGCCGGAGGGCTGGACGGTCACCGACCCATTGGCGTTCATGCTCAAGACCATGCCGCTGTACACATTCTCGATCCGATACGTGAATCCGCCGGGCCCCAGGCCCAGTTTGAACTGGAAACTCTGGTTCTGAACGCCCTGGTACGCCGGTCCCGTCACCGCTGCGCCTGCGTGGTTCCGGAGCTGATGGCGCGGGGGCCGGTCGGTGTACCGGCGAACTGGTGCCTTCGTTCGCCAGCTCAGCCGACCCCAAGCAGGTCGCGCAGACAGCTCCTGACGCGCTACTCACTGCGTGGGGCTTCGCGCAGGATCTGATCGAGTTCCTCATCAGCTCCGGTCATCACGCGCAGGCACGTGACCTGTGGAAACGCGTCCAGGAACACAACCCAACCCAACAACAAGCGTTCGCCGCCGGCCAGGAAATGGCCAGGACAGGAGAGTGGCCCCGCTGGCATACCCCTGAAGCCGTCGGCTGGAGCGCATCGGTCCTACACCTGCGGTAGGAGCGGCAGAACACCGCCGGATCCAGACGCGGATCGAGGACCGGTGACCGTGCCGTGGAGGACGCGCACCCTCTCGTCGTAGCGGTGTCGCCACCGCCCGGGAGTGCTTCAGCAGGTTCATGGTGCGCACGACCTCGTTGCGGAGCTTGTACTGCTCCTTATCAAAGCCAATGGGCCTAGCGTCGGACACCTTCCCATGGCGTGATCCGCAACGCCCATCCGAGGTCGAATCACTCCGCTCCGCACGAAGGGGACCGACCGGACCGCCGCGCGGTCGCCGCCTGGCTCGTCGCCAACAGCAAGATCCAGGTACCCGGTTGCGGGAGGCACCGGATGGTTCGGCCTCCTTAGGTCACCGAGAGCCACCCTTGGCTCCAGGTCGCGGCGCCTTCGCCTGCCGCTGGACTGTCCGCCATCGCGGGGCGTCGTCATCAGGGACGTCGGGGGAAGCGAAGTGGAACGGCACGCCAAGATGGCCAGCCAGCGCCCGGCCTGCCTCGGCGGCGGCATCGCTAAGGGGGGAGCCGTCAGGGCGGTGGTAGATGGTCGCCAGGTGGCCCTCCCTATCTGGCCCGTCCAGGACCGCGACTAGGAACACGAACCAGTCATGCACGGTGTCGCCGTCCCAAAGTGCCTCCACCGCCGCCACACGCCCTGGGAGAGCCGCGGCGCGAGCTGCCAGTGAGGGGAGGTCGAGCGGATCGGGAGGCGTGCGCTGCACTCGGTCGCCGAGGGCCTCGTACCGCTCGCGGACCACCAGCTCAGCCTCGTGTAGGTCCACCCCCAACGGACGCAGTGCCTCCCAGACGGACCTGACCGCCGGCAGCCGACGATCCCGCAACACGTCGGCGTCGACCTCTCGGCAGGTCCGTTCCTCCAAATAGGCCCACCAACTGCTCACTGGGCCACCAGCCGGGATTTCGTGGCGTGCGTCATAGGTCCGAACATACGGCAGGGCGTGGGCGCTCAACGGTCCGCGGAGACACCGTGGGGCCGGCCGAACACCGGGTCTGGGTGCGCGCACCACAGCACGTACGGCCCCTGGACGACGTCTCGTACGACGGCGTGCCCGTCGCATACCTGGAGCCGTCATCGGTCGTGGAGCGGGAGCTGGGCCCACGCCGTCCGTACCCGCGGCCGAACTGAACGAGCGCTGAGCCGGTCGAGGGTCTCGCCCCGCCGTCCTACGGCTGTGCGGGAGCCTCCGACGAACCCCCAGCGCGGGCCGCCCCTACCCGGTGGCGGCCCGCGCTGGCATATGTCCGGGGTCGGGGAGCCGGCAGTCCTCGATGGCGAACTGGTCGTCTGGGACCCAAAAGCGGGGCGCTTGTCGTTCGAGGCGTTGCAACGCCGCGCCGCCGCCCGTGACCGCAGCGCCCCGACCCTGGCCGCCCGGTGGCCGGCCTACTTCGTCGCGTTCGACGTCCTGCAACTGGACGGCCAGGAACTGCTGCAACGGCCCTACAAGGAATGGCGCGCACTGCTGGCGGCTCTGTTCACCGGCCACGCCCTGACGGCCCCGTGGACCCTGTGCCCGATGCCGACGGACGTTGCCAAAGCGCGTGAGTAGCTGGAGAACTGGACTGACGCCTCCGGGGTCGAGACTTGGTCGTTAAGCCCCTGGCCAGCCGATACCTGACTGGATATAGAGGGTGGTCGGGTGACTGCACCGACGCTGAATCGGTGCGACCGGCGACGGTGATTCGGCCCTTTTCGGTCGGGGTCTCGTCGGAATCAGCTGGCTTGTTTTTCGAGGAAGTGACGGATGTCGGCGGCGAGGGATGCCATTTGCTCGCCGGCTTCCAGGTGCGTGGTCACGGATGCGCTCCAGCCGCCGGAGGTCTTCCGCCAGGGGCGCAGCGTCCATGTCAAACCGACGTACCCACCGTGCCGGAAGACTGCTGACACGGTGAGGTCGTGGTCGTTGGTCTCCCAACATCGCTCGCCGTCCCAGCCGGTGAAGTCCCCGGCAAGCCTCTCCAGGAACGGTGCAAGATCGGTTCTGTCTCCGATCCAGGCCACGGCTTCGTCGAGGCGAGCGCTGAGCCCTGGCGCCTGTATCTCGACCGCGTAGTGCACGCAGTAGTCGTCCGAGCTGTTGCGGTCGCGGAAGGTGACTTTTACGGACGAGTCGTCTTGGCAGCGGATGGTTACACACGGCCGTTCATCGAAATCGTCGTCCGGGGAGTTCATGAGTGAACCCTAGGCCAGCGTGGAACCCGCCCTGTCATTGGTGCAGAGAAGGACCAAGATCCGCCTCAGGGACACCACCGAGGCGATCATCGGCGCCGTCACCGGCACCCTGATCCGCCCTGGGTTCCTGGTCGTCGGCCCGAGGTGGGCCGGCTGCGTGCGGGTGGGCCGGACGGTCCCGCTGTGCCCGGAGTGTCCCGGCAGGTTGGCGAGCATCTCGCCGCGGCCGGTCCTGGGCACTGCGGCCCGTCCTCGGCGCGGGCCAAGGCCGATCCGGAGCGGCCGCTGCGGCTGCTGAAGGCGATCGACGAAGCCAGCGACGCCGCTCCGGGGGAGGTGACGGAATTCGAGCGGATCGCGGCCCCACCCCGATCACCGCGCCCAGTCGAGCCGAGTTCGGCGAGCGCGCGGAGCTCTGGTCGAGCTTGTCGCGGAGGGCCTTGATGTTCCCGACCCAGATCCCAGTACGGTGCTCGCTCCCATCGGCCAAGACCTGAACTACGCCGCGCCCCGGCAGCCGGCCCTCCCGCGCGATGTACTGCAGTGCCTCCAACCCCTTCTGCAACGCCTCGCCGCCCGTGCCCGGCCCCGAGAAGTGCGCAGGACGGTCGAGGCAGCGCCCGGCTCAGCCCAGCTGTTTCCGCAGCTGGGCGAGTGAGACGGTCGCAACGCTGGTTGACTTCTCCACGAGGCCGAGGCGGCTTTCGAGCACGGAATCCCACGAGAACTTGCCCGCCCTGTCCATAGGCGAGATGTTGATGGCGAAGTCCTCGGGCACGTCATTGTTCACGTAGCTGATCGACAGCACGTGGCGCGGCTTGCGCGTCACATTCAAGAGGTTGCTGTTGTAGCGGAGCCGACCGAGGTTGAGTCCGACGTCCCCGCACTCGCAGCCCACACGCTCAGTCACCTTGTCCGGTTTCCACGACCAGTGCGTCGTCCCGAACCCTTGGTCGACGGAGCCACGGTCTTTCCTCATCGAGATCAGGTGGCTGGACATTTCAAGGGAGTCGAAGGGCGCGTTCTGGGGTAGCTGGATCACTTTCTGCATCACGACCCGGTCCCCCGGGCTGACCCAGCTGCCGGGAGGCTGCAGACCGCCCCAGTAGACGAGTTTGTAGGCGGGTGAGCCCGCGTAGAGTTGGCTCTCGCCCTCGCCCTCGCGCCAGTCCGGGATCTTCTCCTGGTTCGGTCTGGACTTTGACAACCTGCCGCGGACGGTGACCGCGCTGCCGAGCGTCCAGAACGGCACGGTCCCGGTGTTCTCCAGGGTGACGGTCGTCGGTACGTGCATGATGGGTGCCTTGGGATCGGCGTACGGGGTGCCGAAAGCCACCTGATAGTTGATTTGGTCAAGGGCGGTGGTGGGCTGGTAGAGCCCCGAGTACGCCAGGTTCATCGCGGCCAGAAGGCCGGACGCGGTGACCCCCAGTGCAAAGCTGCGAGGATGTGGGATTCCTCGCCACGGCTTCTCGCGCCCCACTCGCCAAATGGCCCACAGGGACCAGACCCACAGCGAGAGATAGCTGAGGAAGTACGGGAAGTACTCCCTCTTCTGCAACCAGAGGGTCAGCAGCAGGCTGCACACGACCAGCGCAATGACCACCCCGACCAGGGTGACAGCACCGGAATATTTGAAGACCCTCTTGCCCCATTCGTCGGAAGCTGCTGCCGCCGCCACAGCCTGGAAGAAGCCGCCTACGACGAACATCCACCCCATGACCCGGCCCGCGAAGGTAAGTGCCCCGAAGATGTCCGGGAGGCCGATGTCTACCAGCAGGACCGCGGATCCGAGCAGACCTGCTACCAGCAGCACCAGCGTGGCGCGCCGCCGAAGCGATCGGTCGGGCCAGGTGTCCGAGCCTCCCCCGTACCAGACCACTGCCGGGCTGACGGCAAACTCCGTCTTCTCGGGAAACCCGGACCGGGACAGCAGCCGACGGAGCTCCCGCATCGACCAGGCCCGACCGACGGTCACGCCATCCACCCGGACTCCACGCAGGCCACGGCTGTCCGGAGGGTCCACCACAGCCCGCTTCTGATGGTTCATGAGGCCAGGCTCTCCGTCAGGACCCCCTCATGCATCCCTGGATGCTCTGGGTGGCCGACTGCCAACCCGACCTCGGCGTCGGCGCCGTGCTGGCGCGAGCCAGCGAAACACCGGAATGCTGCGTTCGGAAGGGCGACGGGCGACGGCGGCCGCGCCATACTGCACGGCCGCGCCGGTCGGCACAGGGCAGCACTGTTCAGTGCTCTTCATCGATCTTGAGTGTTCTCCGAACCCGTCGGAGCTCTTCGGGACGTCCTTGAGGTCTTCCTTGGTCTGCCTGCTGCCCGGGCTGCCTCGGCACCGTCGTCACCATGGGCAGCGGGGCCTGACTGCCATTCGGTGTTGGTGTTGTCGGCCGCGTCTTTGGACGGATTTTTCTGGTTCAGGAGCCTTCAAGGCCTTGAAGTTTTATCAGGTGGTTCGCGGGGGTGTGCGCCGGTTGGACAGGTGGGGCGTATTCGAGCGTGTGTTGTGATGTGGATCACGTGGAGGGGGGGAATCCGCTGGTCAGCGAACTAAATGTGATGATCCGATAACTGTGTGTGTGAAGTCGGGGGTGGGTGACGTAACTCCGAGGGGGGTCCTGAACGGTCTAGAGGGCAGAACACGCCGCTGTTCCGCTCCTCGTCGCAGAGTCGCCGCGAGGGGCTCGCTCTGGATCAAGAAGGAGGCTTCGTGGGGCTCACTTGGACCCGGTACGCGCACGGCTCGGCCTGCGCCTACCGGACGACCACTGCGTGCTTCGGAGCCGTCGCACGGTTCACCGCCCGCACCGCCTCGCAGGCCCGCACCGCCACGCTTCCCGCCGGCATTCGGCCCGGCCATTGGATCCACCAGCACCACACGGCCGCGCTTCGCCGTCACGGGCGTAGTCCGGCCGACCGGGAGGGGCGATGAACGACCCGTTCGGCAGGGAGAACGACGTTCTCGGCCCGGAACCCGCCCGCCCCGTCCTCGACCCCCGCGGCGAGGACTTCATCCGCGAGCACTGGGAAAAGTTCATGGGCATAGCCACCTACAGCCTGCGCAACCCCCATGACGCCGAGGACGCCGTCATGGACGCCATGGTCATCATGCACCGCAAGATCGAACGCATCCTTGTCCATCCCAACCCGCTCGCGCTGGCCCTTCGGATCCTCAACCACGCGATCATCGACTTCCTGCGCCGCGCGGCCCGCCTGAGCGGCAACGAGCGTCCGGTCGCCGAGCTGCCCACCACCACCTACCTGATGGAGCTGGGCCGCTACGACCGCCTGGACCGCGCGATGGAGGATCTCGCCGCGATCGCACCGCTGCAGGCCCAATGCCTCCAGCTCTACGACCTGCTGGGCCTGTCCTACCCGCAGATCGCCCAAGCCCTGGGCATCACCGAGACCGCCGCGAAGACCAACGCCTCCAGAGCCAGGAAACGTCTGGAGACACTCATGCTCACGGAACTTCCAAAGGAGAAAGGGGACTCCTGATGCCGGAAGACCTCCCGAACCAGCAGGCCGGTACCGCACACGAACCCACCGCCCACGCGGAGGACGACGGGACCAAGGACCAGCCGTCCGCGGACCCGGCACGGGCCGGCACGGGAACGGAGGCCTCCGCCGAGCTGATGGCCCACCAGGCCGAGGCGATCCGCGCCCAGGTGGTCGGCCGCAGCACCGAGGACTTCATGCAGCGCCTGGCCGCCCGCATCGCCGCCGAAGCCCGCCGCCCGTCCCGTATCCAGTACGCCTCGGTGGCGATCGGCGATCCCGGTCCGCAACCGTACGGCGAGGAGCCGGCCGAGCTCACCCAGCTCGCTCCGCCTCCCACCGGCCCCGCCCCCCACACCGTCCGTCCCGGCACCAGCACCCGGCCCCGCATCCGCCGCGGCGGGCGGCGCCGACCCGAGCCGATCATCACCACAGACCCCGGCGCAAGCCAGTACATGGCCTTCGGATACGTCACCCAGCTATGCACCACCGTCCTGCGCTCCGGCGAGATCGACACCCTCGCCGCGTTCGCGGCCGACTACGACGAGGCCGGCGCCCGTACCTTCGGCTGCCTCCTCTACAGCCTCGACAAACGAGAATCCGCCCTCTACTGGTGGCGCTTCGCCGCCGGCGCCGGCGACCCCCTCGCAGCCCACCTCCTGGCCGCCCACCACGCCGCGATCGGACCCACCACCGAAGCCCGCGCCTGGCGCGCGATCGCACAGATGCTCGCCTTCACTCCCGAACGCCACGTCCCCGAACCCGTCCGCCACCGCACCGAACTCGCCGAGGGCTTCGCCCGCGAACTCCCCATGCGCGACGAGATGCACCTGTTCATGCGCTACCCCCACCTGCCCAAGGCCCTCGCCGCCCAGTAACCCTTCCCCGCACGGGTGCCGGTCGGCCCTGGGCCGACCGGCACGTGAAAGGCACACCCATCGTGAACGACATCATCGAGAACGTGGTCGCCGGCCTCACAGTCGCCGCTGTCATCTGGATCGCCGGCCGCCTGTGGGCCCGCTGGCACCGAAAGGAGCGAAGCGACTGACCACCGAGCTCGCGCGGACCCCCGCGGACGTACCGCGGCCGAGCTCCTGCCCCTACTGGCCCGTGCCGCGGACCGGACGTTACTCGGGTGTTCTCGCGAGGTCGAAACTGCGCCTTGGCGCCCGCCCTGGGGGAGTCGCTAGGGGCGGCGGAGGAGGGCAATAAAGGCGACGGCGAGGCTACCGGCCCCACATGCGGCGCTGATGGCGTCGGCCCAGCCGTCGGAGCCCAGGCGCACGCCCATGAGCACGGCCAAGACGACCAAGAGGCCGCAGCTGACCCCCAGTAGATGGACATACACACGAAGCCGATGCCGCTGGGGCTCCTGCGCCGTGGTGGTCTTGTGGCCCGGTGCACTCGACATGTAGTGGTCCCTTCGGAATCTGCAATGTGACCCCCTAAGAGCTCGTAACAGGATCTTGATGAGATGTCCTGGTCGGCCGTGACCGGTGTGACGATTCGGCCGTTCGGGATGGTGTGAGTACTCGGCCGTGGATCGTGGACGACGACTTGTGGGCATTGATCGAGCCTCTGCTGCCGCCCTGGCCGGCGAGGTCACCGGGGCCGCGGCCGGTGGCTGACCGGCTGTGCCTGCAAGGCATCCTGTACGTGCTCTGTAACGACATCGCCTGGCAACTCCTGCCGCCTGAGCTGGGGTTCGGCTCGGGACAGACCTGCTGGCGAAGGCTGGAGCGGTGGCAGCGGGCAGGGGTCTTCGACCAGCTGCACCGGATCCTGCTGGCCGAGCTGAACGCGGCCGGCCGCCTCGACTGGTCCAGGGCGTGCGTGGACGGTTCCCACATCCGGGCGAAAAAGGGGGAGCCGACACCGGTCCGTCGCCGGTCGACCGGCGGAAGACAGGCAGCAAACACCACCTGATCTGCGACGGACGCGGCACCCCGCTCAAGGTCATCACGACCGCGGCGAACGTCAACGACGTCACCCAGACCCTCGCCCTGGTCGACGGTATCCCACCCGTGGCAGGGCGCCCTGGCCGGCCCCGCCGACGTCCCGAGGCCCTGCTCGGAGACAAGGGCTACGACTCCAACCGCAACCGCGATGAACTGCGTAAACGCCGGATCCTGCCCGTCATCTCCCGCAAAGGAGCACCGAACATCAAGGGCATGGGCAAGCTCCGCTACGTCGTCGAGCAGACCTTCGCCCTGCTCCGCCAGTTCAAACGACTCGCCGTCCGATGGGAACGCCGCACCGAACTCCACGACGCCTTCGTCTCCCTCGCCTGCAGCCTCATTTGCTGGCGACGCCTCAACAAGCCCGACTCATGATCGTGTTACGAGCTCTTAGTGAGCTCGAGGAAGCTACGCCGCGTCGACCGCCGCCGCCCAAAAGCGATGGCACGCGCGACGCGGTGCGCGGCGTCGCCCGCATGCGCAACCTCGCCCCTGCGGGAAAGGACGAGGGCCGGACAGCGCACTGCCGGCGCATTCTCGCGCGGCAGGAGACCAGTCGGCTCGATGTCATTTCACCGGCGGATAATAGGGGTGCTTCATAACGAGAAAGCGACAATGTCCGTGTTTGTAATTCCACCCGTAGAAGTCTTTGTAGCCACTTAGATAGCCGGACCGCTGACCCTCTGCGTACTCAGTGCCAAGGGGGGGGAACAAAGGCAGATTCTTCGGACGGCACAGCTTTCCGTCCCTCTCGCCGGCCTGCGCGCCCGCGAAATGGCCGTCACAGTAGCCACGCCTCCACTCCTCAGTACCGTTCGGTTGGTACGGAGTGCCGCCGTGCGCTGGTCGGCCGCAGCCGAAATAGGTGGTCGGCAGCATCGATGGCATGCCGCCCTTCGGGGTCTGCGTCGTGCTGAGCGAGGTCGCATTCCCAGCGGCGGCCGCAGCGCTCTGCTGCTGCGCTGGGGCGGCGAACGCGGGGTAGGAGAGGAGGGCCCCTCCAGTGACCAAGGTGGCCGACGCTGCGAGCACCACGAATCGTCGGCTCCGCGAGACTTTGTCCATGGCAAATCCTTTTCTCGTGAAATGCGCCGACCCTCGGTCAGAGGCTGGTCGGCTCAGACATTCGGCGTGTTGTCAGGAGATCTGACCTTCACATGGGTGGCTTTCGCACCCTTTCACCACTTCGTCTTCGCGTGCCGACATTCGGCCGCGGCCCGCGGAGTCCGGGAGCCGCCATTGCGGTCGCCGGGAGGGGTGATGCCGCCCGCCGGGGCTGGGGACGACGGCCGGAATATTGCGAGTGTTGGAAGGCTTCATCGTCAGATTTCCGCATTTCCGGACGTGTGGTCGTGTTTCAAGTAGAGGCCAAGGCGAGGCGGGCGTCATGTAACCGAAATTCGTGTCTTGACGCCATGGGTTGATCTTGGTAAATGTGGCCTCGCTTCCCGTACGAGCCGCCGATGCAGGGGCGTGCGGTGCAGCACGGTTGAGGGGCTGGCTGGCGCTCGACGGCGTGGGCGGCGACGTTCTTCGTCAGGCAACCGCCGCCAAGTACGGCCACGACCGCCAGAACGAAGGGCTGGGCTGGCTGGTCACCGCCGCTGCCGAGGCGACCAGCACCAAGTACGGCCGACCCGCCGTCGAGCGGACCATCACCGAACTGGCCGAACTGTCCCGAGCGCTGAACACCGCGCTCACGAGGGAGGGACTGACCCCAGCCCCGGCCCGGGGACGCGGCACCACCGCCGTCGAGCCGGTGAGCGGCGGACCGACCTGGGGACTGGACGGCCGCACCGGGCTGGCCGTCGGCATCTACCTGAACAGCGGCTGGGACCTCACCGTCAACCAGCAGCAGACCAGCGTCCACTCCATCTACGCGCCGGCCACCGCCGACGGCGCCCGCGAAGTCGCCGTGATCGTGCGGGACATCTTGCGCGGCAAGGCCGAGGACCCCTTCCGCCGCAGGCGCTGACCACCGGCCCGCTACCGGCACCGCTGCGCACCGGCGGCCTTTCTGTCGTATTCGAGGCAGTGAACCGGGGCGCTGATCTCGTGCTCGATTCCCTCGCCCTCTCCGCGTCGGAGGCGGCTGCGGTCAATCTTGCCGTGGCCGCAGTCCTCACGTGCCTTGAACGGCCCGGCTCGACCCTCGCCGAGGTCACCCGGAACTGTCACGAGGCGTCCGTGGACGAAGTCCGGAGCCGCTACGGCTGGGGTCTCAAGGCGCAGGCAGAGGAAGAGGCACCGCAGGCGGAGGGGCTGACCTGCCCGCGGTGCGGTGCGGGCGGGGTGGAGCGGAAGGTTCGCCAGTGGGCTGTCTGTTCAGCCTGCGACTGGAGCGGCCTTGAGTTCGAACTCAACGGATACGGGTACTGCGCACCTGGTTGGGCAATGTGAGCCGGATAGATGACTCCGGTCGAATAGCAAAAGGGCGGCGAAGGAAGCGTCGCCCTTTTGTATGCCTATCGTGCGTCTAATGGACAGCCCTGCGGGCTGGTCCGCCCCCTATGTGCCCTTCGGGCACGGGCGGACGAAGGATGCTGCCCTTCGGGCAGGCGCTGCGCGCCGGGGCCCGCCCCTGCGGGGCAAAGGAATGCAACCAGTGGTCGGCTGAGCCCGGAGTGCCAAGCGGCCCGCAGCAGCCCCGTCCTTACCTCTGTGCGGGCGCCTGGCCGCGTGGCAGTGCTCCGCCGCCCCGCTCTTCGGCAGGGGTTGCCTGAGCGGCGCTCAGAGGGGCGTCTGTGGCCTCGGGTTGCGGGAAGCGGCAGGGGTTTAGGTCCTGCCGCTGGCCGCTAGGGTCGACGGCAGCCGGCGCCGATATGGCCCGCCTTGCCCTCAGGCGAGCGGCTCAGGTTCGCCGAGACGGTCTGAGCCCGCTTCGATCGTGGGGAGGCCATCTGAGGCGTTGATGCGCTCGTAGAGGTCTTGCAGGTAGGCAAGGTCGGTTGCGTAGAGCTGCTCGATTGTTTCGGGGCGGATGTCGGTGATGGTTCCCACCCGGGTGATGACCGAGCTCAGCAGGAGAATGCCCAGATAGGCGGGGTTCTTCCTGACCCGAAGGTCGGCCAGGGGCTCAATCTCGTCGTGCGCGGTTGCTAGCCGCATTCTTCCTGTCCTGTGCAGGACCCCGGCTGAATCGCGGATGCCGCGTGGCAGTTCGAATTCGAACTCGGTCGGCGTGGGTTCTTCTGTGGGCATGGGATGGCTCCGTCCTTGTGGGAGCGGCCTTGATGGCCTTGGCCGGTCTTTCGTGATCATGTTCGCTGGTGAGCATGGCCTGCACGGGACCGCGCGCGCAGGACTTACGAAGATCGCCGTTTTGATCGGAGGCTTGGCGCTAGGGTCGGCGGCAGCCCGCGCCGATATGGCGTGCGCGGGTGAGGCCCGGTGCCCAGAGCGCTCTGGGGGCAGCAGTACCACCGGGCCGCCCCAAGCAGACAGCAGGTCCGGGCTAGTGACGGCCGGTCAGGGAGCGGTCCTGTCCGCTCCGGGTCCCAAGGGGCGCCGGCCGGGGGAACGGGGTACCGCGGGCACTGTGCCGGAACCCTCGGCCAGCTCGGCAGCGAGGCGGGCGGCCGTCGGCGGTGCAGGAGCTCGGCAGCAGAGTTCCGACCACTGACAAATCCGTAGTGATCACTGGGTGGGTGAGGTGCTGACCTGGGGATCCAGTGATCGTTTCGGGATGTAGCGATCGGCGCGGGATTTCGGATTGCCAGGGGCCCTGGTAGCGGTCCGGCCGGGTGCGGGCCGGTCGTGTGAGATGTCAGCGGTGCCGACTACCGGACGGTGAATCCGTCTCCTGCCTTCACTCTCGGCGTCACCGTGGTGACACTGGCCTTCACCGTGAACCTGCAGCTCGTAAGGGGTGTGAGGGACAGTCAGGGACCCAACCGCTGCGCAGTTTCGCTGGTCGACGCCAGTTCATCATCTTGTTGTCCGCACGATGCTGGCAGCAGTGTCTGGTTTCATGTCTCTATCCGGCTGAGAAAATGAAGCACAGAGGTGTGTGACTGGGGTTGCTCCGGACGTGACTCAGGATCAGAGCAGCGCTTCGGGTGTGGCGTGTTCGTTTTCCTGTCGGGCGCAGGCCAGTTTCGGTTCGGCTTCCGGGCGGGGTTTTGTGTTGGGGGGTGTGGGGAGGATGTGGCTGTTGTCGGGTGCGGGTCTCGTGCTCGCTGTTGTGGACATGTGGGGGTTGGGTATGGCTCAGGGGACTGTGAAGTGGTTCAACTTCAGTGCTATCCAGGGCTCGGGGTTCCGGAACCTGGAGGAGAATCAGCGGGTGGAGTTCGAGATCAGTCAGGGGCAGCGTAGTCCGCAGGCTGATCAGGTGAGGGCTCTCTGATTGCCTCTGGCTGGGCCCGCGGAGCGGAGCCACCCCAACGGGCCGGAGGCCCGGAACCCGTGAAACGGGGTCACTTCCCGAGCGGAGCGAGGGAGTTCGAACTCCGGGGTGGAGCGCAGCGGAACCCCGGAGCCAGTCCGAAGCGAAGCGCCGGATCCGGGCTCGGAGCGAAGCGGAGAGCCACCGGCCGAAGGCCGGCCCAGGCTGCGAAGCAGCCCCGCCGAGCGCAGCGAGGCGGCCCCCCTCGGGCGAGCGCAGTGAGCCCGTTCAGTCCTGAGCGCGCAGCGCTCAGGTACCCGC
>NZ_JBHWVV010000024.1:0-120013 GCF_042736715.1 Streptomyces sp. NPDC060049
AGAGACAGCCTCCGCGCTGCGCGCGGAGGAGAGAACCTCCTCGCTTCGCTCGGAGGGAGCGCTCCGCGCTCCTATGCCGGCCCTTCGGGCCGGGGTCCTTCGCTTCGCTACGGACAACCTCCACGCTGCGCTACGGGACAACCTCCGCGCTACGCGCTCTAGTGCTGCCCCTTCGGGGAGGTCTCCTCCGCTTCGCTACGGAGATGAACTGCGCTACGAGCAGAGGAAGGCCCCCTCGCTTCGCTCGGGGGGAGCGCTTCGCGCTCCTGTGCCGGCCCTTCGGGCCGGGGTCTTCCGCTTTGCTACGGACTGCATCTGAGTTGAAGCGGAGTTGTCCTCCGCTTCGCTACGGACCACCTTCCTCCGCGCTGTGCGCGGAGGAGACCCGAGCTGAGCGCGGTCTCAAGTCGGAAGGGCTGTAGAGGCAGCGCAGAGGGCTGCACTCCTGAGTGAAGGGAGGGGAGTTGTGAGGGTTGTTTGAGGGGTGGGGTGGGGGTGATTTGGGTTGGGTCTGAACCAGCCAACTTGGTTGGGGGTGGGTTTGAGAGGGGTGGGAGGTCTGGAGGGTTCGTTCGCTGTGGTGAAACGTGACTTGTGATTGGTTGAGGGGTCATTTAGTTACTGGGACCTTTGTGACCTGGGGGTTTGGGTGTGGTTTTAACGGATCGGGGGTTGGGGGTGGGTGGGGGTGTTAACGGCGTTAATGGTGGGGGAAAGGGGGTGATTCAAAATGGGATGTGGATAGAGACGGGAATCAGTCAGATTCTGCGGGGTGTTGGCTCGGAGGGAAGGGGTTCAGGGGTGGGGCAAAGGGGTTCTGGGGACGTTGGTTGGGGGGTCGGAGGATGTGTGCGGAAGGCCTTGAAGACGGCGTTCAGCGCGCGCAGCGAGGCGACCACCGGCCTATAGAAGGTACGGAGATGCGTCGTCGCAGGTCAGAGGGGGTGCGGGGGAAAAGATATGTCCCCTCAGGAGGGACATATCTCGGTGGTTGTGTCGCTCCTAGGGGGACACAACGACGATAAAACGTCAGTGACGCTGACGTAAAACGCGCTAAAACGTCGGGGCGGCTGACGTTTTAGCGGAGATGTGTCGGCGAACTGGCGGTGGGGTGGGCGGGGTTGGTCGGAGGGGTTCGGCGAGGAGGGCGCGGAGTGTATGGCTGAGATATGTCACCTGTGAGGGGACACAAGACACGCCGAACGTCAACGAGCGTGACACTTGTGTCACCCTTGTTGACATACTGATCTCCGCAGATCAACGGAGTGGAGAGCAGCCTCGTGTCATCAGAGCCACAGCGCCGCCGGGGCAATCCGGTAGGGACTCCGCGTCCCGATCTGCCGGTGGACGACGCGATCTCTGCGTGGAGTCAGCCGCTTGCTCCGGTCAAGGATCTGGACAGCCTCGCCAAGCGGTACCCGACGCGAAAGCTGACTCTGGACGGCGAGCGCAAGCCGTTGGAGTTCTACGGGACCGAAAATCAGCCGAACGCGTTCTCGATGGACAGCCTCGAGTTCTTCCTCGTGATCGCCCAGTACTTCCGGGAAGCGCTGCCTCTGAGGCTGATCCTGCTGCTCATCGCCTGTCAGCGAGCGGGGGGGCGGATTCCGCTCACGCAGGAGGAGATGGCTACCATCCTGGATGTCAGCCGGACGAAGACGTCGGAAGCTCTGCACACGGTGATGTCTCATGGGATCGTCTTCAAGGTGCGGCGGGGTGTGTATCAGTTCAACCCGCCCTACAGTTACCGGGTGGCGGAGTTCATCCCGGGTACCGAGATGACGGGTGAGTTCGTGAAGGTGGAGCAGCACGGCACCATTTCGCAGATTCGTAGCGATACGAGCCTGCCGGACCTGGTGCGCTTCCCTTCGCTGGACCACATGAGGCAGGCCATCGCGGAACTGCGGGCCGAACGGGCAAGAGAGCGCGCTGCGCGTCGGGTGAGCCGGACGAAGCGCACGGGAGAAGGGACGGCTCAGTGAGCACCTTGCGATTCGCTGCGGTCAACGCCGATGGGCTTCTCTCGGACCTCGACCTTCCGCCGGCGGCCTACCGCGTACTGCTGAAGCTGCGTTCGCTCAGTGAGCCGGGCGGGCGGATCCTCATCGACCAGGCGACGGTCGGCGGGATGCTGGACCTGAGCCGGCCGAGCGTGAACGCGGCGCTGCGGAGCCTGGAGCTGGCGAAGTTGGTCCGGAAGATCCGCAACGGGGTCTACCAGATCAACCCGATGCTGGCCGGTTACACCTCCTTCGAGGATGCGGTCGCGGCCGTGAACGAGATGGACGCGGACGAGCGGCTGGACGCGCGGGGCTATGTGGCCAGCTACCACCGGGCGGTGGCGGCCTATCAGGACCAGCTGGCCGAGCAGCGCAAGAAGAGGGCGGCCCAGGCCGTCGCGAAGAAGGCGGCGGAGTCGAAGCGGCGTAGGGCTCTGCACGCGGTGGGGTGACGACGTGCTGTTTCAAGGGCTTCTGAGGGGTGCTCAGGGGCTTGTGAGGGCCTCGGGGGTATCCCGGGGCCCTTCGTGGTTTTTGGGGGCCCTGAGGGGCGTGGAGGGGTTTTGGTGCGAGGGTCGGTGTAGGTGCGGCACCGCGGGCGGGTCCGAGCTCGATGTCGTCGCCCCGATGGCTGGGCCGTGACGACGGAGATGTTTGTGATGTGGGGGTCTGCGATGGTGAACAACTCGGCATGGTGGGTGCCGTTGACGTCGCTTGAGGAGCCTGTGTCACCGTTTACGAACGCGACCTGCTTGGTCTGGTGGACTGCGCGAGCGGTACTGCCTGACGGGTTGTCAGATGCCCGTCTTCCCCCCTAGAAGTTGAGCTCGACGTAGTCGATGTCGGTGAACTCGACGAGGAGGCCCTGGGCGCGGGCGCCGTGGTCCTTGAAGTAGATCTCCTGGAGGCCCTCGGCGGCGATGTGGCGCAGCTGGGTCTCGCCGGCGCCGGCCTCCTGGGCGGCGAAGAGGCGGGAGGCGTACTCCGGGGGGAGGTGCTGGGTGATGCGGCGCATCCGGCCGTCGTCGGTGGTGCCGGGGGCGGCGCTGAAGCCGAAGCGGGCGCGGGTCTCGATGACCAGGCCGGTCTGCCGCGCGGCCTTGGCCCGGGCCCGCTTGCGTACCAGCGGCTGCCAGCGGCGGCGTACCTCGCGCTCCAGGCGGGCGGAGAGCGCCGGCTTGGGCTGCTTGATCTGGTCCTTCACGTACCGCTCGACGGTGCGTCGGGAGATGGCGAGGAGGTCCGCCACGGCCTTGGTGGACTTGAGCTGCTTGACCAGGTAGCGGATCTGGGCGCCCGCGGACTTGGGGATGGGGCGGGTGAAGTTCTGTTCGTCGGCGCGGTCGAGGCTGTCGCTGATCTCGGGCATGGGTGGCTCTTACTCTCCGTCGGCCGCGGCGTCGTGGCCCTTGATGTGGCGGGCGGGGTTGTGGCGTTCGTCGAGCATCTGCACGGCCCACAGGAGGGGCTGTGTGCCCTCGTGCTTGACCATGCCGGGGCTGACGCCGAGGCGGAACCCTCCGGGCAGCGGCTTGCCCTCGGCGGTGCGGGGGAGGAAGTCGAGCGGACTGGGGCCGCCGGACAGGTAGACCGCGCAGTCGGAGAGGACGGCGATGGGGTACTCGCCGGCTTCCGTCGCGAGCTTGCGCATCTTGCGGTGCATGTTGACGCGGGCCGTGGAGATGACGGCGGCGCGGATGTCGGGGCGCCAAGTGGGGCGTTCGAGGGCCGGCCAGCTTTCGCCGGGGCGGTAGCCGGCGCCCTGCGGGCGTTCGCGGAGCTTTCCGATGCCGCCCTTGACGGTGGATTTGATCGCGGAGAGGACCGCGGCCGGTGCCGGGTTGTGGTTCCTGTCTTCCTTGTACTCGGCCATCGCCGTGAGGAATTCGGCGTCGGTGAGGGCCGGGTGGACGCCGAGCTCCGCCATGGTCGCCATGTAGGCGTCGCGCAGGCGGGTGTACCAGGCGTCGAGGTACGGGCCGTGCTCCGGGCGCAGCCAGGCCTCGGTGGGCTGGACGGGGAGGCCGAGCTCTTGGGCGTAGGCCAGTGTGGGAGTGGCGTACCAGGCGGGGCCGGTGGGCGGACGGCCGTGCGGGGTGAACGGGCTCGGGAGGCGGGGGTCGAGCGCGGACGAAGAGGGGTCGGAGGTGGAAAGGTCCGCCAGCCAGCAGCCGGGCAGCTTCGGGTCGAAGCGGGGGCGCGGGGTGTGGACCGCCGGGCCGATGCCGACGACGAGGCGGTTGGCGGCGGCGGCGAAGGCCATGTTCACGTCGATGCCGACGGCGTGCGTACGGGTGCACTCGGCGTCGGTGAGGAGCTGCGGATCGCGGATCCAGTCGTACGCCTCCTCGTCGAGGACCTGGTCCGGGGTGCGTTGGTGGGAACGGGGGTAGAGGGCCGCGACGACCGGGTGCTCGTCGGGGGCCTCCGGGGGAGCGGGGTCGACGGGGCGGGTGAGGGAGCCGGGGACCGGGGCCGATACCCAGGTGCCCGACGCCTCGTCGCGGGCGGCACGCGTCGGGGGGCGTAGCGCCGTCATGAGTTCGAGGCCCGAGACGG
This sequence comes from Streptomyces sp. NPDC060049, assembly GCF_042736715.1. Lineage (NCBI taxonomy): Bacteria > Bacillati > Actinomycetota > Actinomycetes > Kitasatosporales > Streptomycetaceae > Streptomyces > Streptomyces sp. NPDC060049. Next base: position 4,560 of record NZ_JBHWVV010000024.1, read on the forward strand.
CAGTGGAGCCGCGCGGGGTGAGGACGCGGGTGGCGTAGGAGGTGAGCAGTTCGGCGAGTTCCGGGGCGGGGAGCTCGGAGGTGTCCTCGCCCCAGGCGCGGGGGTCCAGGGCACCCCAGGGGAGGATCGCGAGCTGGACGCACTGACGGCCGGTGGTCGGGGTGGCCGGGCGGTAGATGCGCGGCCAGGGGCCGAAGCCGCGGCGGGTCAGCTGCCACTTCGCCTTGGTGAGCTGCTTGATGACGGGGTGGTCGTCGGGGAGGCGCAGGCCGCGGCGGTCTTCGAGGACGAGGGGGAGGCCGAGGGCCTCGGTGGCGGCGGAGGTGAGGACGAGGAGCGGGTCGCCGTCCTTGCCGTTGCGGTGGAGGCGGGGGGAGCGGAGGTCGGCGTCGGGGCCGAGGGCCCAGCTGATGAGGGCGGGGAGGCCGGCGGCGGGAGGGTCGAGGACGAGTCCGCCGGCGGCGTGGGCCTTGCCGGCGCCGTCCAGGACGGCGAGGGGGCCGTTGCCCGCGAGGGGGGTGGTGGGGCGGGCTGCGGAGCGGGTGGCGGGCGGGCGCGTGGCGGAGGCGGAGGCGTTAACGGCGTTAACGCCGTTAATGATCGACTTCGGGGGTGCGGTCGGCGCGGGGGTGGAGACGGTCGGCGCCGGGGTGGGGGTCTGCGGGGCTGCCGAGTCCCTTGCCGTGTCTTCGCGAGACCGGCCCTCTGGCCCGACCCCGGGGTCGGGGGCTGTGGCCGGGGACTCGGCTCGTTCGGCGCGGGGTTCGGCGTTAACGGCGTTAACGCCGTTAACGGGGGCCGTGGCTTCGGCGCCGGGGCCGGGGAGCGCGGGGGCCTTGATTTGTGCCTGGGGCGCGGGGGCGCTGGTGGGGGCAATGGCGTTAACGCCGTTAACGGCGTTAACGGGGTGCAGTTCCGCGAGGCCGTTGAGGAGGCGGGCGTACGCCGCGCGCTTGGGGGGGCGGGGGGCGGTGCGGCCCGTTTCCCAGGAGGTGACCGTTTCGCGGCGGACGGACAGGGCCTGGGCGATCTGGTCCTGGCTCAGGCCCGCGGCTTCACGGAGGCGCTTGCGCTCGTCCGGGTGCGGGAGGGCGTCCTGAGCCGCGGCCTCCTCCAGTAGTGCGTCGACCGCGGCGAAGAGCGTGGTCTGTTCGTTGTCGTCGTGCGCGTTGGGCATGGGAACCTCCAGCCGCAGCTTATGCGAACCGCACCATGGAACGCACATGAAACACACGGGGGGCGTTAACGGCGTCAGCGCCCCCGTCGTGTCAGATGCGGGTCAGGAGCAGTTCCGTGACCGCCTTCAGGTCGTCCGGGGTGAGGTGCGCGGTGAGGGCGTCCGCGATGGTGCCGGGGGACTCCGCCACGATCGTGATCCGGCGGGGCGCCGGGGTCTGTGCGGTGCCGGATTCCTCCGGGTCGGCGCGGAGGGAGGCCGCGGGGGCCGCGGCTGTGGTGGCCGCGGGGCGCGTGCGCTGGCGCGGGGGGTTAACGGCGTTAACGGCTTCCTCCGCCGCGGTCGCCTGGTCCTCGTGGGGGAGGCGGCCGATGCGGCGGGCCGGTTCCACCTTCAGTTCGCCCGTCTCCACCTTGTCCTGGAGTTCCGGGGTGAGGTTGAGGAGGGTCAGGCGCTGGGAGACCCAGGCCGGCGTCTTGCCGAGCCGCTTGGCGACCTGGGCCTGGCTGCCGTGGACCTCGACGAGCTCCTGGAGCGCACGGGCCTGGTCCATGGGGGCCACGTCGACGCGGTGGACGTTGGCGATGAGCGCCGACTCGAGGATGTCCGCCGCCGAGGTGGCGAGGGAGTCGTTGACGTGGATGTGCATGGTCCGCAGGCCGGCCCGCTGGGCTGCCGCCAGGCGCCGGTTGCCGTCGATGACGACGTACGGGGCACGGCCCAGGCCGTCGGTGTGGCCGGGGTGGGCTTCCATGAACGCCATGCGGGTGGCGACCGCCAGCGGTTGGAGTTGGCCCCGGACGCTCAGGGACTGGGCCAGTTCGTCGATCTCGGTGAGGTCCTCGCGGAGGTTGAACGGATTGTGCGCGAGGGCCTCGATGGGGACCTCGGACGGCGGGACCACCCCGGAGGTGGGGGCGCCGGTCGCCTCCGCGATGGCCGCGCGGCGGGAGCTGACGCCGACCGGCTGGGCGCGCGCGAACGACGTCGAGACTCCGAGTTTGTCGGCCTTGCTCATGAGATCTCCCTTGCGAGGGCGCGCAGGGCGATCGCCTGGTCGCCCTTGGGTGCGTAGACGAACAGCGGCTGCTTCACGCGTACCGCTTCCCGCTGTTCCTTGAGGTCGGGGACAATGGCCACCACACGCGGATCCTTTATGTCCATCCAGGCCTGCAGGGAAGAGGTCGCGATGTAGCCGCGCCGGCCGTCGTAGAGGTTGACGACGAGCCCGAGGTAGTCGATGTCGAGGCTGAGATCGTCGCGCAGATCGTTGATCTGGGAGGTGAGCAGGTCGTAGGCGTCAGCGGACGAGTCCTCGGCCTGTACGACGATCAGCGCGCCCGAGGCGCCCGGCTGTTCGGTGTCGCGGCGCCTCCCGTAGTAGATGGCCGCGTCCATGCTGAGGCCGAGGCTGGGCGGGCAGTCGATGAGGATGACGTCGTAGTCGGCCTCGACGGGCGCCAGTGCGCGTTCGAGCGCGGCCTCACGGGCGCGGACGGTGGAGAGGCGGACGTCGAGGAGGAAGGCGTCCGTGCAGGCGGGCAGGATGTGCAGCCGGTCGCCGAAGCGGTCGTCGGGGATGGGGACGATCAGGTCGGAGAGGGGCCCCTTGGCCTCGCCCGCCATGTGGCAGGTGAGGCTGTCGCCGCCGATGGGCAGGGGCTGTTGGCCGAGCTGCTTGGTGAGGTGGCCCTGGGGGTCGAAGTCGATCAGCAGGACGCGCATGCCGAGGCCGGGCAGGTCCTCCAGGTCGACGGGCGGACCGGAATCCGTCCCGGGATCCGCGCCGGGGCCTTCGCCGTCCTCGACGGCCGAGAGCCGGGCCAGCTGGCGGGCGACGCGGACCGGGTGCAGGCTCGCGGGGTCCTCGGCGAGGGCCTCGGCGGTGCCGGCGGTGATGGCGGTCTTGCCGACGCCGCCCTTCTGGTTGCACACCACGATGCGGCGGACGACGGAGGGCCGCTTGACCGTGGGGGCCGGGTTCATCTCCAGCCAGAGGCGGACGGCTTGGGCGAGCCCCTGGATGAGGGATACGCCCCGGTCCTTGGAGTCGGCGCGGAACGACTCCCACTGGCCGGCGGGCAGCCAGGTGGAGAAGGACTCGGCGCCGGAGGTGTCGACGGGGGAGGGGGCCGAGGCGAGCGCGCTCCAGTGGGCGATGCCCTGGTGAACGGCGTCCTGGATGTCCACACGCAGTTGCGCGGTGCGGATCTTCAGTTCCTGGCGCAGCCACGGGGGGAGTTTGGAGACGACCTTCTCTCGGTCGTTCGGTGACGAGGGCGAAGTCATGAGAGGGACTTTACTAACGTTCTTGGGTGTCTGTGGGCGCCACGCTTGAGTTTTGCTAACGAAGTGGTGTGGAAGTGTCCGGATCGGGCCGGAACAGGGCTGGATCGAGGTGGGATCGAGCCGGGATCGGGGCGGTGTCGGCCTGTGAGCGCCGGCCCGGCTGTCGTGGCTGTCGTCCGGGTACGCGACAGGGCGGCCTCGCACACGCCGTAGCGAGCACCCCCGTGGTTCACCACGGCGTGTGCGAGGCCGCCCTGGAACGCCGTCAGCCGACCGTGACGTGCGGGGAGTCGGGGGTCGGCAGACCGAGCTCGGCCCGGCACTCGGGCGAGCCGGCCGGGTCGAAGTGGGGGATCCGGTGTGCGGGCGCGATCCCCGGGAGAAGGAAGTTCCACAGGTCGATGACCCGGGTGTGCAGGTCCTCGCGGCCGGTGCGCACGTGGGAGGTCACCTGGATGCCGGTGAACGAGCCGACGAGCATGGTCGCCAGATCGCGCACGTCGAGCGACGCCAGGACGTCGCCGCGTTCCTGGGCCGGTGTCAGGCAGGCCTGGCAGGTGTCGATCCAGGTGTTGTACGGGGTCGGGTCCGGGTCGGTGAAGGAACCGAACTCGATGACCAGACGGATGGCGGCGCGGATGCGGACATTGGTCCGGAGGCCGAACGCCATCTGGTGGCTCAGGTCGATGGCGGTCTGGAGGCCCGGTTCCTCGATGGCGGGGACGTGCTCGGACACCTGGAACTGCTCGTCCATCAGGGTGTGGGCGATGGCTTCCTTGGAGGGGAAGTGGAAGTACAGGGCGCCCTTGGTGACACCGGCGTGCCCGACGACATCGGTCAGGCTGGTGCCGTGGAACCCCTTCTCGCCGAAGGCGATGGCCGCGCCGTCGAGGATCGCGTGCCGAGTGATCTCTGCCCGTTCCTGCCTGGCCCTCGCCATGTGGGTTCCCCCCTGGGGTCGCGGTCGCGGTACTCCGGCGGAACCACCGGGTGGGTCAAGTCGGGCTCCTGCGGCCCAATCTAGACAGATGCTGGTTAAAAAAACCAGTCGACCAGTACTTTTTGGGGCGCTGGAGCATTAACGGCGTTAACGCGGGGGCCGGTGGGGCGGGTCGGGCTGATGGGTCTGAGCGGGTCTGGGGGGAGCGGCGGTCGGGTGGGCTTTGGGGTGGTGAGGATGGGGAGCTGCCGTTAACGGCGTTAACGGCGTGTGCCGTCTGTCGTCTGCCGCCTGGGCGACGTTAACGGCGTTAATGCTTCTGGTCCCGGGGCACCGTTAACGCCGTTAATGCCCCTGGTCCCCGGGACACCGTTAACGCCGTTAATGCCCGGTGCTCCCCGGGACCGTTAACGCCGTTAATGCCGGGCAACCGATGACGGACGCGGACGAGCAGTGGGTGCGGCCGTGCGGCTGCTCTGGGGGTTGCACTCCAAGCCCGTCGCCGACGCCGAGGGGCTTGGCCGGCGTATCGATCGACGCGGTGGTGCTTCTGTCGGGGCGCTGAGCGGGCCAGGCGAGCGGTCGGGGTGTAGGGCGTTAACGGCGTTAACGCCGTCAACGATGAGGGTCCCGGGTGGAGGCCGGAGACTGTGCCGCGGCGGCGGCGGGGGCGGGGCGGTGATCTGCTGCGCGGCGCCGGGTCGGGCAGCTGTCGCTCGTGCGCTCGCGGGATCGGATTCGTCAGTGAGAGCTCGTGCCGTGGCGGTGGGGCTGGGCTCGGCGCGGGTGAACCGGGACGTGCTGGTGGGGCTGGGGCTGGGGTTGAGCACTCTGGCCGTCTCCGGGGTGGGGGGTCGGACGGGGTCCGGGGTTGACGGGTTGGGGGCGGCAGCCGGGGCTGACGGGTCGGGCCGGGTCCGGGGTTGACGGGCCTCCGGGGTCCGGGCTGGAGGGCGGGTCGGGGCCGGGGTGGGTGGTTGGGGCGGGGCCGGGGGGCCGGTGCTCGATCGGACGCCGGTGGGGCATCGCCTCTGAGGGCACGGGTAGCTCGTAGTCGGGGGCGGGGCATGTGGGGTGGATGGGGTGTGGGATACGCCTGACAAGAAACCATCCAGACGGTTTTTTGTGGCGGATTGTCGGCTTCCGGCCGCAGTGGGTCATGCCGTTGTGAGTTGCGGGGATCCAGGACGAAACGGAAGCGTGAGCGGGTTCAGAATTGGAACGTCGGGTGGCAGACTCGCTCGACAACTGCCGGAATCCACTTGGTAACTTACGGACCTTCAGGTTTGGTTTGCCAGGCCGGTGGATCATGTGTGCGCAGCCGCCGGTGGAACCCCTTGGAGATCGGAGACGTTCGTGGTGCGGCAGGAACGTGCGGTCCGTACGCGGCGGGCAATCTTGGAAGCCGCGGCGGTGGTCTTCGCCGAGCGCGGCTACGAGGCAGCCACCATCGCGGAGATACTCGCGCACGCGGGGGTGACCAAGGGCGCTCTGTACTTCCACTTCACCTCGAAGCTGGAGCTGGCCCAGGGCGTGCTCGACGCGCAGTACGACAAGTTCCTGGTGCCGCCCCGCGAGAGCAAGCTTCAGGAAGTGGTCGACGTCGCGATGGTGTCGGCGTACCGGATAAGACACGAACCGATGATCAGCGCGGGTGCCAGACTCTCGCTCGGACCGGAGACGTTCGAGATCCGCGGCGGCGCGGTCCCGGGGTGGATCGAGATCCTGCGGAGGCTGCTGACCGTGGCGAAGGGGCAGGGCGAACTGCTGCCGCACGTGGATCCCGCCGAAACGGCCTGGATCCTGTCCGCGTGTTGGACGGGAGTGCAGCTCTATTCGCAGACCTTCAGCGACCGCGGCGACATCGAGCGCCGGGTGGCAACCCTCTACCAGCACGCCCTGCCGGGCATTGCGACGCCGGCGATGCTCAGCCGGCTCGACATGGCCGAGGACCGTGGCCGGCGGGTGCTGGAAGAGGTGGCCGCGGGAGCCCGGGCGGCCGCCGGGTCGGGATTCGACGACCACACGATCTGGGGGACGGGGGCGGGGGCGTGATCGGTGCGAGCGGTTCCGGGCAGTGGGAGCCGTTCCGGCTCGACGTGGCGCAGCGGGAGCTGGACGATCTGGCCTGGCGGCTGGACCGGGCCCGGTGGCCCGACGAGTTGCCGGGGGCGGGGCGTGCGTACGGGATGCCGCTGGCGGAGCTGCGCGAGTTGGCGCGGTACTGGCGTACGGACTACGACTGGCGGGCCGCCGAGGCACGGTTGAACGAGTGGCCGCAGTACACCACGGTCATCGACGGGGCCCGGGTGCACTTCGCGCACCTGCGCTCGCCCGAGCCGGACGCGACACCGCTGCTGATGACGCACGGCTGGCCCGGCTCCTTCGTGGAGTTCCTGGAGGTCGCCGGCCCCCTGACCGATCCGCGGGCACACGGCGGGGATCCGTCCGACGCCTTCCACCTGGTGTTGCCCCACATCCCGGGCTTCGCCCTGTCCGGGCCGACCACTGAGCGCGGGTGGGAGTTCAAGCGGGTCGCACGCGCCTTCGGAGTCCTGATGGAGGGGCTCGGTTACGAGTCGTACGGGGTCCAGGGCGGCGACTGGGGCGCCGCCGTCTCGCGGGAGCTGGGGCGGATCCGGCCGGAGAACGTGCTCGGCGTGCACCTGAACCTGCTCCCGGGCGGCGGGGCGACCGCCGAGCCGCGGGAGGAGGAACTGGCCGCGCTGAGCCCGGCCGAGCGGGAGCGCACGCTCGCCTCGTGGGAGCGGTACCGGGTCTGGGCGCGCGAGCGGCAGGGCTACGCGGACATCCAGGCGACCCGGCCGCAGACGCTCACGTACGGGTTGAACGATTCGCCGGTCGGGCTGCTGGCCTGGATCGGGGAGAAGTTCACGGAGTGGGCGGACCCCCGCAGCCCCGTCGATCGGGACCAGATGCTGACCAACGTGATGCTGTACTGGCTGACCGGGACGGCCGGCTCCGCGGCCCGCATCTACTACGAGCGCGCGCACGCCGACTATCAGGGCCTGCCGCCGGAGGTGTCGAGCACCCCGACCGCGCTCGCCGACTTCCCGCGGGACAACTTCGTGCCGCTGCGGCACGTCGCCGCGCGCACCGACCGCATCGTGCGCTGGACCTCGTACGACAAGGGCGGGCACTTTCCCGCGATGGAGGTGCCGGAGGTGCTGGTGGGGGACGTCAGGGCGTTCTTCCGCTCCTTGTGAGGTCCGGGATGCGAGATGGCGTGCGGGGGCGGTCGTACGGCTGTGATGATCACCCGATGATCGACGAACAGCGGACCCGGCCCGTACTGGTGGGCGACGAGCGCGCCACCCTGACCAGCGTCCTGCAGTGGCAGCGCGACACCCTGATGATGAAGTGCGCGGGGCTGACGGACGAGCAGCTGCGGCGCAGGGCGGTGGCCCCGTCGGGGCTGAGCCTGCTCGGGCTGGTCAGGCATCTCGCGGAGGTCGAGCGGGGCTGGTTCCGCAACATCGTGGGCGGCGAGGACGTACGCGGCTACTTCCCGAAGAACGAGGCGGGGGAGTGGACCGAGTTCCACGTCGACGACGCGGACGTCGCCGGGTCGTTCAAGGTCTGGGAGGAAACCTGCGAGCGATCGCGGGCGATCGTGGACGGCGCCGAGTCCCTGGACGTGACCGGGTCCTACGACGGCCAGAGCTACTCCCTGCACTACATCCTGACCCACATGATCGAGGAGTACGCCCGGCACAACGGGCACGCGGACCTGCTGCGCGAGGTGATCGACGGCACCACGGGGGAGTAGGCCGTCGTGCGTCCGGCCCGGGCGGCCTTCGCGGGTTGGTCGCGGGCCCGCCCGTCCGCCCCCTACTGGGCCGTGGCCGCCGCGGCGCGGTCCACGGCGTCGAGGGCCACCGTCCAGGGGAAGTGCTCGGGGGTGTCCGGGCCGGCCGGACCGGGGGTGAATCCGTCCTCGCCGAAGAGGACGCGGACGCCGGCGCCGCGCAGGACGGCCAGGGACTGGTCGAATTGCGGGTGGGCGGCGAGGGCGGCGTTCGTGCAGGGCATGGTGACGACGGGGGTGCCCTTGCCGATGGCTTCGGCGGCGATGCCGATGACGAAGCGGTCGGTCAGGCCGAGGGCCCAGGCGTTGACGGAGTTGAAGGTGGCCGGGGCGACGAGCAGCGCGTCGGCCGTCGGCCATACGTCGGGCTCCCCGGGAAGCTTGTACTGCCAGCGGACTTGGTGCCCGGTGAGCGCGGCGAGGCCGTCGAGGTTGCCGGACAGCCAGTGGGCGGCGGTGGGGGTGAGGCCGAGGCAGACGTCCCAGCCGCGGGACTGGGCGTTCTCGATGACGTGGGCCACGTCGAAGACGGGCGGGGCGGCGGAGCAGAGCAGGTAGAGGGTCTTCGTCGTGGTCATGCCGCAATGTGATCATATGGCTCGACCTCGCGTTCACTTGCGGGTGCAGGTCGGTGCTCGGCTGAGGAATGAGGGCTCGGGGCCCCCTCGGGGCTCAGGGGCTCAGGGGCTCAGGGGCTTAGGGGTTCAGGGGTTCAGGGGTTCAGGGGAGCGTTGCGATGAAGTTCGAAAGAAGGGTGTGCAGGACGTCCGGCCGGTCGAGGTGGACGTCGTGGCCTGAGGCCGGGACCGAGACCGCCGTCATCCTCGTGGACGGGCCGGCGGAGTCGAGCATCCGGATGGATTCCGCGGGCGGGACGATGCCGTTCTCCCCGATGACGAGCAGCGCAGGGCAGCGCACCCGGCGCCACTCGGGCCACCAATCGCGGGTGCTGTTCTCGGAGATGGCCGCGACCATCACCGAGCGCTCGAACCGCGGGTACCAGCCGTCCGCGCGCTGTTCCAGGCCGGCCGCCCACGCTTCGCCGTTGAGGCCCACCCCGGTGAGGAACCTCCGCGCCGCGGCCGGCGAGGGGAAGGGGAGCGGCCAGGAGTCCAGCCAGCCGCCGATCTCCTCGGCGGTGCCCGGGTCGGCGGCGGCCGCGCCGGCCTCGACCAGCACGAGGCCCCGTACGAGGTCCGGGTGGGCGGCCGCGGTGAGCATCGCGGTGTGGCCGCCGAGCGACTGGCCCACCAGCACCGGGCGGTGGAGGCCGAGCTGTTCGCAGACGGCCGACACGTCCGCCACGTAGGCGGCTCGGGAGACGTCCGCGGGGCGGCGCTCGCTGCCGCCGTGACCGCGCTGGTCCACCGCGACCACGCGGTGGTGCCGGGCGAGGTGCGCGGCGGCGGCGTCCCATTCGCCGGCGTGGCCCGCGAGGCCGTGGAGGAGGACGACGGGGGTGGCGGAGGAGGCGGGGCCGGAGTCGGGACCAGCGCCGGGGCGGGAGCGGTCGGAGTTCCAATCGCGGCAGGTCAGGCGGACGCCGGCTCGGGTGACGGTGCGTTCGGTCCACAGCATTAGAAGATCATCCGACATTTCTGTGGGGTGACCGATGAGTTTTCGGTCCGGAGGGTGTCTACCCCTTGTGAGGCGCGGGGCGGTTGGTCCCTGTGCTCGTACCGAGAGGAAGCAGACCGCCATGACCGAGCCGGTGAAGGGCCCCGCCAGCTACTTCCCTTCCATCGAGAAGAAGCACGGGCGTCCGATCGCGCAATGGCAGGAGCTCATCCGCTCCTCGCCGCTGACCAAGCACATGGAACTCGTCGCCTGGCTCAAGAGCGAGCACGGCCTGGGGCACGGGCACGCCAACGCGCTCGTGGCACACACCCTCGCCGCCAAGCCGTAGACGCAGGCGTATGTGATTGAGCTTCCCGGCGATGTTCCGTCCAGCACGAGAAGCGTTGACTGGCACCATGACGAAGACGCGGAACAACGAGTCGCAGGACAGCCAGGCGCAGGACACGGGGAACGGCCCCAGGACGCTGGTCATCGGCGGTACGGGCAAGACGGGGCGGCGCGTGGCCGAGAAGCTCACCGCCCTGGGGCGGCCGGTGCGTGTCGGATCGCGCAGCGCCGAGCGGGCCTTCGACTGGAACGAGCCCGAGAGTTGGGGACCCGCCCTGGAGGGCGTGGACCGGGTGTACGTCACGTACTACCCCGACCTCTCCTTCCCGGGCGCCGTCGAGCAGATCGGCGCCTTCGCCCGGGCGGCGGTGGCGGCGGGTGCGCGCCGGCTGGTGCTGCTGTCGGGGCGCGGCGAGGAGGCGGCGGAGCGGAGCGAGGACGCGCTGAAGGCGTCCGGGGCCGACTGGACGGTCGTGCGCTCGGCCTGGTTCAACCAGAACTTCGACGAGAGCTTCTTCCTGGAGCCCGTGCTGGCCGGCGAGATCGCCTTGCCGACGGCCGACGCCGTCGAACCGTTCATCGACGCCGACGACATCGCCGACGTGGTGGTGGCCGCGCTGACCGACGACCGCCACATCGGCCGCACGTACGAGCTCTCCGGCCCGCGGCTGCTCAGCTTCGCCGACGTCGCCGCCGAGCTGTCGAAGGCCACGGGGCGCGAGATCTCGTACGTCCCGGTATCGAACGGGGCCTACCGGGCGGTGCTGCGCGAGAACGGACTGCCGGAGGACTTCGCGGACCTGTTCGCGCTGATCCTGGACGGGCGCAACGCGCAGGTGGTGGGCGGGGTCGAGGAGGTGCTGGGCCGCAAGCCCCGGGACTTCTCGGACTTCGCGCGGGAGGCGGCGGCGCGTGGCGTCTGGGACGCGTAGGGACCGCGAGACGGGCGGGAACGGGTGGCAGGAGTGGAGGGAGCGGGAAGCCCTCGGGGAGAATGGGCCGATGGACACGCTGACGGCTCTCCTCCAAGGACCCAAGGCCAGGTCGGCCTTCTTCGTCAAGTCCGTGTTCACCCCGCCCTGGGCGGTCCGGATCGAGGACCGGGCCCCGCTGTCGGTGATGACGACGGTGAACGGGTCGGCGTGGCTGCTCCCGGACGGGGGCGAGCCGGTGCTCGTCGCGCCGGGCGAGGCGGCCCTCGTACGGGGACCGGATCCGTACACCGTCGCCGACGCCCGGGACACGACCCCGCAGATCCTGGTGGGACCGGACCAGCGGTGCAGCAGGGTGGACGACGGGCAGGACGTGTCCGATTCCATGGCCCTCGGGGTGCGGACGTGGGGTGAGGCCGCCGGCTCGGTCGTGCTGCTGAGCGGTACCTACCAGAACCCGGGCGAGATCGGCGGCCGCCTGCTCGAGGCGCTGCCGCCGGTGCTGGTCGGGCCGGTCGACCCCGCGCTGGTCACGCTGCTCGGCGGGGAGATCTCCCGTACGGAGCCTGCCCAGGAAGTCGTCCTGGGCAGGCTGCTGGACCTGCTGCTCGTCGGTGTCGTCCGCGGCTGGCTCGCGGAGCGCGGCGGCGCCGAGAACGACCCGGTGACCGGGCCGGCGCTGCGACTGCTGCACGAGAACCCCGCCCACGGCTGGACGGTGGAGTCGCTGGCCCACAAGGTCGGTGTCTCCCGGGCCGCTTTGGCCCGCCGCTTCACCGAACTGGTCGGCGAGCCCCCGATGTCCTACCTCACGGGCTGGCGCCTGGCCCTTGCGGCGGACCTGCTGCGCGACCCGTCGACCACGCTCGCCTCGGCCGCCCACCAAGTGGGCTACAGCTCGGCTTTCGCGCTGTCGACGGCCTTCAAGCGGGTACGGGGCATCAGCCCGCGGGAGTTCAGGGCGGGAGTGGCGTCCGCTTCGTAGGGGCTCAGGGAGTAGGGACGGCGAAGCCCGTCACCGTCGGATACGGGGTGGCCGTGCCCTTGGCGGCGTGGATGGTGAAGACGCCCGTGGCGGAGACCGACCAGAGGTCGGGGAGGCCGTCGCCCGTGAGGTCGCCGTCCGAGCCGACGCGGGGGGCGGTTTGCGTGGTGAGGGTGGCCAGGACCGGGCCGGCTGCCGGGTTCGCGAAGGCGGCCGGCGAGCCGAGGGAGAAGGCACGGATCGTGCCGTCCGCCTTGGAACGGGCCCACAGGGTCGGGATGTCCGTGCCCTGGGCGCGGCCCGGGGTCAGCAGGTCGTAGCCCGCCCAGCGGGTGTCGTTCGGGGAGATCAGCGTGGCGCTGTCCGAGATGTTGCCCGCCATGCCCCGGCCGGCGAGCCAGAGACGGCCGTGTTCGACGAAGAGCAGCGAGGTCGCCGGCAGTGCGCCGCTTTCGAGGTTGGTGTCGCCCGTGGGGGATCCGACCGCCGCGATCGCGGTGACTTGTGTCCAATCCGTGCCGAATCCGTGGTCGGCGCAGGAGATCGCGCCGGCTGCCGGGTCCAGGCAGGTGGTGGGCTTGCTGAGCGCCATTGCGCCCTGGCTGGCGAAGTCGCCGCCTTCGTTGTTGCGGAAGACGTAGGCGTACGAGCCGCCGGGTGCGTGCGCGAAGAGATCGTCGACGATGCGCGGGCCGAAGCCGCCGCGGTGGGTGTACTGGATGGTCGCCCAGGTGTTGGTGCCGCCGGGGGCCGACACGTTGCGCGCGTTGGCGGGGCCGTTGGGGTCCGCGCCGGGCTTGCGCAGGTTGCCGACCGCGTCGGGGAGCAGTACGTCCGGCTTGCGGTCATGGTCGATGTCGCCGAAGACCCCCCTGGCCTTGGGGTCGGAAGGCACGTAGAAGGAGTATCGGACAGGTTGGGAGATGTTGCCCGCGTCGTCCATCATCTCGACGTAGAGGTTGGTGGAACCCCAGGTCGGCGGACGGAACTTGATGTCCGCGGAGCCGTCCGTCAGACGCACGATGTGCGAGTCGGTCGCCTCGTCGGAGCACTTCCACCCCACGGACGGGGTCCCGCTCGTGCCCCAGCGGGCGCACGCCACACCGGAGCCGGTGTCGGCGCCGGTCAGGGTGAGAGTGCCCTCCTCGCCCGGGAACTTGGTCGGCGTGATGCCGCTGTCGGAGGAGGGGAAGTCGGTGGACGTGATGCCGGCGGTCGGCTGGGTCTGGTCCACGCGGAAGTAGCACCATGGCGTGTACGCACTGGTCAGCTTGGAGTCGGTGACGCGGGCGCGCCAACCGTACTGCTTGCCGTCCGTCAGCTTGTCCTTGCCGATGTAGGCCTGGTAGTCGGAGAGGGCGAAGGCGCCGCCCGGGTAGTCGGTGCGCTTGCCTCCGTACGTGGTGTCCCAGAGCTGGAACGTCGGCGTCAGCGGCTTGCCCGCCGGAGACCGGCCGGTCACGGTGAACGTGAGGTCGTTGTTGCCGACCCACCCCGGGCCGGAGCCGCTCAGGTCGGTGTCACAGGCGGAGTAACGGTCCTCGCTGTAGAAGCCGGGCGTGGGTCCGGTGCGGGGCGCCGAGACCTTCGGGGTCGCGGGGTCCGCGGTGGCCGCGGAGGCGGCAGGGGCGGAGAGCAGGCCGGTGGCGAGCGCCAGTGCGGCGGCCGTTGCCGCGGGCAGGAAGCGCAGCCGGGTCCGGGAGCGCGGTCCCGTACCCGGGCGTGACTGTGTTGTGGGCTTCATAGGGGTCCCCCCTGGGACTTTGCTGATCATCAGGTACGTAAACCTGTCAGAAGAATTACCGGACCGCACTGACAAAAATGGGCCGGTCAGATCCAGTACGGCGACCGTCTCGTGAGTAGGTGTGGGAGGCGGCGCGTCGCGGAGTTCTGCGGCTACCGCCTCGACCGCGACGACCGGGAGGACCAGACGGACGACGGTGCCGTTTTGCGGAGCTCTGGCCGGATGGCGGCGGTGGTGGAACGATCAGCAGCCGTCGGGGGGCGGGACGGGCCTTCCGCGTTCATTTTCGTATCGGACGGGGGCACACATGGGAACCACCGGCAGCAGACTCTCCAGCGTCCTGCTCGTACTGTCGACCGTACTGGTCGGCCTGATGGCAGGGCTGTTCTTCGCCTTCGACGTCTCGGTGATGCCGGGGCTCGCGAAGGCCGACGACCGTACCTACGTCACCGCGATGCAGAACTTCAACGCCGTCATCGACGGCAACCCCCTCTTCGGGACGGTCTTCGTCGTCGCGCTGCTCGCGGTCTTCGCCGCGGCGTTCGTCGAGGCGCGGGCCGGGCGACGGGAGGTCGCGCTGTGGACCGCCCTGGCCGGGGCGGCGTACCTGGTCGTCCTCGTCGTCACCTTCGCGGTCAACATCCCGCTCAACAACGAGCTCGCCGACGCGGGTGACGCCGCGCAGCTCACCGACTTCTCGGTCGTCGACAAGTTCAAGGGCACCTGGGAGACGGCGAACATCGTACGGACGCTGCTCTGCACGGCGGCGCTGACCGCCTTGGCGCGTGCGCTCGTCCTGTACGGGCGGCGGGCCGGGAGGCTTGGGGCGTCCGCTCGTTGAGGGTCGCTCAGCGGAGGGTCGCTCAGAGGAGGGTCGCTCAGAGGAGGGCCGCTCAGAGGAGGGCCGCTCAGAGGAGGGCCGCTCAGCGGAGGGTCGCTCAGAGGAGGGTCGCTCAGAGGGTGTGTGCCGCCGACGCCCAGAGGGCCCAGGCCTGGCAGCCCAGGGCTGCCGTGCACAGCGCGGTGCGCCAGCGGTTGGCGGGCACCCACTTCGATTCGAACGCCCGGCGTACGGCGGCCGGGTCGGCGATGCGCTCGGCGGGTCCGGCCGCCTCCAGGGCGTTGTTGAGCGGGATGTTCACCCGGCCGGTGACCGCGAGGGCGAGTACGTAGGCGAACAGGGCCCCGGACAGCGGGGGCACCGCGGCGTGCGCGCCGGCGGGCAGGTGCAGGGCCAGCGCCAGGGCGGTGAACAGGAGCGCGCCGAGGAACGCCAGCATGAACCAGCCATTGATGATGGAGGTGTTCACGCGCTGCATCACCGCGATGAGGGTCCGGTCGTCGGAACGCTTCAGGGCCGGCATCACCGAGACGTCGAAGGCGAAGAACAGCCCGGCCATCAGGCCCGTCGTGAGCGTCGCGGCGACCAGGGCGGCGAACCGTGCGGTGTCCATGGTCCTTGTCTATGCCCTTCTCCGTGGTCGTGTCCACGGGCGCGGTCGCTTCTGGGGTGGTGGAAGGGGGGTCGGCGTCGTCGTTCTTCGTGGTCGGGATGATGGGCCTGCCATGGCCGTGGCCGTCTCGGGGGCGGGATCGAGGCCCTGTCGAGCGGGCCGAAACGACTCATGGGCAGACTCGGCGGGCACGGTACCCTCCGGCTGGGGCCGACCGGCCGACGATTTCCGCCATGCGAAAGTCTGCTCCGGAGTGCCGAGCCGCAACTCGGAGCCGGTCCCGGCATCGAAAACCAGGAGGAGCAGACCGTGAAGGACGCTAAGGACCCGCAGGGCCGGTTGGACGCGCTGCGCGCCGACATCGAGCGCCGGAACCCCGCCCAGCCCGAATTCCACCAGGCGGTACGGGAGGTGCTGGACACCCTGGCTCCCGTGTTCGCGGCGCGCCCCGAGTACGCGGAGCCCGGTGTCGCCCTGCTGGAGCGGCTCACCGAGCCGGAGCGGCAGATCATCTTCCGCGTGCCGTGGCAGGACGACCACGGTCGGGTCCACGTCAACCGCGGCTACCGCGTCGAGTTCAACAGCGCGCTCGGCCCGTACAAGGGCGGCCTGCGCTTCCACCCGTCCGTGGACATCGGCGTGGTGAAGTTCCTCGGCTTCGAGCAGATCTTCAAGAACGCGCTGACAGGGCTCGGCATCGGCGGCGGCAAGGGCGGCAGCGACTTCGACCCGCGCGGGCGGTCGGACGCCGAGGTCATGCGCTTCTGCCAGTCGTTCATGACCGAACTGCACCGCCACATCGGCGAGCACACGGACGTTCCGGCGGGCGACATCGGCGTCGGCGGCCGCGAGATCGGCTACCTCTTCGGCCAGTACCGGCGCATCACCAACCGCTGGGAGGCCGGCGTCTTGACCGGCAAGGGCCAGGGCTGGGGCGGTTCGCTGATCCGCCCGCAGGCCACCGGCTACGGCAGCGTGCTGTTCGCCGCCGAGATGCTGGCCGTCAAGGGGCTGTCCCTCGACGGCCAGACGGCGGTCGTCTCCGGCTCGGGCAACGTCGCGCTGTACACGATCGAGAAGCTCCAGCAGCTCGGCGCGAACCCGCTGACCGCGTCCGACTCCCAGGGCTACGTCGTCGACGACAAGGGCATCGACCTCGCCCTGCTGAAGCAGATCAAGGAGGTCGAGCGCGGGCGCGTGAGCGAGTACGCACAGCGGCGCGGTTCGTCGGCGCGGTTCGTGCCGGGCGGGCGGGTGTGGGACGTCGCCGCCGAGGTGGCCTTCCCGTCGGCGACGCAGAACGAATTGACCGCAGCCGACGCGCGGTCGCTGATCGCGAACGGGGTCAAGGCGGTGTCGGAGGGCGCGAACATGCCGACCACGCCGGAGGCGGTGCACCTGCTGCAGGCGGCCGGGGTCGCCTTCGGGCCGGGCAAGGCGGCGAACGCCGGCGGTGTCGCGGTCAGCGCGCTGGAGATGGCGCAGAACGCGGGACGCGTGGCGTGGAGCGCGGAGCGGGTCGAGGCGGAGCTGGCGGGGATCATGCGGGACATCCACGCGGTGTCCTACGAGACCGCCGAGCGGTACGGCTCCGCCGGGGACTATGTGGTCGGCGCGAACATCGCCGGGTTCGAGCGGGTGGCGGACGCGATGCTGGCGCAGGGGCTGATCTGATTTGAGGTAGCCCTGCGGGTCGCTCCGCGGGTGGGCGGGTGGGGGCTGGGCTGCGCCCGGGCTTTCATGGGGCTCCGCCCCGGGCCCCCGCGCCTCAAGCGCCGGCGGGGCTGGATGGGGCGTCGGCGGGGCTGGGGTGGGCCGGTGGGGCTGGGCTGCGCCCCGGCTTTCTGGGGCTCCGCCCCGGGCCCCGCGCCTCAAACGCCGGCGGGGCTGGATGGGTGCCGGCGGGCTGGATGGGTTCGGCGGGCTGGATCGGGTGGGGTGGGCGGGTTGGGGTTCAGGCTCCCGCGTCGGGTCGTAGCCTGGGGGGATTGGGTATTTCCGTACTCCGCAGGGGGGACAGCCAGTGCTGAGCGCGCTTACCGGGGTGTACGGGGATCGGGGCGACGCGGTGCGGGTGGCCGGGCGGGCCGCTTCCTATGAGGACCTGCTCGGGGCGGCCCGCGCGGTGGCGGCCGATGTCGCCGGAGCCCCCGCCTTCGCGGTGACGGCGACCGCCTCCCTGGAGACCGTCGCCGCCGCCGTCGGAGGGCTGCTCGCCGGGGTTCCCTTCGTACCGTTGCCTCCCGACGCCGGGCCGGCTGAGCGCGAGCACATCCTGCGGGACTCCGGAGCGGTGCTCCTCGACGTGGACTTCGACCGGCGCTCCGATCGGTCGGGCTGGGCGGGTGGACCGGAGTCCGGTTCCGGTGGGGCGGCGCTGATCCTGTACACCTCCGGTACGACCGGGCCGCCCAAGGGCGTCGTCCTCACCGCAGAGGCCGTCGCCGCCGACCTCGACGCCCTCGCCGAGGCCTGGCAGTGGAGCGCCGAGGACACCCTCGTACACGGGCTGCCGCTGTTCCACGTGCACGGTCTCGTGCTCGGGGTCTTCGGCGCCCTGCGCACCGGCAGCCGTCTCGTGCACACCGGCCGGCCCACGCCCGAGGCGTACGCGCAGGCCGGGGGAAGCCTCTACTTCGGAGTGCCGACCGTGTGGTCCCGCATCGCCGGAGCACCGCAGGCCGCCGCCGCGCTCGGCGGTGCACGGCTCCTCGTCTCCGGGAGCGCCGCCCTGCCCGCGCCCGTCTTCCGGGATCTGGAGCGGCTGACCGGGCTGCGGCCCGTGGAGCGGTACGGGATGACCGAGACGCTGATCACCGTCAGCGGGCGCGCGGGCGGCGAGGTCCGGCCCGGTACGGTCGGCACCCCGCTCCCCGGCGTCCGTACGCGCATCGTGGCCGAGGCCGGCGCGGAGATCGGCGAACTCCAGCTCACCGGGCCGACGTTGTTCTCGGGCTACCTGGGCCGTCCCGAGGCGACGGCCGCGGCGTACACGGAGGACGGGTGGTTCCGCACGGGGGACATCGCGGCCGTCGACGCCGACGGCGTCCACCGGATCGTGGGCCGGGCCTCCATCGACATGATCAAGTCGGGGGGCTACCGCATCGGTGCGGGCGAGATCGAGAACGCGCTGCTCGATCACCCCGGGGTGATCGAGGCGGCGGTGGTCGGGCTGCCCGACCCGGATCTGGGGCAGCGGATCGTGGCCTTCGTGGTGGCCGAAGGGGTCACGGGGACGGAGCTCACCGACTTCGTCGCCGCGCATCTGTCGGTGCACAAGAGGCCGCGCGAGGTGCGGTTCGTGGCGGCGATTCCGCGCAACGCGATGGGCAAGCCGCAGAAGAAGCTGCTGTTCACGGACGGCTGACGGGCGGCTGACCGTTCCCGCCGTGGGGGCTGCACGGTGGGCCGCCGGCTGGTCGGGCCGGTAGCTTGCGCGCATGGACAATGCGGCTGACGAAAAGAGAACCGACCGACGTGCGCTGATAGCGGCCGGGGTGACCGTCCTGCTGTGGGCCTCCGCGTTCGTTTCCATCCGGTCGGCGGCCGCTCACTTCGGGCCCGGGGCACTCGCGTTCGGACGGCTGTTGACGGCCTCGGTCACGCTCGGGCTGGTACTGCTCGTCAAGCGGGTACCGCCGCCGCCGAGGCAGGCATGGCCCGGGATCATGGGCTCGGGAGTGCTGTGGTTCGGGCTGTACATGGTGACGCTGAACTGGGGCGAGCAGCTCGTGGACGCCGGTACCGCGGCCATGGTGGTCAACATCGGCCCGATCGTGATCGCCCTGCTCAGCGGCTGGCTGCTGAAGGAGGGGTTCCCGTCGATGCTGCTAGCGGGCATGGCCGTCTCCTTCGTCGGAGCCGTCGTCGTCGGGCTGTCCACCTCCCACGGCGGATCCGCCTCGCTGGGCGGGGTGCTGCTCTGCCTGGTCGCCGCGCTCACCTACGGGGCGGGAGTGGTCTCGCAGAAGCCGGCGCTGCAGTACGCGACGCCGCTCCAGGTGACGACGTACGGCTGCTTCATCGGCACGGCCGTCACCCTGCCCTTCGCCTGGCAGCTCGCCGACCAGCTTCCGCAGGCGCCGACCGCCGCCGTCCTCAACATGCTCTACCTGGGGCTCTTCCCGACCGCGCTGGCCTTCACCACCTGGTCGTACGCGCTGGCGCGCACTACCGCGGGGAAGATGGGCGCGACGACCTACGCGGTGCCCGCCGTCGTGGTGCTCATCGCCTGGATCACCCTCGACGAGGTCCCGGCCGGGCTGACCCTGCTGGGCGGCGCGATCTGCCTGGCCGGGGTCGCGGTCTCCCGCATGCGGCGCAGCAACGCTTCCCGGGTGTAGTCCCCGGCCGGGAGGCGACCGGTCCCGCGGGCCCGGGCGGACGGGTCCGCCCGGGACTGCCGGTCAGCCGAGGTGGGAGAAGTAGCCCCAGCCGCCGGTGCCCACGGTCACGGAGCCGGTCTCCGTACTCCTCGTAGAAGTGGAAGGCGCGCCGCGCTCGGGGATGTCGGCCGAGCACTCCTTGTTCAGCTCGTACAGGGCCCGGCGCTCCCGTGGCCGTCGCCGAGCTCGGCGAGGTCGTCAGGTCGATGCCGGCGGCGCGGCAGCAGTCGACGTACGGCGTGAAACGGGCGGCGTCGAAGGAGCGGACGTCGGGTTCGAGGCGGACTCAGTGGCCGGTCACACCAGGCGCAGTTCGACGTAGGGCACGGTGTCTCCGGGCAGGACGTAGCGGTCGAACTCGACGAAGCCGTTCTCGTGGGCGAAGTTCAGGCCTTCGGGGTTGGAGGCGAGCACGACGGTCTCGATCACCTCGGCCCCGAGCTCCCGAGCGTGCGCGAGCCCGTACGCGTACAACTCGCGGCCGAAACCGCGGCCGCGGTGCGCGGGCAGGATCCGTGCGATGACGGTGCCGGTGGCGGGTGCGGAGCCTTCGGCCGGGGGGCGGACCGTCGTGCAGCCGACGAGGGTGTCGCCGAGGTAGGCCACGTGCAGGACGTTGCGCCCGGAACGCTCCCGTACGTCGGTGAGCGACAGCTCGTGCGTCGGGATGATCAGGTTGTGCACGGAGCGCCAGTCGGACAGGACGGACCCCGTGGTGGCGCCGGCGGCGTCGCCGTGCACGCGTTCCATACGAAGATCAGACACGGGCCCAGCAAACCCCGAGGCGGCGGCCGTCGTCAACGGCGTTGCCCGGTGGCGGCCGCTCGGGGGGTGGCGGCCGCGTCGAGCAGGACGCGGGTCAGGTCGGACGGGGCGGAGAACATCGGCCAGTGGCCCGTGTCCAGGGTGGTCAGGTGCCAGTCCGGACCGCCGGCCAGCAGCTTCGCCACGGCGGGGCTCGGATCGGCGCCGTCCAGCAGGCACTTGACGTACGTCGCGGGGAGTTCGTCGAGCGGGCGGGCCAGTACGGCCGGTTCGGTGAGGGTGGCACCCGGATGCGGGGTCGCGGCGGCGACGAGCCGGGCTGTCTGCTCGGCGGTGAGGCCCTGGCCCGCGCAGTCGGCGGCCTCCAGCGGCGGCCACGAGCCGCCGTTCGCGGCGATCGCGGCCTCCACCATCGCCCGGCCGTCGGGCCAGCCGGAGACGAACGACTCACCGTCGGCCGGGACGTTGGCGTCGACGAGGACCAACCGCTTCAGCCGGGCGCCGATCCGCTCGGCGGCTTGGCCGGCCGGGATGCCGGAGTAGCTGTGGCCGACCAGGACGACCTCGCGCAGAGCGAGCTCGTCGACGGCGGCGACGATGTCCTCGACGTGCGTCTGCTGGCCCGGCGGCTCCGCATCGGGCACCCGCTTCTCACCGAGGCCCGACAGGGTCAGCGGATGGGCGTCGTGTCCGGCGGCGCGGAGCCGGCCGGCCACCTCGTCCCAGGCCGACGAACCGAGCCACGCGCCTGCCACCAGTACGAATGCGGTCATGGGCGCAGGCTAACCGAAGCGTATGACAGCGGAGACGGGCAGATGATCGCTGCGCGTGGCGGGGAGCGTGCGGATGTGGGTGACGGTCCCCGAGCGGGCCAGGATCTGGTCGATCCGGGCCAGGGGGAAGGACGCGGGCCAGCTGAACGCGAAGCCGCCGGAGGAAGGGGTGTTCATCCGCGCCGCCAGGACCGGGGCCAGGCCGCGGTCGTCGGTGGTGCTGTTGAGGTCACCGAGCAGGATGACGCGGTCCGCGGGCTCCGCGGCGAGTAGGGAGCCGAGGAGAGCGGCGCTCTCGTCGCGGCGGGCGGAGCCGAAGCCGGTCGCGCCCAGGCGCAGGGAGGGCAGGTGGGCGACGTAGACGGCGACGGGGCCGAGCGGGGTGGCGGCGGTCGCGCGCAGGGCGCGGTTCCAGTCGGCGGTGGATGGGCCGGGGTCGGCTGTGCCGGGGCCGGGCGGGCGGAGGTCGGTTGGGCGGAGGTCGGTCGGGCGGATGTCGACCGGGCGGATGTCGGAGAGCGGGTACTTCGACCACAGGCCGACCGTGCCGTGGGTGGCGTGGTGGGGGTAGTCGGGGGTGAGGGCGGTGGTGACGGCGGGGAGGGCGGAGGGCGTCAGCTCCTCCAGGGCGATGAGGTCGGCGTGGGATGCGGTGAGGGCGTGGGCGGTTCCGGCTGGGTCTGGGTTCTCGTCGCTGATGTTGTGCTGGGTGGCGGTGACGGTGGTGGGGGTGGGGGCGGAGTTCGTGGTGGTGGGGAGGAGCAGGCCGCCGAACTGGGCGAGCCAGGCGAGGGTCGGGAGCAGGAGGGTGAGGGCGGCGATGGCGGAGCGGGGTGGGGTGGGACGGCGTCGGGCGGTGGGGCGGTGGCCGCGGCGGTGACCGAGGAGGAGGGGGAGGAGGAGGGGGAGGGGGACGGCGAGGCCGAGCCAGGGGAGGAAGGTCTCCAGCAGGCTGCCGAGGTGGCCGACGGTGTTGGGGACGAGGAAGGGGCAGGCGAGGAGGAGGGAGAAGAGGAGGGAGAGGAGGAGGGCGAGGGTGGGTAGCCGGGGGATCCTGGGGAGCGGGCGGGGCGGGTGAGGTTGGGCTCGGCGGCGGGGGCTGCGGAACCGGGGGGTTTTCGGGGGGCCGGGAGGTGTGCCGGTGTCCGTCTGCGTCATGGGTCGTCCCTGATCCGTTCGCGGCAGCTGCCAGGGGTGGTGTGCCGGCACGCTACGACGACGTCGGGACCTGCGGGTTCGGTTCCGCTCCGGTACGAGGCTGCGGGGGCGGGGCCGCGGGCTTCTCCCTGCGGGGCTCTCCCCCCACCCCGCCCCTTCCCGAAACCGGGGCTGCGCCCCGGGCCCCGTTGGGGCTGTGCCCAGGGCCCCCGTTGGGGCTGTGCCCCCGGCCCCTTCGGGGTTGCGCCCCCGGGCCCTTCGGGGTTGCGCCCCCGGGCCCTTCGGGGTTGCGCCCCCGGGCCCCCGTTGGGGTTGCGCCCCCGGGCCCCCGTTGGGGCTGCGCCCCCGGGCCCCCGTTGGGGCTGCGCCCCCGGGCCCCCGTTGGGGCTGCGCCCCCGGGCCCCCCGTTGGGGCTGCGCACCCGACTGCTCCTTAGGGCTGTGCCCCGGGCCCCGTGGGGGCTTGGGTTAGCGGGTGGTGAGGTGGGTGCGGTACCAGGGGGCCGAGGGGGGGAGGAAGGAGAGGGGGGATCGGGTGGCGGGGATGGTGGTCAAGTGCCAGATGGGGGTGCTTTGTTGGTGGTAGTCGCGGGCCAGTAAGCGGAACTGGCGTTCCGTCACCCGGCCCGGGTGGGCGTGGAGGGCGGTGACGCAGCGGTCCCACGGCCAGTCCTCTTCCACCGCGGGCACGATGCCGTGGTCGGCCAGTGCTGCCATCAGGTCGCCGATCCGCACCGGGACGGGGTGGCTCGCGTGGTGGATTCCGGCGGGGACGGGATCCGTGGTCGTCGCCAGGGCGTCGATCAGGCGGGCCAGTTCCCTGACGTCGACCACCGACAGCAGCGCGCGGCCGCCGTCCCAGCGGGCGGGTATCCGGGTGACCAGCTCGGCCAGGGCCGGGACCACCCAGCGGTCACCGGCGCCGAGGACCAGGCCCGGCCGCAGGACGACCCCGCCGGCCGCCAGGACCGGGGCCTCCGCCGCCAGCCGGGTGCGGCTCGCGGCGGAAGCGGGATCCGGGACGACCCCGTCGACCTCGATGCCCCGGTGCGGCCGGTTCCCGTAGACCGCGGCGGTCGAGAGGTGGACGACGCGCTCCACACCCGCCCGCGCGGCCTCCGCCGACAGGGCCGCGCTTCCGGCGACGTTGACCGCGTGGCACCGCTCCTCGTCCCGTCCGATGTACGAGGCCAGGTGCACCAGCGCGGCCGCGCCTTCGCAGACCCCCCACAGCGAGCCGGGGTCGGTCAGGTCCGCGCGCACCCACTCCACGCCGTCACGGTCCTCGCCCGGGGTGCGCGCGAGGGCGCGTACGCGGACGCCGGGACGGCGGGCCAGGGCTTCCAGCGCGGCGGAGCCGATGAAACCGGTGGCTCCCGTCAGGACGATCACCTTGGGCACACCGGATATCTGCATGCAGTCGATTTTATCGGCGCCGACAGGACGGCTTCCCCGCAGGGCTCTCAACTGGCGTACGGCATAGGCGAGTTGGGCGGCAGTGTTCAACCGCTGCGCGATGGCGGTTGAACACGTTGACCCGGGCCGGGATACCCGGGCATTCTTCTGCCATCGCCGGGGAAAACCCCGGCGAGAATGACCAGGCAGATGGGAAGTGAATCTCATGGAGAACGTCGACTTCGACGACATCGAGTTCATCGAGACCGCCGAGGAGCTCCTCGCGACCTCGTACTACAAGAACATTCAGTAATTGTTCTTGCAGTAATGCCTGCGTGAAGGGCGGCGTCGATTCGGACGCCGCCCCTTCGCGATGTCCGGATAACTTTTTGTTGGGAGATGGGGATGGCTGTGGCGGATGGATCCGAAACGGTGTGGGAAGAGCGCATGGGTGCACTCTGGGAACAACTGGACGAACACAAGGAAGAGGATTTCCTCGCCGCGGTGGAAGTCCTCGTAGGGGAGTTGCCGGACGGGGACGCGCGGGGGCCGTTCGAGCGTGCCTGCGCGTACGACTCGACCGGTCACAGCGACCTCGCCGCCCCGCTCTACCGCGAGGCGCTCGCCGCCGGGCTGAGCGGAGTACGACGGCGGCGGGCCGTCATCCAGATGGCCAGTTCGATCCGGAACCTGGGCCGGGCAGCCGAGAGCGCGGCCCTGCTGGAGGAGGAACGAGCCGCTGGGAACGACCTGCTCGACGACGCCGTGACCGGGTTCCTCGCGCTGGCTCTGGCCGACACCGGGCGGGAGCGCGAGGCGCTGTCGCTCGCACTCGTCGCGCTCGCCAAGCACCTTCCGCGCTACAACCGCTCGCTCGCCAACTACGCCCGTGAGCTGACCGAGCCGAACGCTTGAGGGGCCGGGCCGGCTGCGCCGGCCTGCCGCCCCCGCCGTACCTTGAGCGGCCCCGACCACAGGTCGGGGCCGCCTCCTTTTGCCCGGCCGTTCAACCGCGTTGCCGTGCAGTTGAACGCCGTTGACCCCTTTCCCGGGTGCGGGCATTCTCATTTCAGCGGCCGGGAGAACCCGGTCGGTGAGTGAGAAGAATCGAAGGGAAGTGAATCTCATGGAGAACGTCGACTTCGACGACATCGAGTTCATCGAGACGGCCGAGGAGCTGCTCGCCACCTCCTACTACAAGAACATTCAGTAATTGTTCTTGAAGTAGCGCTGTGGCGGAGGGCGGCGCCGGAAGGCGCCGCCCCTCACCGCGGCCCGATCGTTTTCGAGGAGCTTGGCATGGCGGACTACGCATTCGCGGATCTGGTGGGGGACGAGCAGGTCTTCTTCACCGAGTACTTCAACAAGAAGCCCATGCTGCGGAAGAGCGCCGTGCCGGGAGACCCGCGCGACATCCTCTCGCACCGGAAGCTGGACCAGCTGGTCAACCTGGAGGTCGTCCGGCCGCCCTACATCAAGGTCAACCTCAAGGGCAACGGCGTCCCCGAGCAGGGGTACACCCGCAACGTGGTCGTCCAGGGCCAGACCATCACCGACGTCGTCGATCCCGAGAAGATCTACGAGCTGTTCCGGGCCGGCGCGACCGTCACCTGGTGCTCGCTCAACCACATCGTCCCGGAACTGCGCGACTTCACCCGCGTCATCAGCGAGCGCATGGCGGTGCGCACCGACTCGGTGGCGTTCCTGACGCCCACCGGCAAGAAGGGGTACCCGCCCCACCACGACCCGGTCGACCTCTTCATCGTCCAGCTCGAGGGCACCAAGCACTGGAAGCTGTGGAACCCGCCGGCCGAGCGCCTCGGGGACAACGCCCAGTACACCCTCGAAGGACTGGGGGAGCCGGACATCGAGGTCTCGCTGCAGCCGGGTGACGTCCTCTACCTCCCTTACGGAACCCCGCACGCCGCGGCCGCCGAGGGCAAGGCGTCGCTGCACCTGTCCGTCATGATGCGCCCGCGCATGTGGAAGGACCTGCTGCGCCAGACCGTCGAGGAGCTCATCGCCGCCGACGAGTTCAACGCGTACCCCTACATCGGGGAACTGCGCTCGTCCGAGGCGGAGTCCGGCTTCACCGAGAAGATCGCCGCGCTCGCCGCGCGGCTGCAGACGGTGGCCGCCGACAGCGAGGCCGCCGTGGCCGAGCTGGACCGCCTCGCGGACCTCGGCCGGCACATGGAGGGAAGCTCCGAGGGCCGTACCTTCCAGTCCATCGCGGACATGGACGAGCTCGGTCCGGACGCCCGTCTGCGGCGCGGCAGCGCGCCCCTGGAATTCGGCGTCAGCGACAACGGCCGGACCCAGATGACCGTCAACGGTCACAAGATCGCGGTACCCACACCGATCGCCGAAACCCTGGCCGCGCTCGGCCCGGACGCGTCGATCGCGGCGTCCCTCATCTTCCCCGGAGTGGACGCGCTCCGTTCGACGAAGGCCGCGCAAGGGCTCACCCGCCTGGGTGTGTTCGAACTGGCCGCGGCCGGCTGACGAGCTGCCGGTACCGGACCTGACCCGTCGCGGACCACCGGACCATCCCCCCGGTGGTCCGCGACGGGCGTCCCCGTGCACGACTGGAGGCAAGAGACGGTGGAGACGTACTCCTTCGAGGATTTCGTCGGCGACCGGGACGTGTTCCTCGCCGAGCATTTCAACAAGAAGCCGCTGCTGCGCAAAGGGGCACTGGCGGGCCGGCTCGACGGCCTCCCCTCCGTGCGGCAGCTCGACGACGTACTGGCCCTGGAGACGACTCCGCCCTCCTACCTCCGGGTGACCAAGGGCGGCAAAGGCGTGCCCAGCGGCGCCTACACGCGCACCGTGGCGCGCGGCGCCGCGCTCGCCGAGGCCGTCAGTCCGGAGAAGGTGTACGAGCTGTTCCGCTCGGGCGGCACGGTCACCTGGAACTCCCTGCACCACGTGCTGCCCTCGGCCCGCCGGCTGCTCGCGCCCTTCACCGACACCTTCGCCTGCGAGGGCGAGGTGGTCCTTTTCGTCACGCCCGCGCGCAACGACGGCTTCTCGCCGCACCACGACTCGATCGACGTGTACGTCGTCCAGGTCGACGGCACCAAGACCTGGCGCGTGTGGGCCACCCCGGAGGTCCGCCGGGGCGACGAGGGCTCGTACACGGCCGAGGAGCTCGGCGAGCCGGTCATCGAGGTGACGCTGGCCCCCGGCGACGTCCTGTACGTGCCGCACGGCACCCCGCACGCGGCCGCCGCGAAGAGCGGGCTGTCGCTGCACCTGTCCGTCGGGATCGAACCGAGGCGCTGGCGCGACCTGCTGAAGGACGCCGTCGCCGCGGTGGTCGAGGACGAGGAGTTCCACGCGTTCCCGTACCTCGCGGACGGTGAGGGAGGGGGCGCGGGCGCGCAAGCCGCGGCCGTCGCCGGGCTGAGCCGGCAGATCGAACTCCTCCGGGACCGGCTCGCCCACCTGGAGCCCGTCTCGGAGGCCAAGCGCCTCGCGCGGGTGGGCCGCGAGCGGTCCGGCGCCGGCCGCACCCGGGAGTTCGCGCGGCTGCACGCCGTCGACGCGCTGACCACCGACTCGCTGGTGCGGCGCAGCGCCGCCCCCGTGGAGATCGGGGACAGCGACGGGACGAAGACCGGGATCCGGGTGGGCGGGCACCGCCTCGCCGTTCCCGACGCCGTCGCCCGGTCGCTGCGCGAGCTCGACGGAGGGCGCCCGGTCGCCACATCCGAGTTCTTCCCCGGGGTGGACCCGGCCCGCTCGCTGAGCGCGGCCCGCGGGCTGGCCCGGATCGGCGTCCTCGAAGCCGCCGAGCACGCCGTGTTCCCCGTAGCGGACGTGAACGGCGGCCCGCAGAGCATCCCGACGAGCACACCGCACAGCACCCCGCACCCCGCCCACCACACCGACGACCAGGGGAAGTGAGCCACGAGATGGCCATCGACACCCGAACTCCGGCCACCACCGAGGCCTCCCCGCCCCCCTCCCGGCGGGCCTGGCGCGAGGTGTACATCCTCGCCGGGATGCGCGGCCTGTCCTTCGCGGGCGACATCGCCGCCGAGACGGCCATCGCCCTCCAGCTCCAGGCACAGGGCGCCGGCTCCTACGCCGTCATGGCGCTGCTGCTGTCCGCGACCGTCCCGCCCGTCCTGCTGTCGCCGCTGACCGGCCGGTTCGCCGACCGCTTCGACAGCCGCAACCTCATCGTGGTCGTCGGCGCCCTGCAGGCCCTGATCTGCGTGGCCATGACCATCTGGACCTCCCCGGCCGTCCTCATCGGGCTCTCCGCGCTGCTGTCCTCCGGACTCGCCTTCACCCACCCGGTGTTCGGCGCGCTGCCCAGCGCGATCGTCGGCAAGGACAACGTGCCGCGCGCCTCGTCGATCTCGCAGACCACCGCCATGGCGGGCATGGTCGCCGCCCCCGGCGTCGCCGGCATCCTCATCGGACGCTTCGGGATCTCCGTTCCGCTGCTGATCGACGCGCTGAGCTTCGCGGCGGTCGTCGTCGGCGGCCTGCTCATCAAGACCCGGCTGCACGCGGACCGCGGGGCCGCGAAGGCGGCCACCGGGGACGGCGGCGAGCCGGCGAAGGCCCCGTACAAGGTGACGTCCGACCGCTTCCTGACGGCGGTGCTCATCCTCAGCGGCGCCGTGATGGCGGCCGCGAGCATCATCAACGTCCTCATCGTCTTCTACGTCCGCGAGGACTTCGGCGCCTCCGAGGAGACCTTCGGCCTGATCATGTCGGCCTGGATGCTCGGGCTGATCCCCGGCGGGATGCTCGTGCGCCGCGCGAAGAACCTGCGGTACGAGACCGTCCTGATCGGCACGTTCCTGTGCATCGCCGTGGCCATCCTCGGCACCGGCCTCGCCCCGGGCGTCTGGTGGATCGTCCCCTTCTACGTCCTCGGCGGCATCGGCAACGGCGCCCAGGCCACCGTGACGCACATCCTGCTCAACGTCCGGGTCCCCGACACCCACCGCGGCCGCGCCTTTGCCGCGCTGGGCGCCGTCTCCAACACCGGACCCGCCATCGGCTACGTGGCCGGCGGCGCGGTGATGAGCCTGATGGCACCGCGCTACGGGTTCCTCGCCGCCGGGGTGTTCTGCCTGATCGCGCTGGCGCTCTTCAGCGGCCGGGTCCTGAAGTCGGCCGACGCCGACCGGGCCGACGCCGACCGGGCCGACGCCGACCGGGCCGACGCCGAGCGGCTGGACGCCGACCGGGCCGCCGAGGCGGACGTCAAGGCGGAGGCCGTCTGATGACGGTGGTCTCGGAACCGGCCGCGGGCGCCCCCGCCCTCCCGGACGACGTGGAACTCGACCTCTCCGCAAGGCCCCAGGACGACTTCTACCGGTTCGTGAACGGGCACTGGACGGACCGCCACGTCCTGCCCGCCCACCGGGCCGAGGCCACCACCCTGACCCTCCTTTCCGACCGGGCGGAAGCCGACGCGGAGGCCGTGATCCTCCGCGCCGCCGCCGGTGCCGGGGCCGGCGCCGACCCGGCCGGCCGCCGTATCGCCGACCTGTACGCGAGCTTCATGGACGAGGACCGCATCGAGGAGCTCGGCGCGGCCGGCGCCTTCGCCGCCGACCTCGACACGGTCCGCGCAGCGGCCACCCCGGCCGAACTGGCCGCCGTCCTGGGCCGGTTGCAGGCCCAGGGCATCGGCGGCCCGGTGGACTTCACGGTCGCCGTGGACACCGCCGACGCCGACGGGTACGTCCTGGTCCTCTCCCAGGCCGGGCTCGGCCTGCCGGCCGCGGCCTACGCGGACGACGGGGACGACGGGGAACTGCGCGGGCGCTACCTCGGCCACCTCGCGGTGATGTGGGCGCACGCGGGACTCCCGGAACCCGCCCGCTCGGCCGCCTCCGTCCTGGCCGTGGAGACGGCGCTCGCCGCCCGGCACACCCCGGCCCGGCCGGGCGCGCCGCTGCGTCCGCTGTCGCTGACCGCGGCCGCACTGGCCGACCGGGCGGACGGGTTCCCGTGGGGGGCGTGGCTGGCCGCGCTGGGCGACGTACCGCGCGGGGCGACCGTGCGGATGCGCCAGGCCGGTTTCCCCGACGCGCTGGACGCGTGGTGGAGCGGCCACTCGCTGGACGAGCTCAAGCGGTGGGTGTGCTGGCGGTACGTGCACGAGATGGTGCCCTTCGGGCCGCGCCAGGTCTTCGCCGACAACTTCGCGTTCTACGGGCAACTGCTCAACGGGTTCACCGAGCCGAGGCCGCGCCGCATCCGGGCCGTCTCCTTCGTCGAGACCTTCGCCGGCGACGCGGTGGGCGAGCGGTACGTCGCCGAGCACCTGGCCCCGGGCACCGTGGCGGCCGTACGCGAGCTGGCCGCGGAGCTGACGGACGCCTACCGGCGGCGCCTGGAGCGGGCCGACTGGATGTCGGAGCCGACCCGGGCGGCGGCCCTGGCCAAACTCGACGCGATGGTGTTCGAGATCGGCTCCCCGCGCGGGAGCGCGAGCGGCGCCGGTTCGGACCGCGAACCCTTCGACCCGGCCGACCTGGCCGGCAACGTCAAGCGCGGGCGGGCCCGGCACATCGCCGGGGAACTCGCCCGTCTCGGCGGCCCCGTCGACCGCTCCGAGTGGAAGATCCACCCGCACCAGGTGACCGCGTACTACCGGCACGGGCTCAACCAGGTCGTCGTCCCCGCCGGGCTGCTCCAGCCGCCGGTCTTCGACCCGGCGGGCGATCCGGCCCGCAACTTCGCCGTGCTCGGCTCGATCATCGGCCACGAGATGTCGCACGCCTTCGACAGCCGGGGCTCGCGCTACGACGGACAGGGGCGGCTGCGCGACTGGTGGGCGCCGGCGGACCGCGCCGAATTCACCCGGCGGACCGCGCTGCTCATCGCGCAGTACGACGGCTACGAACCGGCCGCCCTGCCCGGACGGCGGGTCAGCGGCACGCGCACGGTCGGCGAGAACATGGCCGACATCGCCGGGGTCACGGTCGCGCTCGACGCCTATGCGAGGGCCGCGCGCGAGGGCCGGGCACCCGCGGGCCGCGCCGACGCGCACGGGAGCCCGCTCGACGCGGCCCGAACCAGGTCGTTCCTCCTGCACTGGGCCACGATGTGGCGGGCCAAGACCACGCCCGCCCGCCTCGCCGAGCGGCTCGCCTCGCCCCGGCACCCGCACCCGCCCGCCGAGTTCCGGTGCAACGGGGTCCTCGGCCACCTGGACGCCTTCTACGAGGCGTTCGACGTGCGGCCCGGCGACGCGCTCTTCCTCGACCCCGCTTCCCGCTTCTTCCTCCTGTGACTCTGTGAGGCCACGCCATGCTTCCTGCTGACATCGAGCTGCTGCCCGTGCTCGGGCCGCCCGCCCTCTCGCCCGACGGCCGCCACGTCGTCTTCGAGGTCACCCGCCCCGTCCTGGAGGCGGACGACTACAGCACCGAGCTGCTGATCGCCGACACCAGCGGGGCGAGCGCGCCGCGCCGGCTCACCCAGGGCCCCTACGACGGCTGCCCGGCCTTCTCGCCCGACGGCCGCTTCCTCGCCTTCCAGCGCCCGGGAGCGCACGGCCGGGCGCAGATCCACCTCCTCCCGATGGACGGCGCCGGCGAGGCCTTCCCGGTCACCGACCACCCGATGGGCGCGGGCCAGCCCGTCTGGAGCCCCGACTCCACGCGGATCGCCTACACCAGCCGGATCCCCGAAGCGGGCCGCTACCAGGGCCCGGCCGAGGCGGAGGCGCCGCGCCGGATCACCACGCTGCTCTACCAGATGGACGGTTTCGGCTACACCGCCGACCGGCCCCGCCAGGTCTTCGTCACGGACCCGTTCGACCCGGTTGCGCCCGCGGTCCAGGTCACGGAAGGCCCGTACGACCACATGGACCTGGCGTGGAGCCCGGCGGGCGACCAACTGGTCTTCGTCTGTGCCCGGCACGAGGAGGCGGGCGACGACTCCCGCAACGACATCTGGGCGGCGGCCCCCGACGGCAGCGGCCTGCGTCCCCTGACGCACGGCGGGATGTACCTGTTCACCCCGCGCTTCGCCGCCGACGGCGCGTCCGTGGTCTTCGTAGGCTCCGAGCTGGACAAGTTCAACCACTCCTGCGCGACCTCCACCTACGGCCTGTGGACGGTTCCGGTCAGCGCCCCCGGCGTCCTGACGCCGGCCGCCGACGGCTCCGGCGCCCCGCGCCGCCTCACCGGCGGCGCCCACCACCTCAGCTTCGCCAGCCAGATGATCCGCCCGGCCGCCGACGGCGTGTACTTCGCGGGCGACCGGCGCGGCGAGGTCAACCTGGTCCTCGTCCCCTACGACGGCTCCGAGCCCGTACCCGTCATCACCGGCCCGCGCCAGGTCAACGGCTACGCGGTCGCCGAGACCCCGGCGGGTCCCGTCATCGCCGCCGTGGTGACCAGTGCCACGAGCGCCGGAGACCTGCTGGTGCTCAGCGGCGGCACGGAGCGGACGCTGACCTCCTACGGACGCGAACTGACCGAGCGCGCCGACCTGCTCCCGATGCGGGAGTTCACCGCGACGGCGCCCGACGGGTACGAACTGCAGGGCTGGGTGGTGCGCCCCGAGGGCCCCGGACCGCACCCGGTGGTCTTCCAGGTGAAGGGCGGCCCCTTCACCCAGTGGGGCTACACCCTCAACGGGCCGGCCGCCTTCGACGAGGCGCAGGTCTACGCGAGCGCCGGCTACGCGGTCGTCCTCGGCAACCCGCGCGGCACCTCCGGATACGGCGCCGAGCACGGGACCCACGTACAGGGCGACCTGCCGGGCAAGTCGGCCGTCGACCTCCTCGCCCTGCTGGACGCGGCGCTGACCCTGCCCGAACTGGACGCCGGGCGCGTCGGGGTGATGGGCGGCTCCTTCGGCGGCTACATGGCGGCCTGGTTCAACGCCCACCACGGCGACCGCTTCAAGGCCATGATCGGCGAGCGCGGCCTGTACGCCATCGACAGCTACGCGGCCACCAGCGACGACGGCGTCGACCTCGCGGTCGCGCTGTACGGGGCGGACCGCGACGGCTGGGCGCGCCAGTCCCCGCTGACGTACGTGGACCGGATGACCACCCCGATGCTGATCATCCAGTCCGAGGAGGACCGGCACTGCCCGCCGGAGCAGGCACAGCGACTGTTCACCGAGCTGCGCATGCGCGGAGTCCCCGCCGAGATGCTCCTCTTCCCCGGCGAGGGGCACGACATGTCCCGCTCCGGGCTCCCCAGCCACCGCCTCGCCCGCTTCGCGGCGGTACTGGAGTGGTGGGGGCGGCACCTGTGAGCGGCGTCGTCGACCTGGCCGTACTCGAAGACCTCCGAACGGACCGGAAGGACACTGTCATGACCAGCACGCTCGCCCAGCGGGCCGGCGGCCTGCGCGCCGACATCGACGGGGACCGGCTGCTGCGGCGCATCGCCCGGCTCGGACGCATCGGCCTCGACCCGGAGACGGGCGGGATCACCCGCGAGGGCTTCGGCGCGGCCGACCGCGAGGCGCGCGCGTACCTGATGGACGAGGCGCGCGACGCGGGCCTCGTACCGTCCGTGGACGCGGCGGGCAACATCGTCATCCGACCGCGCCACACCCCCTACGGCGAGGGGCGCCAGGCCCTGATGATGGGCTCGCACCTCGACACCGTCGTCAACGCGGGCCGCCTCGACGGCGCGTACGGGGTCCTCGCCGCCCTGGAGGTCCTGCAGACCTTCGAGGAGTGCGGGATCGAATCCCCCTACGAGCCCGTCGCCGTGGCCTTCGCCAACGAGGAGGGCGCGCTCTTCCCGCAGCCCTTCTGGGGTTCCATGGCGATCGCCGGACGCCTCGCCGGGCTGCCGCGCGAGCCCCGCGACCACCAGGGGCGCCGACTGCGCGAGGAGCTGCGGCTGGCCGGTGGCGACCTCGACGCGCTGGGCAGCGCCTGCTGGCCGCACGGATCGGTCGCGGCCTACCTCGAACTGCACGTGGAGCAGGGGCCGGTGCTGGAGCGCAGCGGGCGCCGGATCGGCGTCGTCGACGCGATCACCGGCCGCACGGTGCTGACCCTGGAGGTGCGCGGCGCCGCCGGCCACTCCGGGACCAGCCCGATGAAGGGCAGGCGCGACGCCATGGCCGCGGCGGCCCGGGTGGTGCTGGCCGCCGAGCACATCGCCGGCGAGCGCGGGCTGTGCCGGGTGGCGACGGTGGGCCGGATCGACCCCCACCCGAACACCCCCAACACGATCGCCGGATCGGTACGGATGACCGTGGACCTGCGGGACACGGACGTGTGGAAGGCCGCGGCCGCCGAGGAGAGCCTGCGACGGATGCTGGAGGCGATCGCGGCGAGCACGGGCACCGAGATCGAGGTGGTCGCCGAGACCCGCTCCGACCCGGTCTCCACGAGCGAGGTGCTGCGCGCCGCGATCGAGCGGAGCGCGGACGAACTGGGCCTGGCGCACGAGGTGCTGCCCAGCGGCGCCGGACACGACGCGCAGATGGTCGCGGACATCGCGCCCATCGGCATGATCTTCGTGCCGAGCCTGGGCGGCATCAGCCACGTGCCCGAGGAGGACACCGCCCCCGAGGACCTCGTCGCCGGGGCCCGCGTGCTCTTCCGTACGGCGCTGCGCACCATCGGCATCAGCCCGCAGGCACGGACGCGGGCGCAGGAGCGGACGCAGTCGAGGCCTTCCAACGAGCTCAATACCACCGGGAGTTGAGGAGTCATGGAAACGCTGGTCAGGAAGAGCGAACGCATCGCGGTGTTCTGCGGTGCCAGGCCCGGGGTCCGTCAGGACCACGTGGACTTCGCGCACGGCTTCGGCCGGGCGCTCGCCGGGCGCGGCCTGGACCTGGTCTACGGCGCCGGCGGGGTCGGTGTCATGGGCGCCGTCGCGGACGGGGTGCTGAGCGGGGGAGGGGCGGTGACCGGCGTCGTGCCGCGCGCCCTGCACGAGCGGGAGCGGGCCGACCGTGCGCGCGGCGCGATCTTCGTCGTACGGTCCATGCACGAGCGCAAGGCGCTCATGTACCGGCTGTCCAACGGCTTCGCCGTACTGCCGGGCGGCATCGGGACGCTGGACGAGCTGATGGAGGTGGCCACGTGGAACCAGCTCTCCCTGATGGAGAAGCCGATCGTGGTGGTCAACCACGCCGGCTTTTACGACCCGATGCTCGCGATGCTCGACCACCTGGTGTCCGAGGGGTTCCTGACCGCCGCGGAGCGCCGTCTGATCCGGAGCGCCGACACCGCCGAAGAGGCGCTGGACCTGCTGGGCGCACCCCGGGTGCTGGCCGCGGCGTGAGCCACCGGGCCGGCCGCGGCGCCCCCGGGCTATTCGGGATCGGTCGGCAGGTAACCGCGCTGCACCGCGTGGACCCCCGCCTGGAAGCGGCTCTGGGCGCCGAGGTAGGCCATCAGCCCGGAGGCGATGCGCCGGGCGGTCCGCGACGACACGCCCAGGCGGTGGGCGATGGTCTCGTCCGTGCAGCCCTGCGCGAGCAGCTTCAGCGCCTCGGCCTGCTGGCGGGTGAGCTCGCCGGGGTCCGGCCTGGCCTGGGTGTCGAGGCACTCTCCGGCCTGCCAGACGCTCTCGAAGAGCGTGTACAAGGTGGCCACCATGCCCTGGGAAGTCACCTCGACCGCGCCGGCCGCGGTGTTGCCCGTGTCCGCCGCGATGATCGCCGACGTGCGGTCGTAGATGATCATCCGGTTGGGCAGCGAGGGGACGGTACGGACCTGAGAGCCCTGCTCGACGAGCCACCGCGCGTACTCCATCGTGTGCGGACAGCCCCGGATGGAGTCGAGGTAGACCGTGCGCATCTGCACGCCGCGCTCCAGCAACTGCTGGTTGAGCGGTCTGGAGGCGTGCATGTTCTCCGCGGTCTGGGGGCCGCCCGGCGCGAAGGTCAGGAGCTCCTGGGTGACTTGGCCGCGCAGGTTGGCGAGGTGGTCGCGGATGGAGTCGAGGCCGTCGAGGTAGCGCACCCCCGGGTCGACGGCGCTGCCGGCGCCGCGGCCGTCGTACTCCAGGATGAGCTGCGCGGCCGCCGCGCGGCTCGCCTCCAGCCGCTGCTGGCGGCTGGCGAGGTCCGCCTGCTGGCGGGCGAGCAGGATCTCCATGCCGACGTGCGGGCTGACCGCGTGCAGCTGCGCGCCGTCCTCGGTGGAGGCGCGCACGAGCGCCATCTCGCTGAGCCGGTCCAGAGCGGAGCGGACGGCGTCGGGCGACAGGTCGAGCTGACGGCTCAGATCCGCGATGTCCCGGGGTTTGGCGAGAATTCCGCGGTAGACGGATTCGGCGACTGCGTCGAGGCCGAGGAGATCAAGCATCGATGGCAACTCCGGTTCAGAGCCCGGATCCCATGGGGGTTCCAGGCGCTGTTGGGGGCACTGGGCTGCGTAATTGCCCTGACGGTACGGGTCGAACGCACCCTCGGCAAGACAGCATCCGCAATCTCCCGGACCGCGTTTCCTACGGCATTTTCCTGACCCCCGATTTCGGAAAACCCCTTCCACGACGGAGCCGGACCCCCTCCCATGTATCTCGTTCACGTCCACTTGCGGCCCCCGCGCTCCGGCGCCCGGCTGCCCGCGCCGACGGCGGCGGCCATCTCCCGCTGCGCGCAGGGGCGCGACGGGCTGATCCACGTCAGCGTCCACCCGGACCCCGAAGCGGCCCCCGTGGTCGGGCTGTACGTACGGGCTCCGTCGCTGGCCGCGGCGGAGGCGGCCGCCCGGCGGCTGTGGCTGTACGCCGCTTCGGCCCACTCCGTGCTGGGGGAGTGGCAGCTGGAGCGGGCCGAGGTGCCGCTGCTGCCCGGAAGCGACCCGTGGAGCACGGTCTGACATACAGGCACGTCCTCGAGTGGGGCTGGACTGTGTAGGCCAAGGCCGGATTGCCCGTCCCGGCCCCCCTATCCCCGCCGCTCGCGCCGGCAGCAGACTCCTGCCTGTCAGCGAAACACAGGACGGCTGCAAAGGCGGAAACCACATGTCTTTCGAAAACTCCCGCAGAATCGTCCGGGGCACGCTCCTCGCCGGAATACTCGCCGCCTGCACCGCCTTCGGAGCGGCCGCCGCTCACGCCGACACCACCGCCGTCAGCAGCCCGCCCGCCGCCACCGCACAGAACGCACCCGGTCAGACCGGGCTGGACGACCTCGGCTGGCAGTGACCACACCCCCTCATCCGCGCCCGCTCACCGAGGGGAAGACGATGGACGCAGAAAGCGCCGACCACCTGATCAGATTCCGCGACCGGGGATATCTCGACCAGCCCGTGGAAAGCGTGGAAACGGACCGGATCACGGCTGGATTCTCGCCCCGCACGGGCGGCGAGGACGGGGAGTACGCGAAGACCCTCGCGGAAGCCGACGGCGAACTGCCGCCCATCCTGGTCCACCGGCCGACCATGTCCGTGATCGACGGCGCCCACCGGCTCCGCGCCGCAGCGCTCCGCGGCGAAACCCGCATCCGCGTACGGTACTTCGACGGCGACCGGGGCGAAGCCGAGCTCCTGGCGGTCGCGGCGAACGTCACCCACGGGCGGCCTCTGACCACCGCCGACCGGACCGCCGCCGCGGGACGCGTCTTCGCCTCCCGCCCCCGCTGGTCGGACCGCGCGGTCGCGGCCGTCACCGGACTCTCCGCCCGGAAGGTCTCCCAGCTGCGCAAGGGCACCGCCGCGGCCGAGACCGGCCACCGCGTCGGCCGCGACGGCCGGGCCCGCCCCCTCGATCCCTCCGGCGCCCGCGAACTGGCCGGCGAACTCCTGCGCAGCAACCCCGGTGCCTCGCTGCGCCGGATCGCCGCCGAGGCCGGACTGTCCCCCGCGACCGTGGCCGACGTACGCGACCGGATCCGGCGCGGGGAGGATCCCGCACCGGCGCGGCGCGGCGACACCGCGCCCGTCGACCGCCGAGGCCCTTCCTCCCCTTCTTCCTCCACGACTCCTCCATCGGCTTCCGCATCGGCGGCCGACCCGATCTCGCTCGCCGCCCGGCGCGGCTCCGCCCCGCGCCGGCCCGTCGCCGAACCCCAGCCCGCCCCCGACCGGCTGCTGCGCATCTTCGAATCGCTGCGCCGGGACCCGTCCCTGCGGCTGAGCGAGTCCGGGCGCGACGTGCTGCGGATGCTCGGCGCCTGCGCGCTGGTCGCCCAGGACCGGGAGAAGATCGCGGCGAGCCTGCCGACGCACTGCAAGGAACCGATGGCCCAGCTCGTCCAGGGCTACGCGGGTCTGTGGCGGCTGCTGGCCGACGAACTGGCCTGCGCGGAGGCGGCGGAGGCCTCGTGAGCACGAGGCGGTCGCCGGCCACGACCCGCTCGACGCCACCTCGGCCGACGTCCCCGTGCCGCTGGTCGTCGAGGCGGGAACGGTCCGGGTCGGTCGAGGGCACGCGGGTGGGTGTCGTCAAGCAGTTCGCCGGCGAGGTCGACCAAAATGGCGTGATCTTGAGGTTCGAGGAGCCCGTGGAACCGCTGGAGGAACCGGGCGCCGAGATCGTGGACCTGGAGTGCCCGTCCTTCGACCTCGCGATGGCCGCCTACGACCTGATCGCACCGCGTACCACGGCTCCGCCCAGAAGGTCCGCACGCTCATCGCGGGCCCGCTGCTCGACCAGGCCCCGTCACTCGGCTGACCCACCAGGAGGATCCCCGCCATGACCGTCATGACCACCGCACACGTCCGGCAGATCGAGGCCCTGCTCTCCCACGACATATCCGGCGTCGTCGACGCGGTGGTGACCACCTCGCGCGACGGCGCCGGGGCGGTCGCCTTCCACCTCGTCGTCGGTCCGCCCGACCGACCGCGCGAGTGCGACCGGATCGAGTTCACCCTCGATCCGGAGCACGCCCGCGCGCTCTTCTCGGGCGGGCCCGACCGGCCGGCGCTCGTGCCCTGCAGGGTCGGTGTCGAGTTCGGTTCGGCCCGCTGAGCGCGGCAGTTCAGCGGGCGGTCCAGCCTCCGTCCACCGGGACGGTCGCGCCGACGACGAAGGACGCCTGGTCGCTGAGGAGCCACGCGGCCGCGTACGCGATCTCCCGCGGGTCCGCCGTGCGCGGCAGCGGGGCCATGGTGTGCAAGTGCTCCTCCAGGCCCGGGTTCAGGTCGAACCACTGGCCCATCATCTCGCTGCGCGTGGTGCCGGGGGCGATGGCGTTGACCCGGATGCCCTGGGCGCAATACGCGGCGGCGGCCTTCGTCAGGCCGATGACCGCGTGCTTCGACGCGATGTACGGTGCGCCCGCCGGGGTGCCGACCAGCCCCGCGACGCTGCTGTTGTTCACGATCGCCCCGCCGCCCGGAAGCATCGCGGCGATCTCGTGCTTCATGCAGTTCCACGTGCCGCGCACATTGGTGGCCATGACGGCTTCGAAGTCCG
Organism: Streptomyces sp. NPDC060049; assembly: GCF_042736715.1. Classification (NCBI taxonomy): domain Bacteria; kingdom Bacillati; phylum Actinomycetota; class Actinomycetes; order Kitasatosporales; family Streptomycetaceae; genus Streptomyces; species Streptomyces sp. NPDC060049. Next base: position 43,628 of record NZ_JBHWVV010000024.1, read on the forward strand.
CGTCCGGCGTGAGGTGCAGCGGCTCCGGCACGGTACCCAGCCCGGCGTTGTTGAAAGCGATGTCCAGACCGCCGAAGAGCTCCACCGTCCGGGCCACCGCCCGCTCGACCTCCTCGGCGTCGGACACGTCGGCGACGGCGTAGGCCGCGGTGAAGCCCTGGTCCGTCAGTTCGCGGGCGAGCGCGGCCAGTTCCTCCTCGCGCCGGGCGGTGATGAGCACCGACGCCCCGTTCTCGCAGAACACCCGGGCGGCGGCGGCCCCGATGCCGCTGCTCGCACCGGTGATCAGGGCGCGCTTGCCTACGAGGAGGCCGGTCTGTTCCTTCATGACGGAGTCTTTCGTGTGGTGCGGTCCGGTGTCGTCTGCCCGAAGCGGTCGCCCGGGCATTATTGGCCGGAAACCGATGCCCTGGGCAGGCCCAGGAGCACGGGAAGCGTGCGGTGGCCGTTCGAGACGAACGAGAACTTGGGTCGCAGTTCCCCGGCCGGTACGGCCAGGGCGAGATCGGGGAACCGGTCGAAGAGGGCCGACAGCGCGATGGCGACCTCCATGCGCGCCAGGTTCACACCGAGGCAGTGGTGGGCCCCGTACCCGAACGACACGTGATCGGCGCGGGTGGCGCGGCCGATGTCGAAGAGGTCCGCGTCGTCGCCGTGGTGGAGGGGGTCGCGGCCCGAGCCGGCGAAGCAGATGACGATCGGGTCGCCCTGCGGGATCCGCACGTCGTCGTCGATCTCGATGGTCTCGACGGCGTAGCGCAGGATGCTGTGCGCACCGGGCGGGTCCACGCGGAGGGACTCGTCGATCACGTCCTCCCACGAAGCCTTCCCGGCCCGCACGAGCGCGAGCTGTTCGGGGTGCGTGAGGAGCGAGGCGACCGCGTTGTCGATGAGGTTCACCGTCGTCTCGTATCCGGCGGTGAAGAGGAGGATGAGATTGTCGAGCAGTTCCTTCTCGCTCATTTCCGCCGAGCCCGAGTCGCGGGCGGCGACGAGTCCCGAGGTCAGGTCGTCGGCGGGGTTCTCCCTCTTGTACGCCACGACCTCGTTCATGGTTTCGTACATGGCGATGCCGTTCGCCACCGCGTCCTCGGCGGTGATCGAGGTGGCGAAGAAACCGTCGATGATCCGCTGGAGCGGATCGCGTGTGGAATGCGGAATTCCGAAAAGCTCGCATACGACGGCGTGCGGCAGTACGTGGGCGAATTCCTTGCGCAGGTCCACTGGCCGGCCCGCCGGAGCCTGTTCCAGGCGGTCCAACAGGCCGGCCGCCATCTCCTCGACCCGCGGACGCAGGGCCGCCACGCGACGCATGGTGAACTCCCCTGCCACGGGCTTGCGCAGGCGGGCGTGCTCCTCGCCGTACGCGGTGACCATGTTCTGCACCGAGACCCAAATGGCCAGCGGCCACTCCTCGGTCACTTCTCCGTTGATCCACGCCGGCCAGTGCCGGTAGGCGTCCTTCGACACCCGGGGATCGGTGAGCAGGCGTTTCACGAGCGCGTAGTCAGTGACCGACCACGCCTCCACTCCACCGGGGAGCACGATCCTCACGGCGCGGCCACGGGAGCGTATTTCCTTGATTTCTCCGTGAATGTCCTGGCCGAGCGGATCGATGACGAACGGGCACTGCCTGCTCACAGGAGTATCCCCCCCTACAGCTTCTTCTGGTGTGGAATCGAGCGACGTCACAGGCTGGCACGGTGATGGCCTTCCCGCCACTTCACTCTCGGACGTCTCGCCTCGTGGATCGTCGGACACCCCTTCCTCATTGCTGGAAAGGGCGGAGATCAGGCGGAAACGGGAATGCCTTCGAGCAGGGCGAGGAAGACCCGCCGCCCGCTCTGGTGGCCGGTGACGCTCAGGGAGAGGGTGTTGTCCTTCGCCCGGGTCACCGGCTGCGCCTGGATCAGACAGGGCGAGTTGAACTCCGCGTAGCGGTCGAAGGCCAGGCGGAGCGAGGTGGGGTAGAGCCGGGTACTGCCCGCGACGGCGAAGGCGGCCTGGTGGGTGGCCTCCATCAGGACCATCCCCGGTATGTGGTCGTTGGGTCGCGAGAACAGCGTCGTGTTGGTGGTGTGTGCCCGCAGGGTCCAGCACCGGGGATCCCGGGTGGGCGCCAGCAGGACGTCACTCGGCTCGGTCCGCCGGACGAGGGCGGGGTGCACCGGTTCCGGCACGGGCAGCAGGGGGCGGGCGTCCGCGTAGGCGCCCCGCATCCGGCGGTACGCCGCGGGGGAAGTGCACGTCAGGCTGCCGTCGCCGGTCGCGATGACCCGGCCGTCCCGGACCAGCGCCATGTGGCAGGTCATGCCGGCGAAGCGGGTCCCGCGGCGCCGGATGGCCGAGCACGTGACGTCGATGTACACCGGTGACTCGTCGGCCGCGTCCAGGAGCTCGGGCTCGATCGTGTAGTTGAGGTCGGACATCAGGAAGTGATGGCCGAGCGGGACGCCGAACTCGGCGTGCGATATCAGGATTCCCGCCTGGCGGATGGCCTCCGCTATCAGGGTGGGAGAGCGGAAACCGTGCAGCGCGGTATGGAACGGATGGTTTTCCGGCCAGCGCAGGGTCACCTTGAAACGGTCGGTTCCGGTGCGTTCCCAGCTCGACAAGAACACTTCTGAGGTTGCGGGACGGTGCACAAGCCAGTTCGGTACGGCTGAAGGCCTTGTTTCTGCGACCCCGGCTGGCTGTCTTTGGGTGTCTGTGTCCAGATATGACGTGATTAACATGAACTCCCCCTCCGGGCTCAAGGCAGATTCGAGCCAGCGATGGTATGTCCCGGTCGCCGCAAGATACGTGCTGCCTGGTATAATTTGCAACGGCTGTTTTCGGTGACATGCTCGGTACCTCCGAGGAGGTGGAAACTTGGCCGCCAGGAACATGGAAGGAGCGAGGGTGTCCCAGAAGGAGCATTCCCGGCGAACCCGGCAACTCATCGTCGAGGCCGCCGGCGCCGTGTTCGCGGAAAAGGGCTTCAACGGGGCCACGATCGCGGACGTCTACCAGCGGCTCGGGCTCACCAAGGGCGCCTTCTACTACTACTTCAAGGGCAAGGAAGAGCTCGCCCAGGCCGTGCTGGCCAGCCAGATCGACACGCTCGGCTTCCCGCTCGTGCCGCGGAGCACCCGGCTCCAGGAGCTGATCGACAAGGGCATGCTCTTCGCGGTCCAGATCCGCAGTGACCCGATCGTGCAGGGCAGTCTGCGGCTCTCCCTGGAGAGGGGCAGTCATCACGCGGACCGCCTGCGGCCCTACCAGGACTGGATCGACCACAACCGTTTCGCGTTGGGCCGGGCCCGGGAGTGCGGTGAACTCCACGCGCACGTCGACCTGGACGCGGTCGCCAACCTCTTCGTCGGCGCCTTCACCGGATGCCAGGTGCTCTCGGAAGTGATGTCCGACTGGGAGGACCTGGAGGTACGGGTGTCCGTCCTGCTCAAGCACATCATGCCGATCATCGCGCTGCCGACCGTGCTGGCCGAGCTGGACATGGCCCCCGGCCGGGCCGACCGGGTCGTCGCCGACCTGGAGAAATGCCTGCGGGAGCGGGCCGAGGCCGAACTCGCGGAGCCTGCCGGGGTCCAGGCCTAGTACCTCCTGCGGAAACGCGCTTCCCTCCGCCGGGCGTCTTCGACGCCCGGCGGAGGTGTTTTCGCACCTGATGCGGCGTTCGGGGCATCCGCATCAGAACTTCCGATGATGGTTGCGTACCTTCATGCAGGTTTGTTTCCATGAGCGAGGCCCCGAGCCACACACGAGGCTCTTGACCGACCACGGAGACCCACATGATCAAGCTCGATGACATCCGCCGGCACGCGGCGGGCGGCGTGACGCGGGATGCCTTGGTCGACGGCCAGGTGCGGCTGACCTGGGGCCAGTTCGCGGAGACCGTGGAGCGCACCGCGGCCGGACTCACCGAGCACCTGCCCGCCGAGGGCGCGGTCCGGGCGGTCTTCCTCGCCGGCAACAGCTGGCAGCTCACCGTCGCGATGAGCGCCTGCGCGACGCTCGGAGTCTCCTGCACCGGGCTCGACCCGCAGAGCGGCGCGGAGGACCTGGGCCAGGTGCTCACCTGGCTGGAGCCCGCCGTCGTCTTCGTGACGTCGGAACACCGCGCCACCCTCGACCAGCTGGTCTGGCCGAGCGGCCCGCAGGCCGTGCACGTCCTGCTGGACGGAGTCTCCGCCCCCGGCGCGCCGGCCGCCCCGGGCCGGCACCAGGCGCTCAACTTCGACCTCCTGACCTCGGCCGAAGCGCTGCGCTCCCTGCCCGCGCCCCGGCCGTACGAGTCCTTCGCGGTCAGTGCGCGCAGCGACGGCCCGTCCCGGATCGCCGTACGCCGGACCCCCTCCGAGGGCCGCCACCTCGTCGACCTCGTCGACGAGTTCGGCCTCAACCGGGACGACGTCCACCTGGCCTCCGCCCCGCCGACCGAGTCCACCGCCCTCGCGCTGACCCGCACGATGCTCGGCATCGGCGCCACCGTCGTCCTCGCGGACGGCGCCGGCCCCGAGACGCTGAGCACGCTGCTCGTCGCCGAGCGCGTGAGCACCGGTGTGATCACCCCGTCGGCCCTGCACGGCGTGCTCGGGCTGCCGGAGGACGCCGAGCCCTCGCCGCGCACCCGCCACCTGCGCTTCCTGCTCACCCCGGGCGCCCACCTGGGCCGATGGACCGTCAACACGGCCTGGGAGCGGCTCGGCCCGGTGCTCCACACCGCGCTCGGCAGTCCGGAGACCGGGCTGACCGCCGTCATGGGCCCCGAGGAACTGCTGGTCTCGCCGCCGCGGTCGGGCCACGCCACGCTCGGCACCACCGTCGCCGTACTCGGCGAGGACGGGCAGCCGGTGGAGCAGGGCGAGACCGGGCGGCTCGCCTTCGCCGGCCACCAGGTGATGGACGGCTACCTGGACGGCGAGACGCACACGGCGAGCCTGGACCTCGGCTGGGGCGAGGAGCGCTTCCTGGTCACCGACGAGGCCGGCCACCTCGACGAGACCGGCCGGCTGCTGGTCACCGGGCGCGTCACCGAAGTGCCCGTGGTGGTCCGCGACTCGGCGGTCGACACCGAGCTGTTCCGCCTGGAGTCGGACCTCCTCAACCTGCCCTGCCTGCGCGACACCGCCGTCATGAGGGTCAGCGACGCGGTGCTGGGGGACGCGATCGTGGTGGCGTTCATCGCGGTCGCGGTCGGCCGCGAGGCCACCGGCTACGAGGCGCTCAGCGCGGCCTGCGCCCGCCGGGTCCCGTCGCTGCCCGCGCACGTCATCGCGGTCGACACCATCCCCTACAGCCCGACGGGCCGCATCCGCACCGGGGACCTGCTCGACGCGGTGCTGCCCATCATCACCTTGAACCTGCAGCTTGAGCAGTCGATGCAACAGGAGATGTCCGCGTGAACCTGCCCTCCTTCGACGACCAGCCGTACGACGAGGTGCTGGTGGAGGACTTCGAGACGGCCTTCTTCGCACTCGAACTCGAACTCCTCGACCTGCCGTGCGTCCAGGACATCGCCGTCATGCGCACGCAGCTGCCCGAGGTGGGCGAGACGCTGGTCGTGGCCTTCGTGCCGCTCCTCGAAGAGGACCAGGAGGCCGGCGGCCGTCAGGCCGCGCTGGCCGCCTGCGAGCGGCGCATGCCCTGGGTGCTCTCGCACGCGGTGGCCGTGGACGTGATCCCGCGCGCGGCCGACGGATCCGCGCGCACGGGCGTCCTGATCGACCGTCTGCTCCCGCAGATCGCAAGGGACCTCCTCTCCCCGATGGAGATGTCCGACTAGTCCACTCCGCAAGACCCGCTGTCAACCACTAAGCGGCGGCTGACCTGTGGCCATGTCCTCCCAGAGGGCATGGCCACAGGTATGTCCGCAGGTGTCCAAAGGATGGAACCGCGGCTCCGCGTGCTGCAGTTATACCTGCACCGTGGTATGTTTCATGCTCCGGGGCTTGAGCCTCGCAGAAGGGAGCCTCTGCCGTGCAGTTCCAGCAGCTACGCTCGTTCCGCGAAGTGGCCGCCGAGATGAGCTTCACTCGCGCCGCTAGGAACCTCCACTACTCGCAGCCCAGCGTCACCGCCCACATCAAGAACCTCGAGGACTACATCGGGGCGCCGCTGTTCCACCGCGCCGGCGGCCGTGTCCAGCTCACCGAGGCGGGCATACGACTGCTTCCGCACGCCGAGAAGATCATCCTGATCGCCGAAGCCGCCTGCATAGACGCTGCCTCGGCCGGCCACACCCGTCCGGCCGCCTGACGGCCTCCGGACACGTTTAGCCATTCTTTTTCGTAGGGCCCGGCCGTGTATCCGAATTTCCTGGATGCACGCCGGGCCAGAGTTTTTTCCGGGTATTCGGAATTCATTGTTCCGCAATATTCCGACAGTTGTCAAAGCCTTCTTGCAAATGACAACCCGCGTCCCACGCCTACCCGTTGACGGGCAGTCAAGCACCTCAAGCCGCCAGAGTTGGCGTAGATGGGCAATTGTTCGTGCGCGGCCCCGCAAGAGCAGATGGGAAGCCGAGCTTACGCTCGGACCAATCGAACTGTGCGTCCGGCAGCGGTCGCGTGTATTACCCCTGGAGAGGACACCAAAATGGGTCAGGTCCCGATAGTGGATCAGTCGGCCGACGAGGCTCCGAACGACCTCATGACGGGCGACTCCTACCTGGAGAGCCTGCGCGACGGTCGCCAGGTCTTCGTGGACGGCGAGCTCGTCAAGGACGTGACGACGCACCCGGCGTTCGCCAACGCCGCGAGGTCGACCGCGCACCTCTACGACGCGCTCCACCACCCGGACACCAAGGACCTGATGACGACGGTCGACCGGTACACGGGTTACCGCGTCCACCGCTTCTTCACCCCGGCGCACTCGGGCGAGGACCTCATCAAGGCCCGCGACGCCATCGAGCACTGGGCCCGCCTGAGCTACGGCTTCATGAACCGCACGCCCGACTACAAGGCGTCGTTCATGGCCGGCCTGGCCGTCACCCACGACTTCTACGAGCCCTTCGGCGACAACGCCCGCGCCTGGTACGAGAAGTACGCCCGCCAGGGCCTCTCGATCAGCCACGCGATCGTCAACCCGCCGGTCGACCGCAACAAGCCGGCGCACGAGATCCGCGACGTCTACCTCAAGGTCGTCGAGGAGCGCGAGGACGGCATCGTCGTCGAGGGCGCCAAGCTCATGGCCACCGCCTCGGCGCTGAGCAACGTCGCCTTCGTCGGCCAGATCCACCTGGCCAACCTGGAAGCCGGCAAGGCCGAGGACATGGCGCTGGCCTTCATGGCCCCGCTGAACACCCCCGGCATGAAGGTCGTCTGCCGCACCTCCTACGAGGGCAAGGCCACCAGCCCGTTCGACAACCCGCTCTCCAGCCGGTTCGACGAGAACGACGCGGTGCTGGTCTTCGACAAGGCCTTCATCCCGTGGGAGAACGTCCTGATCTACCGGGACACCGAGAAGATCCACCAGTACTTCCCGCGCTCCGGCCTGCTCTCCCGCGGCTTCTTCCAGGGCGCGATCCGCATGTCGGTCAAGCTCGAGTTCATGGCGGGCATCCTCGACAAGGGCACCCGCATCAACGGCACGGACGGCTTCCGAGGCGTCCAGGCCGGCCTCGGCGAGCTGCTGGCCTGGCGCCACCAGACCTGGGCCGTCACCACCGCCATGGCCCTGGACCCGGAGGCCGGCCCGGCCGGTACCGTCCTGCCGCGCATGGACTACTCGGCCGGCTACCGGGCGCTCGCCCCGCTCAGCTGGGAGCGCACGCACCGCTTCTTCGAGGAGCACCTCGCGGGCGCGCTGCTGATGACGCCCTCCAGCGGCAAGGACCTGCAGAACCCGGAACTGCGTCCGCTGCTCGACCGCTACTACCGCGGCACCGGTGCCACGGCCGAGGAGCGCACCAAGCTCTTCAAGCTGGCCTGGGACGCGATCGGCACCGAGTTCGGCGCCCGTCACGAGCTGTACGAGCTCAACTACGCCGGCGGCCCCGACCAGGTGCGTCTCGACACCCTGAACTGGTCCCGCGGCGCCGGTCTGCTCGACAACTACGGCGCCCTCGTCCAGAAGGCCATGGACGACTACGACCTCGACGGCTGGACCCGCGGCCGCTGGGCCCAGGAGAACTGACCCGTCAGAGCGCGTACGGACGGGTGCCGCGGCGAAAGCTCCGCGCGCACCCGTCCGCGCCCAGCAGAGAGGCCCGGCCATGAACCACGACCTGCGCGATGTGATGCGTTCCTTCGCCACGGGGGTCTGCGTCGTCAGTACGTACACCGACAAGGACGGCGTGCGCACCCACAACGCGATCACCGTCAACTCGCTCACCTCCGTCTCACTGGAACCGCCGCTGGTGTCCCTGAGCTTCCGCCACGACTCGGAGTTCTTCGCCGAGCTGATGCGCACCGGCGTCGTCGGAATCTCGATCCTCGGAGCCGAGGGCGAGTCCACCGCCCGCGCGTTCGCGCGCCGGCGGCCCGAGCGCGACCAGGCGCTGACCGAGGTGCCCGGCGCCCCGGGCGAGGCCACCGGGACGCTCCTGTTCGAGGCGGCCGCCTGGATGGAGTGCACCCTGCGCGACCACGTCGTCGCGGGTGACCACGTGATGGTCATCGGTGAGGTCCTCGCCATGGGTGCCCGTGAGACCCAGACCCCCCTGATCTTCCTTCAGGGCGGATTCCACAGATTCGAACTGGAACAGGTGTGACGTGCGAGCGAAGAAGTTCCTGAGCTGGCGGGCGCTCCTCGGAGCGGCGCTGGCGATATCCGGTCTGACCCTGCTGATCTGGCCGACCATCCCGGCCCAGGCCTCGGGGTCGGGCCCGGAGGCGGCTGCCGCCACCACGGGCTCGGTGAGCGTCTGTCTGGTGACGGCGGACGCCCCGACCCGCGAGCGCAACGTCAAGGTCGCGCAGTGGGCGTCGCAGGTCCTGCTCGACGAGACGCCCTCCTACCGGGGCCCGTGCGTGTCGTACGGCACCCCGAGCGCGCTGGGCAACGGCACGGTGCGCACCTACGCGCAGGTCACGGGCAACAAGCCGCAGACCGTCGGCATCGTCTTCCCCAAGTCCATGCTGACCGGCCTGCCGACCACCATGACGGACGGCCACCACTGCTTCGACATGAACGCCGACGGCACGGTCGACCAGCACACCGAGTGCGTCGGCGGCCACGAGCGTCCGCTGGACCTGCCCTCGCAGCTGACCGCGCTGCCCGGCATGCCGCTCAAGTGGGCCCTGGTGAACTTCAACCCCATGGGTCACGGCCCCGAGCACATCTACGACACCCCGCACTTCGACTTCCACTTCTACACGCAGTCGAAGGCGGAGCGCGACGCCATCCGCAGCGGTCCGTGCGGCCTGGCCATCAACTGCGACGACTTCGCGACGGCCACCAAGCCGCTCGCCCCGCAGTTCATGCCGCAGGACTACAAGGACAACGGCGTGGCCGAGGCGGCCATGGGCAACCACCTGATCGACCTGAACTCGCCCGAGTGGAGCTCCATCGCCTTCACGCAGACCTTCATCTACGGCGCCTACGACGCCAAGATCAGCTTCCTCGAGCCGATGATCACGAAGGCCTGGTTCGAGGGCATCGAGGCCGGGGTGAACCCGAGCCGCTGCTGGCCCATCAAGCAGCCGCAGCAGTGGCAGATCGGTGGCTGGTACCCGCAGGAGTACTGCATCGACTACCGCGCCAACCGCGGTGACTTCACCGTCTCGATGAAGAACTTCAAGAACTCCGCCGCCTGAGTGGCAGCGAGTCCCATCGGCTGACCGGCTTCACCCCCGCCGCACCGGGGGTGGCCGGCGGCCTCCACTGAATCCCCGGAGTAGGCGAGGAAGGGCCCCGTGATCGCGGACAGCAAGGCCGGCGCACGACGACCCAGCGCCTTCCACGAATTGATTGGTGACTGACACATGTCCCGTGGATTCTCGATCGGTATCGTCGGAGGAGGCGCGGCTGCAGTCTGCTTGATCGACGCGTTGTCCCGAACACAGAGCGAACCAGGCAGCCTCACGGTCTTCGAACCGTCACCGCACTTGTGGCGCGGCCGCGCCTACCAGGTGGACACCGAGACCCTCAAGGTCAATGCGACACCCGACGACATGTCCGTGCGCGCCGGCGACCTCCAGCACTTCGAGAACTGGCTGGAGACGCGGGACAAGGTCATAGGGGTCCGCACCGGAGTCGACCGGTGGTCCGGAAGCCGCTTCGCGCCCCGCACCGTCTACGGCGAGTACCTGGAGCAGACGGCCTACGCCGCGCTCGGTGAACTGCGCCGCCAGGGATGGCGGGTCGACCTCGTCGGCGAGGGAGTCACCTCCGCCAGCCGCGCCGCCAACCGGGTGCTGCTGCGCACCGGCAACGGCCGCGCCCGCGCCTTCGACTACGCCATCCTGTGCGTCGGCGGCGACAGCCCCAAGGACGTCTACGGACTGGCCGGCACCGAGGGCTTCGTCGGCGACCCGTACCCGATCGTCAACAAGCTCGCGGACGTCGGCGAGAACGACCACGTCGCCGTCATCGGCAGCGGGCTGACCGCCATCGACATCATCCTGTCCCTCGCCGCCCAGGGCCACCAGGGCCGCATCAGCCTCATGTCGCGCCGGGGCGTCCTGCCCGGCGTCCGGCAGAAGGCGGTCCCCTTCGAGCTGCGGCACTTCACCCCGCACCGGATGGAAGCGCTGGCCACGACCCACCCCGAGATCACCCTCGAGGACATCGCCACCATCATGCGGGCCGAGTTCCGCGACGTCGGCGCCGACCTCGACGCGGTGGTCTCGGAGATCATCCGGGTCGACCTGGAGGACCCGGTCGACCGGCTGCGCCGGCAGATCGAAGAGGTCGACTCCCCGCACATGGGCCTGCGGATCCTGCAGCGCGCCGTCCCCGAGACCGGACCCGACGTCTGGCCGATGCTGCGCGAGCAGGACAAGGTCCAGCTGCTGCGCGCCCACTACCGCACGATCATGAGCCTGTGCTGCCCCATGCCGCCGGGCAGCGCGGGAGTCCTCCTCGAACTCGTCGAGGCGGGCAAGCTCGACATCGTCGCCGGACTGCAGAACATCACCCCGAACCCCGAGGCGGGCTTCGACGTCGTCACCGCCGAGGGCCACAACTTCACGGCCGACCGCGTCGTCAGCGCCGTCAACGCCTCCGAGGGGCGCATCCCCACGAGCGCCGCGCCCCTGGTCACCTCGCTCATGCGCAGCCGGGTCGCCAGCCGGCACCCCCACGGCGGCCTGCACATAGCCCGGCCGACCAGCCAGCTCACGACCAACGGCAGGCCCGACCCGCGCCTGTACGGGCTCGGCAACATAGCCGCCGGTTCGCTCTTCTTCACCTTCGGCATCCCCTCGCTGGTCGACCGCAGCCAGGACATCGTCGGCGCGATCCTGCAGCACGCCGAGACGGTCACCGCAGCGAGCCGGGAATCCGAGGAGGTCCTGCTCACGGTCTAGCCCCTTCAGGGTCTGGCCACCGCCCGCACCCGTACCCGTACCGCTACCGGAAAACGATCCGGAGATGAGGACCCCCGAGCATGAGCGTCACCGAGACCGACCGGCCCGCCTACCTGGCAGACACCCACACCGGCCTGCCCATTCCCAGCGAGCCGGTCTTCGCCACCCACGAGGAGACCCGGCGCCACCGCAAGCAGCGGCTCGCCGCCGCGCTGCGGCTGTTCGGAAAGTACGGCTTCGGTGAAGGCATCTCGGGCCACATCTCGGTCCGCGACCCGGAGCACGACGACCGGTTCTGGGTGAACCCCTTCGGCGTCTCCTTCAACCTGGTCCGCGTAGCCGACCTGATCTGCGTCGACTCCGCCGGCAACGTCGTGGAGGGCAAGCACCGGGTCAACCCGAGCGCCTTCGTCATCCACTCGGCGATCCACGAGATGCAGCCGGGTGCCACGGCCGCCGCCCACGGCCACACCGCGCACTCCCGCGCGCTGGGCGCCCTGGGCCGCCTGCTGGACCCCATCGACCAGGAGTCCGCCGCCTTCTACAACCGCCAGGTCCTCTACGAAGAGTACGAGGGCCCCTCGGTCTCCGCCGAACTCGGCCGGGACATCGCGGAGAAGCTCGGCGACAACCGCGCGATCCTGCTGCGCCACCACGGCCTCATAACCGTCGGCGGATCGCTGGACGAGGCCGTGCACTGGTTCTTCACCTACGACAGCTGCGCCCAGGTGCAGCTGCTCGCCCGGGCGGCGGGCACGCCCAAGAGCTTCACCCATGAGCAGGCCGTGGCCGCGGGGGACGGCTTCGGCAACGAGCAGCTGGGCTGGTTCAGCTTCCAGCTGCTCTGGGACGAGATCATCCGCGAGCAGCCCGACTTCCTGGAAGAGGACTAGCCCGCGGACGTCCCGAGCCCGACAACACCCCGCGAGATACACCCAAGAAGAAGAGGCACACCATGAACATCCTGCTTTTCGGAGCGAGCGGACACATCGGCAGCGCCATCGCCGGTGAGCTGCTCTCCCGTGGGCACTCCGTCACCGGCGTCACCCGCACCGGCGAGATCGCGGGCAACAGCCACGACGGCCTGAACGTCGTCGCCGGCGACGCCACCAGCGCCGACACCGTGGCCGAACTGTCCGCGCGGGGCTACGACGCGGTGGCCTCGGCCGTCGGTCCCAAGCTCGGCGTCGACGACGACCACAAGATCATCGTCGGTGCGGCCAACGCGCTCATCGAGGGCCTCACCCGCAGCGGCGTACGCCGCGTCGTGGTCCTCGGCGGCGCCGGCAGCCTCGAGGTGGCCCCGGGCGTCAAGGTCATCGACAACCCGAACTTCCCGGCCGTCTGGAAGCAGAACGCGCTCGCCCAGAGCGAGGCCCTGGGCCTCTACCGCAAGGCCGACGCCCTGGACTGGACGTTCATCTCGCCGGCCGCCCAGATCGAGCCCGGCGAGCGCACCGGCAGCTACCGCGTCGGCGGTGACCAGCTCGTGGTGGACGCCGAAGGCCAGAGCCGCATCAGCATCGCGGACTACGCGGTCGCCTTCGCGGACGTACTGGAGCGCGGCGACGCGATCCAGTCCCGCATCACCGTCGCCTACTGATCCGCGTTCCCCGGAGGGGATCCGACCATGACTTCACCCGCCACACCGAAGGGCGCCGGGCTCGCCCGCTTCGCCATCATCCTCGGTGCGCTCACCGCCCTCGGACCGCTGTCCAACGACGCCTACCTGCCGGGCCTTCCGCAGATCGCCGAAGACCTGTCGACGAGCGCCTCCGCGGCCCAGCTCAGCCTCACGGCCTGCCTGCTGGGCCTCGGCATCGGCCAGCTCATCGCCGGCCCGGTCAGTGACGCCCTCGGCCGCCGCCGCCCGCTCATCGCCGGACTCGCGCTGTTCGCCGTCACCGCGCTGCTCTGCGCCTTCGCCCCGAACATCTGGACCCTCGTTGGGCTGCGCGCGCTCCAGGGCCTCGGCGGTGCCACCGGCATCGTCATCGCCTCCGCCGTCGTGCGCGACCGGCACACCGGGCCCGCCGCGGCCCGGTTCTTCGCCATGCTGATGCTCATCACCGGCATCGCGCCGATCCTGGCCCCCGTCCTCGGCGGCCAGCTGATGCTGCTCACCTCCTGGAAGGGCATCTTCATCGCCCTCGCCATCGTCGGCGCCGTGATGCTCTTCGGCGTCGCGGGCGGCCTGCCGGAGACGCACCCCGCCGAACGGCGCGTGCGCGGCGGCCTCAAGGCCACCGGCCCGATCTTCCGCCGGCTCCTCACCGACCGGGTGTTCGTCGGCTACAACCTGGCCTGCGGCTTCGCCTTCGCCGCGATGTTCGCCTACATCTCGGGCTCGACCTTCGTGCTCCAGTCCATCCACGGGATGTCCCCGCAGGGCTTCAGCGCCGTCTTCGCGGTCAACGCCCTCGGCCTGGTCATCGCCGCGCAGGTCAGCGGCCGCATCGTGCACAAGACCGGCCCGCGCGCCCTGCTCGCGACCGGCCTGACCGTCTCCGCGGTCGGCGGCCTCGCCCTGCTCGCCGTCGTCGTCACCGACGCCGGTCTGGCCCCGATGCTCGTCGCGCTCTTCCTGGTCGTCTCCAGCGTCGGGCTCGTCCTGCCGAACTCCTTCGCACTGGCCCTGCAGGACCACGGTGACGTGGCCGGCTCGGCCGCCGCCCTGCTGGGCCTGTCCCAGCACCTGATCGGCGCCGCTGTCGTCCCGCTCGTCGGCCTCGCCGGCGAGGACAGCGCCGTCCCGATGGGCATCGTCATCGCCGTGCTCGGCGTCGGCGGGCTCATCTTCTTCAGCCTCACCAAGGGTCACCAGGCCGCCGGCCAGGAGACCGAGGTCCAGGCGCCCGTGGCCGCCGAGGTGCGCGAGCCGGTCTAAGCCTCCGGCGAGACAGGCTCGAGCAAACGGATTGCCCGCCCGGGGACCGTACGGCCGAAAACGCCGTGCGGTCCCCCGGCACCCCGGGCCACCACCCGGGCGGCGACAGGCCCAACCTCCTCCCTTTCCACCGAAACCGATCGAGGCACAGCCACCATGACCCTCGCCACGCACGCCACGGCCATCGACTCCTGGCGGCTGCTGCCCGCCGCCCAGCAGCCGGCCTACCCCGACCCCGTCGCCCTGCGCTCCGCGCTCGACGACCTCTCCTCCTACCCGCCCCTGGTCTTCGCCGGGGAGTGCGACCGCCTGCGCGACCGGATCGCCGACGTCGCCCGGGGCGAGGCCTTCATCCTCCAGGGCGGCGACTGCGCCGAGACCTTCGACGCCGTCAGCTCCGACCAGGTCCGCGACAAGGTCCGCACACTGCTCCAGATGGCCGCCGTCCTCACCTACGCGAGCTCCGTGCCCGTCGTGAAGATCGGCCGGATCGCCGGGCAGTACTCCAAGCCGCGCTCCAAGCCCACCGAGATCCGCGACGGGATCGAACTGCCCGTCTACCGGGGCGACTCGGTCAACGGCCTCGCCTTCACCGCCGAGTCCCGCACCCCCGACCCCGAGCGGCTCAAGCGGATGTACCACTCCTCCGCCGCCACCTTGAACCTCGTCCGGGCCTTCACCACCGGCGGTTACGCCGACCTGCGCCAGGTCCACGAGTGGAACCGCGACTTCGTCGCCGCCTCCCCGGTCGGAGAGCGCTACGAGCGCCTCGCCGGCGACATCGACGACGCCCTCACCTTCCTCGCCGCCTGCGGCGCCGACCCGGCCGCGGTCCACTCCTCCGAGATCTTCGCCAGCCACGAGGCGCTGCTCCTGGACTACGAGGCCGCGCTCACCCGCACCGACGCCCGCACCGGCGAGCTGTACGACGTCTCCGGCCACATGATCTGGATCGGTGAGCGCACCCGCCAGCTGGACGGCGCCCACGTCGAGTTCGCCTCCACGGTGCGCAACCCCATCGGCGTCAAGCTCGGCCCCACCACTTCCGCCGACGAGGCGCTCGCCCTCATCGACAAGCTCGACCCCCACCGCGAGCCCGGCCGCCTCACCTTCATCACCCGCATGGGCGCCCGCAACATCCGCGAGATCCTGCCCGAGCTGGTCGCGAAGGTCACCGCCGAGGGCGCCCGCCCCGCGTGGATCTGCGACCCGATGCACGGCAACACCTTCGAGGCGCCCAGCGGCCACAAGACCCGCCACTTCGACGACGTGCTCGACGAGGTCACCGGCTTCTTCGAGGTCCACCGCGCGCTCGGCACCCACCCCGGCGGCATCCACATCGAGCTGACCGGCGACGACGTCACCGAGTGCGTCGGCGGCGGCGCCGAGGTCCGTCTCGCCGACCTCGGGCAGCGCTACGAGTCCTCGTGCGACCCGCGCCTGAACCGCAAGCAGTCCCTCGACCTGGCCTTCCAGGTCGCCGAGCTGTACCGGGACCGCGAGGCGTCGGGCGCGGCCCGCCGCGAAGCCGTACCCGCCGCCGCCTGATCCCGCGCGACCGATCGACGTACCGTCCTCAGCAAAGGGAGAAGACCATGTCCGTGCGTGCCCTGCGCGGTGCCATCCAGCTGGAAGTCGACGAGCGGGTCCACCTGCTGGACGGGGTCCGGACGCTGTTCCAGGAGATGCTCGCCGCCAACGGGCTCGACCAGGACGACCTGGTCAGTGTGCTCTTCACGGCGACCCCGGACCTGGTCAGCGAGTTCCCGGCGGTGGCCGCCCGCGAACTGGGCGTCACCGACGTGCCGCTGATGTGTGCGCAGGAACTGGACATCGCCGGGTCCCTGCCCCGCGTCGTCCGGATCCTCGCGTACGCCGAGACGGACCTGGCCAAGCCCGACATCAAGCACATCTACCTGGGCGGCGCGGCGGCCCTGCGCAGAGACCTCGTCGTGGCCGGGGAGCCGAGATGATCCGCTCCGCCGCAGTGGTGGGAACGGGACTCATCGGAACCTCCATCGCGCTGGCCCTGTCCGCTCGCGGGGTCCCCGTCCACCTCATCGACGAGAACGACTCGGCCGCCCGCACCGCCGCCTCGCTCGGCGCCGGCACCGTCGGCCCCCCGAAGAACACCGTCGACCTGGCGATCCTGGCCGTACCGCCGGCCCACGTCGGCGCGGTGCTCGCCGCCCAGCAGAAGCTGGGCCTCGCCCGCTCCTACACCGATGTCGCCAGCGTCAAGACCGAACCGGAGATCGGCGTCATCGCCGCCGGCGCCGACCCCGCCACCTTCATCGGCGGACACCCCATGGCCGGCCGGGAGCGCTCCGGCCCGCTCGCCGCCTGCGCCACCCTCTTCGAGGGCCGCTCCTGGGTCCTGACCCCCACGGCCGACACCGGCCGAGAAGCGCTCAACATGGCACTGATGATGGTCTCCCTGTGCGGGGCGGTGCCCGTCGTGATGGACAGCGACGCGCACGACCGGGCCGTGGCCCGCGTCTCGCACACTCCGCACGTCGTGGCCTCGCTGATGGCCGCACGCCTGCAGCACGTCCAGGAGGACGCCTGCCGCCTCGCCGGCCAGGGGCTGCGCGACGTGACCCGGATCGCCGGGGGAGACCCCCGGCTGTGGAGCGACATCCTGGAGTCCAACGCGACCGCGGTCGCCGACGTGCTGACCGAACTCGCCGAGGACCTCCAAGTCACCGTGGCCGCCCTGCGGGGCCTCGCCACCGACGACGCCGACGAACGCGCCCAGGGCACGACGCTCCTGGCCGACCTCCTCGGCCGCGGCATCAGCGGCCGCGACCGCATCCCGGGGAAGCACGGACACCCGGTGCCCACCTGCGCCCCCGTCCGGGTACTCATCGGGGACCAGCCCGGCGAACTGGCCCGGCTCCTCGCGAGCGCCGCCGAACTCGACGTCAACATCGAGGACATGACCATCGACCACTCGCCCGGAGGCGAGAGCGGCCTGGTCGAGCTGATGGTCTCCCGCGGCACCGCCGTGAGCATGGCCCAGCGCCTGATGAGCGCCGGCTGGCGGGTCCAGCGCATGGGTCCCATCGAGGCCCCTCCGGTCGCCGTCGGGGTCTGAGCGCGCAGGCCGCCATGGCCGGGCGTCCGCAGCCCGGTACGCCTGACGCCACCCGCGCCCGGACGCGCCGGGCACCGCCCACCGCACACCACGCCGGCGTTCCGCGCCGCCACGACAGAGGATCACCCTTGAGCACTTTGCGATGGCTCACCGCGGGCGAATCGCACGGCCCCGCACTCACCGCCGTCCTCGAAGGCCTGCCCGCCGGAGTGGAGGTCTCCACCAAGGCGGTCGCCGACTCCCTGGCCCGTCGCCGCCTCGGCCACGGCCGGGGCGCCCGGATGGCCTTCGAGCGGGACGAGGTGACCTTCCTCGGGGGCGTCCGCCACGGCCTCACCCAGGGCGGCCCGGTCTCCGTCCAGATCGGCAACACCGAATGGCCCAAGTGGCAGACGGTGATGGCCGCCGACGGCGTCGACGCGGAAGTCCTGGCCGGCCAGGCGCGCAACGCCCCGCTCTCGCGCCCCCGGCCCGGCCACGCCGACCTCGCCGGCATGCAGAAGTACGGATTCGACGACGCCCGGCCGGTGCTGGAACGGGCCAGCGCCCGCGAGACCGCCGCCCGCGTCGCCCTCGGCGAGGTCGCCCGCGCCTTCCTGCAGCAGGCGTACGGGATCACCATCGTCAGCCACGTCGTCGCCCTGGGCGCGGCCGCCGCCCCCGAGGGCGTGGTGCCCGGCCCCGGCGACACCGAACGCGTCGACGCCGACCCGGTGCGCTGCCTCGACCCGGAGGCCTCCACCGCGATGGTCGCCGAGGTCGACCGGGCCCACCAGGACGGGGACACCCTCGGCGGGGTCGTCGAGGTCCTCGCCTACGGACTGCCCCCGGGCCTGGGCAGCTACGTCCACGGCGACCGGCGCGTCGACTCCCGCCTGGCCGCCGCCCTCATGGGCATCCAGGCCATCAAGGGCGTCGAATTCGGCGACGGCTTCGGGCTCGCCCGCGTCCCCGGCTCCCTCGCCCACGACGAGATCGAGCGTGGTGAGGAGGGCGGCATCCGCCGCCGCACCGCCCGATCCGGCGGCGTCGAGGGAGGCATGACCACCGGCGAGCCGCTGCGGGTGCGCGCCGCCATGAAGCCCATCGCCACCGTGCCGCGCGCCCTGGCCACCATCGACGTCGCCACCGGCGAGCCGGCCGCCGCCCACCACCAGCGCTCCGACGTCTGCGCGGTGCCCGCCGCGGCAGTCGTCGCCGAGGCCATGACCGCACTGGTCCTCGCCCACGCCGCGCTGGAGAAGTTCGGCGGGGACTCCCTGGCCGAGACCTCCCGCAACCACCGCAGCTACCTCGAGCACCTGGCCGTCCGGTGAGCGCCCCGACCCTGAATACGCCGACCCTGACGGGCAGCACCCGCATCCCGGTCGGCGGCGAGCGGCCGTACGAAGCCGTCGTGGGCCGCGGCCTGACCGGCGAGACCGGCCGCGTACTGGGCGCCGAACCGCTGCGGGTGGCCGTCGTGCACTCGCGCACCCTGCTGCCGACGGCCCGCAAGATCGCCCGGGAACTCACCGACGAGGGACGCATCGTGGTCTCCCTCGAAGTACCCGAGGGCGAGGCCGCCAAGGACGTCACCGTCGTGGTCAACCTGTGGCGGGCGCTGGCGGACGCCGGGTTCACCCGCTCCGACGCCGTCGTGGCCGTCGGCGGCGGCGCCACCACCGACCTCGCCGGATTCGCCGCCGCCGGCTGGCTGCGCGGCGTACGGCTGGTCCTCGTGCCGACCACCCTGCTCGGCATGGTCGACGCCGCCATCGGCGGGAAGACCGCCGTGAACCTGCCCCAGGGCAAGAACCTCGTCGGCGCCTTCCACCCGCCCGCCGGAGTCCTGTGCGACCTGGACCTGCTGGACACCCTGCCGCGCGCCGACTACGTCAGCGGCCTCGCCGAGGTCGTCAAGGCCGGCTTCATCGCCGACCCGGAGATCCTGCGGCTCGTCGAGGAGGACCCGGCCGGCGCCCTCCACACCCGCGAGCTCGTGGAACGCGCCATCCGCGTCAAGGCGGAGGTCGTCACCGAGGACTTCAGGGAAGACGGCCGTCGCGAACACCTCAACTACGGCCACACCCTCGGCCACGCCATCGAGCGGGTCGCCGGCTACCGCGTCCGCCACGGCCACGCGGTGGCCGCCGGCATGGTCTTCGCCGCCGAACTCGCCCGCCTCGACGGCCGGCTGTCCGCCGACGACGTACAGCGCCACCGCGCCCTCCTCGGCGCAGCCGGCCTGCCCACCGCCCACACCGGGGACTGGGCGCCGCTGCGCGATGCGATGGGCATCGACAAGAAGACCCGCGGCAACCGGCTGCGCCTGGTCGTCCTCGACGCCATCGCCCGCCCCGCCCTGCTCACCGCCCCGGACGAGGCCCTCCTGCGGGCCGCCTACGAGAGGCTCGGCCGGTGAGGCGGGCACCCGTCCGGTACGCCCGCGCCCGCGCACTGCGGCGCGCCCGCGCGGTCGGCCACGCCCACGCCGTCCCCGGCCGCCGCGACGCCGGCGAGGGCGCGGCAACCGCGCGCACCGCGGGACCCGTACACGCAGGCGCCGTACACGCAGGCGCCGTACACGCAGGCGCCGTACACGCAGGCGCCGTACACGCCGGACCCGTGCCCGAAAGACCCGTCGTACTCGCCGAATCCGCCGAACAGGAAGGCCCGTCATGACCGTCGCCACCGCCCCGCAGGCGCCCGCCCTGCTCTGGGAGGACGCCGACCGCCGGGCCGTCGAGGTCGCCCGCGCGCTGACCGTGGACGCCGTGGAAGCAGCCGGCCACGGCCACCCCGGCACCGCCATGAGCCTCGCGCCCGCCGCCTACCTGCTCTTCCAGCAGCTGCTGCGCCACGACCCCCAGGACCCGCGCTGGGCCGGCCGCGACCGCTTCGTCCTGTCCTGCGGCCACGCCAGCCTGACCCTGTACACACAGCTCTACCTGTCGGGCTACGGGCTCACCCTCGACGACCTCAAGGGCCTGCGCACCGAGGGCAGTCTGACCCCCGCCCACCCCGAGTACGGGCACACCCCGGGCGTCGAGACCACCACCGGCCCCCTCGGCCAGGGCCTCGCCAACGCGGTGGGCATGGCGATGGCCGCCCGCCGCGAGCGCGGCCTGTTCGACCCGGAGGCCGCCCCCGGCACCTCCCCCTTCGACCACACCGTCTGGGCCGTCGCCTCCGAGGGCGACCTGGAGGAGGGCGTCGCGCACGAGGCCAGCTCCCTGGCCGGCCACCAGCGCCTGGGCAACCTCGTCGTCCTCTACGACGAGAACCGCATCTCCATCGAGGACGACCGGCAGATCGCCCACTCCGAGGACACCCTCGCCCGCTACCGCGCCTACGGCTGGCACGTCCAGGAAGTCGACTGGACCGCCGGCGGCGGGGACCGGGGATACCACGAGGACATCGAGGCCCTGCACCGGGCGCTCACCACCGCCCGCGACACCACCGACCGGCCCTCCCTCGTATCGCTGCGCACGATCATCGGCTGGCCCGCGCCCCGCAAGCGCAACACCGGAGGCATCCACGGATCCGCCCTCGGCGCCGAGGAGGCCGCCGGCGCCAAGGCCGCGATGGGCCTCGACCCCTCCCTGTCCTTCCAGGTCCCCGCCGAAGTCCTGGGCCACGCCCGCCGGGTCGCCGACCGGGGCGCCGAGGCGCACCGCCAGTGGGACAAGACCCTCGCCGACTGGCGCGCCCTCAACCCCGAGCGCGCGGAACTCTTCGACCGCCTCGGCGAGCGCCGGCTGCCCGAGGGCTGGCAGGAGAGCCTGCCGGTCTTCCCCGCAGGCGGCCAGATGGCCACCCGCAAGGCGTCCGGCGAGGTGCTGAACGCGCTGGCCTCCGTACTGCCCGAACTGTGGGGCGGCTCCGCCGACCTCGCCGAGTCCAACCTCACCACCATGAAGGGCGAACCGTCCTTCATCCCCGAGGAACTGGCGACCGAGGCCTACTCCGGCCACCAGTACGGCCGGACCCTGCACTTCGGCATCCGCGAGCACGCCATGGGCGCCATCCTCAACGGCATCGCCCTGCACGGCGGGACCCGCCCCTACGGCGGCACCTTCCTCGTCTTCTCCGACTACATGCGACCCGCCGTCCGCCTCGCGGCCATGATGAAGCTGCCCGTCACCTACGTCTGGACCCACGACTCCATCGGGCTCGGCGAGGACGGCCCCACCCACCAGCCCATCGAGCACCTCTGGTCGCTGCGCGCCATCCCCGGCCTGGACGTGGTCCGGCCCGCCGACGCGAACGAGACCGTCGTCGCCTGGCGCACCATCCTGGAGAACGACGACCGCCCGGCGGGCCTGTGCCTGTCCCGGCAGAACCTGCCCGTACTGGAACGCACCGAGGAGAGCGGGCTGTCCCCCGCCGAGGGCGCCGCGCGCGGCGGCTACGTCCTGGCCGAGGCCGACGGCGGCCGCCCCGAGGCCATCCTCATCGCCACCGGCAGCGAAGTGCCCATCGCACTCGACGCCCGCCGCATCCTGCAGGCCGAGGGCCTCGCCACCCGCGTGGTCTCCATGCCCTGCCTGGAATGGTTCCAGGCGCAGGAGGAGTCCTACCGCGAGGAGGTGCTGCCCCACGAGGTCGACGCCCGGGTCTCCGTCGAGGCAGGCTCCAGCCTCGGCTGGTACGCCCTCGTCGGCGCGGCCGGCACCTCCCTGGGCATCGACTCCTTCGGCGCCTCCGCCCCGTACCAGTCCCTGTACGAGCTGCACGGCCTGACCGCGCCCAAGGTCGCCGCCGCCGCCCGCGCGAGCTTCGAGCGCGCCACCCGCCGCAAGTCCACGGCCCGATGACCGCCACCGTGCTCGACGCCCGCATCCCGGGCTCCAAGAGCATCACCAACCGGGCGCTGCTGCTCGCGGCCGCCGCCCCCGGCCGCAGCCGGCTGAGCGCGCCGCTGGTCAGCGACGACACCCTGGCCTTCCGGGCCGCGCTGACCGACCTGGGCACCAGCGTGAGCGACGTCGGGGACGCCGGCTACGGATACGGCGACGGCTCCGGATACGGCGACGGCTCCGGCGAGGTCTGGCAGGTCACCGGGCGCGGGACCGGCCCGGCCGGCCCCGGCCGGGTGTGGTGCGCGGACGCCGGCACCGCCGCCCGCTTCCTGCCGCCCTTCGCGGCCACGGGGTTCGGCGACATCGACTTCGACGGCTCCGAGCAGCTCAGGGCCCGCCCGCTCGGGCCGCTGCTGGAGGCGCTCACCCGCCTCGGGGCGAAGACGAGCGGTACGGGACTGCCCTTCACCCTCACCTCGAACGGCCTCGCCGGCGGCCGCGTCGAGCTGGATTCCGGGCTCAGCAGCCAGTACCTCTCCGGTCTGCTGATGGCCGCCCCGCTCATGGGCGGGCCGCTCACCGTGGACGTGCCGCGCCTGGTCAGCCGCCCGTACGTGGACATGACCCTGGCCCTGATGCGGCACTTCGGCGCGCGCGTGGAGGAGGAGGACGGCGCGGTCACCGTCCACCCCGGCGGGTACGCGCCCGCCGACCTCGACATCGAACCGGACGCCTCGACCGCCTCGTACTTCTTCGCGGCGGCGGCCGTCACCGGCCGCACCGTACGGGTCCACGGCCTCACCACCGACAGCCTGCAGGGCGACACGGCGTTCGTGGACGTGCTGCGGCTCGCCGGAGCGCAGGTGACGCGGACCGCGCAGTGGACCGAGGTCACGGGCACCGGAGTCCTGCGCGGCGGCTTCACCGTCGACATGGGCGACATCTCCGACACCTTCATGACGATGGCCGCGATCGCCCCGCTCGCCGACGCCCCCGTCACCATCACCGGCATCGCGCACGCCCGGCTGAAGGAGTCCGACCGCATCGCCGCCGTCGCCGGCAACCTGCGCGCGCTCGGCATCCGCGTGGAGGAGGGCCCGGACCGCATCACCGTCCACCCGGGCGCCCCCGCGCCGGCAACGGTCGACTGCCACCGCGACCACCGCATCGCGATGTCCTTCGCGGTACTGGGCCTGCGCGCGGCCGGCATCACCCTCGACGACCCGGCATGCGTGGCGAAGACCTTCCCGGGCTTCCACGAGGAACTGGGCCGCCTGTTCGGCTGAGTCGAGGCGGGTGGACGGCGGTAGGCTCGCCGTTCACCCGACGCCGGAAGAAGTGGTGGGGCAGTGGGACGACCGCGAGTGGGCGTGGCAGTGCTGACGAGGGGCGACCGGATGCCCGAGCTGCGGGCCCTGCTGGATTCGGTGGCCGGGCAGGACGAGCCCGCGGCCCACGTCGTGGTGGTCGGCAACGGCTGCGCGCTCGCCGGCCTGCCGGACGGCGTGACCGCGGTCGAGCTGGAGGAGAACCTGGGCGTGTCCGGGGGCCGCAACGTCGCCTGGCGCGAGCTGCGGGAGTGCGGCGACGTCGACGTCCTCCTGGACCTCGACGACGACGGCCTCCTGGTCGCCCCCGATGTGATCCGCCGGATCGCCGACCTGTACGCGGGCGCCGATCGGCTCGGCATCGTCAGCTTCCGGATCGCCGACGAGAACGGGGAGACCCAGCGCCGCCACGTTCCCCGGCTGGGGGCCAAGGACCCGATGAAGCGGGGCCTTGTGACGACGTTCCTCGGCGGCGGCCACGCCCTGTCCATGCGGATGCTGGAACAGACCGGGGCCTGGCCGGACGCGTTCTTCTTCACCCACGAGGAGACCGACCTGGCGTGGCGGGCCCTGGACGCCGGCTGGGACGTCCTCTACGAACCGGCGCTCGTGCTCCAGCACCCCAAGACGTCCCCGGCCCGCCACGCGGTCTACTTCCGGATGACCGCCCGCAACCGCGTATGGCTGGCCAAGCGCCACCTGCCCGCACCCCTCGTTCCCGTCTACCTCGGCGTGTGGACGCTGCTGACCCTCGCGCGCACCCGCTCGGCGACGGGGTTGCGGGCCTGGTTCGCCGGCTTCGCCGAGGGAGTGCGCACCAGCGCAGGCCCCCGCAGCCCGATGCGGTGGCGGACCGCGGCCCGCATGACCCGCCTGGGCCGCCCACCGGTCGTCTAGGCGCGCGTCCCTATGATGGCGGAGGGGGCGGAGCCGTAGCGCAGAGGTCGACGCGCGCGGTCTCCAAAATCGCGAGGACGCCGGTTCGAATCCGGCCGGCTCCGCCTTCCGCCGGCCCGCGCCGGTCTTCGTCGTACGGCACGTGACCTGCGCTACTCGGGGCCCGCGCGGATCTCGCCCGGGTGCCCGCACGTCGTGCAAGTCGCCCATGAGAGCAAGGTGTCCGCCCTTGCTGCAGTTGTGTTGGTAGGCGTGGGGAACAGGGATTACCTCGCCTTGAAGCCGTTACGACCCCGGCCACAGAAGGTGCGCCCAGACGAAACCCGTCACCGAGGTCACCGGCGCCCACGAATTCGCTCAGCCCCGGCCGGTATCAGCCACGCTGCTGCTTGCCTGGGCCTCAACCACCGTGAACGTGACTCGAGGTCAGAGCGGTGGACCCACCTGGGAGCGCTGGAGCGGAGCGACAGGGCGAGCAGCCGCCCGTCGGGGCCGGCAGGTGGGCAGGGCCTTTCCATGTATTAAGAGGGCGCAGCCCCCGCACGCTTTTGACCTGCGGAAACGCCGAGGGCAACCCGTTCCTGGGAACGGGTAACCCGTTCCTGGGATCGGGTTGAGTAGATCCTAGGAACGGGTCAGTTAGCTATGTGCACATCTGCGTCGCGTTGAGCACCCCGGGCCCCAGGTTCGATTGATTAGCGATGAGCAAAGAATGTCCAGTTCGGGGAGGGCTTCAGTTAGCTATGCGGTAATGTGCATTCTGCTAAGTACGCTGGCCCGGAGAGCGGGCCGCGGGGCTCGTGGCTGAGGGACGGGGGCGGTTCGCAGATGGCGGAGTCGGCACGGAGCAAGGTCCTCGCCCTCGTCGATCCGGACACGGGCGACATCGAAGAGGTTCCCCGTGCGCCGTACGCCTTCGACGGACCCCACATCAACGTCGGGATTCGCCGAGGCCGCCAACTCGCCTCAGCCGACTCAGGTCTGAGCGACCGCGAGTTCCGGGTACTGGTCTGGTACTGGTTCGCGACGGAGGAGCGCCAGGGCCCCGTCCAGATGACTGGTGTGGCCGTCGCGGCCGAACTCAATATGAGTCCGGACGCCCTGTCGAAGACCATCAAGGTCCTCAAGGGAGCTCGCCTGCTGGTCGAGTCCGGTGGGATCGGCCGTACGAAGTTCTACCGAACGACCCCGTACCTCGCGTTCATCGGAACGGGCTTCGAACACCGTGAGGCGGTTTCCGACTGGAACCCCCCGGAGATGAGGATTCCGAAGCCGAGAGACCGCCAACGCACGACGACGAAGGGAGACGCGACATGAAGGTCCACGGCAGCGAGGACGTGCTGTACGTCCTCAAGCGCACGGGACGCGTCCTGAACCCGAACCAGCGGATCGTCGTCATGCTGTACGCGGCCGCCGACCAGCGGCCGGACGGGTCGGTCTGGATCAAGGCCACCGACCTCGCCGAGACGGCGGGCATGAGCGCCCCGGTCTTCTCGCGGACGCGCAAGGAACTCGAGGCCCTCGGCTGGCTCGAAGAGGTGGACAGCGTCGGCCCCGTGAGGGTCTTCCGGCTGACACCGACGGTGGAAGCGGAGCGGGAGCAGCCGTCCGCACGCCTGAGGGTCGTCAACAGCTGAGATCCCGGTCCGGTCCGGCCCGCGCCGGCCGCTCCCTGACCAGCGATGAGGGTCTCCGAGCCTCTCGGTCAGCGCCTCAGGCGCGCTGGAGGCTCGCACCTGGCTGACCAGGGCATTCGCATTTTCTCCCACTTCGGTGGGAGAAAATGGTGCCGTTGGTGGTGTCCGCTGACACATTTTCACTCGCCGATGTGTCAGCGCTGACACATCGGCATTGGCGAACTCGCAGGTCAGAGTGGGTATTTCGGAACCGCCCTCTTTTCCATAAGAGCAACTGATGCCGGTGGGCACCTGCGGACTCCACGGGTCGGCTGCGCCCTGCGCTGCGCTCCGGTGCTCGCTTCGTCGGTACAGGTGGGCTGTGCGGTGGCAGGCCGAGTGGGGTTGCGCCCGGAGGCAAGCAGCACAGTGGCTGATGCCGTCTGTGGTGCGGAGTAACGCTCCTACGCCGGATGCGGGGTGCCGGCCGCACTGGACACACCTTCGGTGGCTGAGCCGGGCACGGGTTTCGGCATCCAAGCCGGCCGACGTACCAGGTGACCAGCCCCCCGCCGCGCCGCCCTCAGTGCTCGTAGCAGGAAGGGTCGGGCGGCGTGCCGGGCGGGCGGGGGCGGTCGTTGCGGAAGTCGAAGTGCTTCCGCTGACCGCCGGCCTTGAACTTGTCCATCGCTTCGGCGGTGACGAGGACGCAGAGGCGGTGTGTGATGTCGCCGCGGTCACCGGACCGTTGGAGGGTGAGCTCCCCTTCGTACCGGCCGGGCCGGAAGGCCCAGCGTTCGGCGACGAACAGCATCAGCGGCTGTTGGGGCTTGTCCTGGGTGACGAGCAGCGGGGCCGGGTCGGCGACGCGCCGGTAGTTGAGGTCGTTGGAGTCGAAGTTGTAGTCGAACGAGCCGATCTCGTCCCAGTAGAAGGCCGGAACGGGCTCTGCCGGGGGAGCCCCGGTGCGGCGGAGCTCCAGACGGGCGCCGTCGATGACCTCCACGGTCTCCGTGCGGTACCGCGTGGACAACGTCGGCTGCAGGTAGAGCCACACCTCGCCCCCCTGGGCGACCCGCAGCACATGGGGCAGCGTCACGTCGGTCTGCGGGTCGGCCTGCAAGGTCAC
Source organism: Streptomyces sp. NPDC060049 (assembly GCF_042736715.1). Lineage (NCBI taxonomy): Bacteria > Bacillati > Actinomycetota > Actinomycetes > Kitasatosporales > Streptomycetaceae > Streptomyces > Streptomyces sp. NPDC060049. The sequence continues at coordinate 70,837 of NZ_JBHWVV010000024.1, forward strand.
CAAGTTGAACAGGGCGATGCCCAGCGCGGCCGCACCGGTGACCGTAGTGCTCCACAGGTGCACCGCGTCGAAACGCCTGCGGCCCTGTCGATCCGACGCCTCAGCAGCGCTGCTCACCGGACCAGTGTGTACCGCCGCCCGCATGCCGGCCGGCAACGCCACGGCTCATGGCGGGGCGCCGCCCCAGCGGGTCACTGGTCCCAGTGGGCGGCCGTTTTGAGGAGGCGGTCGTTCGCGTCCGGGGAGCCGATCGTGATGCGCACGCCCTCGTCGCCGAAGGGGCGGACCATCAGGCCGGCCGCCTCGCAGGCGTCCGCGAAGTAGGACGTACGGGAACCCAGGCGCAGCCAGACGAAGTTGGCGTGGCTCTCGGGGACCTCGTAGCCCTCCGCGCGCAGGGCGGCGCTGACCCGCTCGCGCTCGGCCACCAGGTCGGCGACGCGTTCGCGCAGCTCTTCCGTGGCGCGCAGCGAGGCCAGTGCGGCCGCCTGGGCGGGGCCGCTCACGCCGAGGGGTACGGAGCAGGCGCGCAGCGCGGCCGTCACCCTGGGGTGTGCCACCGCGTAGCCGACGCGCAGCGCGGCCAGGCCGTAGGCCTTGGAGAAGGTGCGCAGCACCGCCACGTTGGGCCGGTCCCGGTAGAGCTCGATCCCGTCGGGGATCTCCTCCTCCTCGACGAACTCCCTGTACGCCTCGTCGATGACGACCAGCACCTCGGGCGGCACCCGATCCAGGAACCGCTCCAGCTCGGCGCGGCGCACGGCGGTGCCGGTCGGGTTGTTCGGATTGCAGACGAAGACGAGGCGGGTGCGGTCGGTGATGGCGTCCGCGAGAGCGTCCAGGTCGTGCGTCTCGTCGCGCAGCGGCACCTGTACGGAGGTCGCCCCGGCGGCCCAGACCAGCAGCGGGTACGCCTCGAAGGAGCGCCAGGCGAAGACGACCTCGTCGCCCGGGCCCGCGGCGGCGGCGACCAGGTGCTGGGTGATGCCCACGGATCCGGTGCCCAGCACCAGGTGCCCGGCGGGCACCCCCAGGCGGGCCGACAGCTCGGCGGTCAGCTCGGCCGACGAGGGGTCGGGGTAGCGGTTGAGCCGGCCCAGCCAGGTCTCGACCGCGCCGATGACCGACGGCAGCGGCGGGTACGGGTTCTCGTTGGAGGAGAGCTTGTCGACGAACTCGTCGGCCGCGGCCCGGCCCGGCACGTAGCTGGGGAGCGTGGAGACGTCGGCGCGCAGGCGCGGGAATGTCGGTTCGGACATCGCGGGGATTCCTTTGGCGAGGGCGGGGGCCTGGGCGGTGTAAAACACCGTCCGGCCGTGCCGACGGGGGTGGCGGCACGACCGGACGGTGCCCGGGGGGAGGGGTGGAACGGGGAGGGGTGGAACGGGGGACAGGGCGGGGGCGGGCGCGGAGAGCTGGGGGGTCAGCCCCGCGCCGCCGCCGGCGGGTTGTAGGGCGAGGGGCCGCCGAACGCCCAGCGCAGCCGGGTCGCCCCGTCGATCTGCACCACACGCTCGATGTCGAACTCGCACATCCGCAGGGCGCCGGGCACGGCGGCCCGGTCCCCCTCGGCCCAGTTGATCCGGGCCTTCCCCGTCAGCTGGAGGGTGTTGCCGGACTCCCAGTCCAGGAAGAGCAGCCCGCAGTTCTCGTTGAGCTGCAGGTTGCCCAGGGTCATGTAGAAGGAGTTGCCGAAGTAGTCCGGCCAGACGAGCTTGCGCGGTCCCGCCACGGAGACGAAACCGGGGTCGCCGCCCCGGTGCGAGGAGTCCGCGCCGTAACCGTCCGCCTGGCTGGCGATGAAGAAGGTGTCCGCGCCGCGGATCCACTGCTCCTGCTCCGCGGTGAGCGCCTCGCCGCTGCGGATCTCCTTGGGCGTACCGGCGGGCCCGTCCGCGACCGGCACCCGCACCTGCAGGTACTTGGGGCAGTTGCCCAGCACCTGCTCGGTGCGGATGTGCAGTTGCTCCCCTTCGCGCCGGGCCACGCCGTTGATCCTGATCCGGCTCGTCGTGTGCGGTTCGAGCGCGAGCAGGCCGATGTCGGCCGTCTCGTCGAAGGCCCCCGCGAGCGGGTCGCCGGGTACGGGCAGGGACGACAGCGTGATCGTGTGCCGGCCCGTGGGCAGGGCGAATCCGGCGTCGCCCGTGACCAGCGAGGACCACATGGCCCCCGTCGCGTCGGCGCCGCCCAGGAAGAGCATCCGCTGGCGCATCAGGTACTGGTCGAAGCCGGGCTGGATCACGTCGTCGAACATGGGCGAGCCCCAGCCCGGACCGCCTTCGCCGGCCTGCTTCTGAACGGCCTGCTCACCCTCGTGATAAGGGGTCTTGATCACCACGGAAACCTCCGGTCGGGCACGAGTACCGAATCGGGCGCGGGTACCGGTTCAGGCACGGGCACCGATCAGCAGGGCGGTGTCCACGACACGGTTGGAGAAGCCCCACTCGTTGTCGTACCAGCCGACGATCTTGACCTGGCGGCCGCCGCCGATGACCTTGGTCAGGCCCGAGTCGAAGATGCAGGACGCGGGGTCGGTGACGATGTCGCTGGAGACGATCGGCTCGTCGGTGTAGGTGAGGATGCCCGCGAGGGCGCCTTCGGCGGCCTTCGCGAAGATCTCGTTGACCTCTTCGACGGTCGTCTCGCGCGCGACGCGGACGGTGAGGTCGGTGGCGGAGCCCGTCGGGATCGGCACGCGCAGCGCGTACCCGTCGAGCTTGCCCTTGAGCTGGGGCAGGACCAGGCCGATCGCCTTGGCGGCGCCGGTCGTGGTCGGCACGGTGTTCGTCGCCGCCGAGCGGGCGCGGCGAAGGTCGCTGTGCGGACCGTCCTGGAGGTTCTGGTCCGCGGTGTAGGCGTGGACCGTGGTCATGAGGCCGTGCTCGATGCCGAGCGCGTCGTCGAGGACCTTGGCCAGCGGGGCCAGGCAGTTGGTCGTGCACGAGGCGTTGGAGACGATGTCGTGCACGGCCGGGTCGTAGAGGTCGTCGTTGATGCCGAAGGCGATCGTCAGGTCCTCGTTCTTCGAGGGCGCGCTGATGATGACCTTGCGGGCGCCGGCCTCCAGGTGGGCACGGGCCTTGTGGGCGTCGGTGAAGACGCCGGTGGACTCGATGACGACGTCCACCTCCAGCTCGCCCCACGGCAGCTTGGCCGGGTCGCGTTCGGCGGTCACGCGTATGGTGCGGCCGTCGATGACCAGGTTGCCCTCCACGGCGCGGACGTCGTGGCCGAGACGCCCGAGGGTGCTGTCGTACTTGAGCAGATGGGCCAGCGTCGCGGCGTCGGTGAGGTCGTTGACGGCGACCACCTCCAGGCCGGTGCCCCGCTGAAGGGCGGCGCGGAAGAAGCTCCGGCCGATACGGCCGAATCCGTTGATGCCGACCTTGATCGTCACGTGATACCCCTCTTCGGAAACTACATCCATGACCGCACGTAAAGCCGCGTTGTCCGGCCAGTCCTAATCGACGACTGTACTGCGTGACCGGTGGACGTGGTTGCCTAAATGCGCCTGTAGATCGCCTGTTTGCGCACGAAAGCCGAGGTGAGGCCAGGGGCATTCGAACTTCTGATGGCGTACGAGTACCTGCATGCCGGTATGTTTTTATGGGCCTGCCTGTCACGATGGCATGACGCTTCCCGGAGCGAGGAGAACGATGGACATGCTGCCCCTCCGCGGGCCGAGCGCATTCGTGCCGGACCGCAGTCCACCGGTTGCCGTGTCCGGCCCCGGCCCCGGCGCGGCGCGGGTCCTTCGCGGACCCGACGAGTCGGTCCACGGCACCGTCGTGCGCCGCGACTTCGGCGACGTCACCATCACCCTCGTCACCGGGGAGCCCCACGAGGTCCTGCGCCCCGGTCGCCACATCCGCCCCGGCGCCTCCGAGAACCTGCGGGTGTTCAGGGCGCTGGCCGGCGAGATCCACGTCCACCAGGACGGCCGCCGGGGCCAGGCGAGCGGCCCGCAGATCATCTGCTGCGACAGCAGCCGCCCCTACCGCCTGGTGCTGCCCCGGCCCTTCCACCTGGTGGAGGTCCTGCTGCCGCACCGCCACCTCGGGATGTCGGCCGACGACACCGCGAAGCTCACCGCCACCGGCTGGTGCGGGCGGATGGGCGCCGGCGCCCTGCTCTCCCAGCTCCTGGCCGGACTCCACGACCACGGAACGGAGATCCACTCGGCCGTCGACCGGGTCGGCGCCACCGTGGCCGGCCTGACCGCCGCGGTCCTCGCGGACCGGCTGCGCCATGTCGCCGCCGAGGACGAGGTCGCCCGCCACGACCTCATGCTGGGCATCCAGTCGTACATCCGCGAACGGCTCTCCGACCCCGGCCTCACCCCGCAGGCGGTCGCCGAGCACCACAACATCTCGCTGCGCTACCTCCAGCGGATCTTCCAGGACCACGGGACCAGCCCCGCCCGCTGGATCCGCGACGAGCGCCTCGCCCGCTGCCGGTACGAGCTGCGCGACCCACGGCTCGACCACCTGCCCGTCGGCGTGATCGGTGAACGGTCCGGCCTCTACCAGGCCTCCCACTTCAGCCGGCTCTTCCGCGACCGCTACGGCCTCACGCCGCGCGGCTACCGCACCATGCGCGAGCCCGTCGCCACCTGACGAGCACCGACGGGCCCGTCGCCCCGACGGCCCCCGACGACCGACGAGCACTGACATCCGAGGAGGATGACGGATTTGACCGGCACGAGCTTCGAATTCCCCGGTGAGTACTACGAGATCATGCGGAAGGACTTCCGCAACCTCGCCGCCGAGACGGAGTTCCTCGCGTCCCTGCTCCCCGAGACGGGCACCGTACTCGACGTGGGCTGCGGCACGGGCTCCAACCTGCGCGCCCTGCGCGAGCGCGGCCACCGCGGCACCGGCGTCGACCAGAGCTCCGCGTTCCTGCGGTACGCCCGCGAGGCCGGAGACGAAGGCATCTCCTACGTGGAGGCCCGCGCCGAGACGTACCGCACCGAAGAGCGCTACGACCTCGTCTACAGCCTCTTCATGACGCTCAACTACCTGGAGCGCGCCGAGCTCCCGGCCGTCCTGCGCTCGCTGCGCGGACTGCTCAACCCCGGCGGACAGGTCGTCCTGGAGTTCGGCCACATGCTGAACTTCGTCGACTCCTTCCAGCCCCACACCGTCGCCCACCACCGCGGCCCCGACGGAGTCCTCATCACCCGCCTCGCCCGCCAGGCCATCAACGCGCACGCGGCGAACTGGCGCAACGAGGAGACCCTGCTGGTCCGCACCGCGGACGGCACGGTCGCCATGTACGACAACTTCTTCGACCAGGCCGTCCTGACCGGGCCCGAGGTGCGCGAACTGCTGGCCGCGGCGGGACTGACCATCACGGCCGAGTACGGCGGTTTCCGCAAGGAGCCCGCACCCTTCCACGGCCGGGGCCCGCTCGTCATCGTGGCCACCGCGACCGACACCGCCACCGACACCGCTCAGCAAGAGGAGAACCAGGCATGACCGGCACCGGCATATCGCTGCTCGACGGCGGGCCCGCCCCCGAAACCGGCGTCGCGCACCTCGGCGCCGCCCTCGTCCGCGCCGCCGGCGCGCAAGACGGCCGCGGGGTGACCTACATCCGCCCGGACGGCACCGAGGTCCGCCAGAGCTACGCCGACCTGCTCGCCGACGCCTCGCGGATCCTGGCCGGCCTGCGCGCCTCCGGTGCCGCCGTCGGCGAGAAGATCATCCTCCAGTCGGACAACGACACCGACCTCCTCGGCGCCTTCTGGGCCTGCGTCCTCGGCGGCTACCTGCCGCTGCCCGTCAGCGCCGACGCCGTCAACGGCCCCGGCCTGCTGGAGCGCGTGTGGAGCGGCTACGGCCGCCCGCGCGTCCTGACCGGCACCGGCCAGGAGATCGCGCCCGCCGTCGCCGCCGACGCCGGCTGGTCCGCCGCCCACCTGGGCGACGTAGCGGCCCTGCGCACCGCCCACGAGCCGGACCTCGACTGGCACGAGCCCGCCGCCGTCGACCCCGTCGTCCTGCTGCTCACCTCCGGCAGCACCGGCGTGCCCAAGGCCGTCACCCTCACCCACCGCAACGTCCTGACGCGCAGCGCGGCCACCGCCCGCGTGAACAAGCTCGACGCGGACACCCGCACCTTCAACTGGATGCCGCTGGACCACATCGGCGGGCTGATCATGTTCCACGCCCGCGACGTCTTCCTCGGCTGCGCCCAGGTCCACGCCAAGATCCAGTGGGTGCTCGAAGACCCGCTGCGCTGGCTCGACACCGTCTCCACCCACCGGGCCGACACCACCTGGGCGCCCAACTTCGCCTTCGTGCTCGTCAACGACCAGGCCGACCGCTTCGAGGGCCGGGGCTGGGACCTCAGCCCGCTGCGCTACATCATGAACGGCGGCGAGGCCGTCCGCTCCGGCGTCGTACGCCGCTTCCTGGACCTGCTGGCCCCCTACGGGCTGCCCGCCACGGCCATGTTCCCCGGCTGGGGCATGTCCGAGACCACCGCCGGCGTGGCCGACTGCCAGTTCACCGAGGCCGCCGCCGGCGACGACCGCTACGTGCCCGTAGGCCGCCCCCAGCCCGGCACGCGCATCCGCGTCGTCGACGAGCACGGCGACCTCGTGCCGTGGGGCATCACCGGCCGCCTCCAGGTCACCGGTTCGACGATCACCTCCGGGTACTACGACAACCCCGTGCAGAACAGGCAGTCCTTCACCGAGGACGGCTGGTTCAAGACCGGCGACCTGGCGTACGTCGAGAACGGCATCCTCACCGTCACCGGCCGCACCGACGACGTCATCCAGCTCGGCGACATCGCCTACCACGGCCACGAGATCGAGGCAGCCGTCGAGGAACTCGACTTCATCGAGCCCTCGTACACCGTCGCCTCCCTCGTCACCTCCGAGCCCGGCGGCGCCGAGGAGCTGGCGGTCTTCTTCAGCCCGCGCACCGGCACCATCACCGCGGACCAGGGCGAGCAGATCCGCGGCCGCGTCAGCGAGCGCCTCGGCGTCGACGTCCGCCACCTGCTGCCCGTCGACCGGTCCGAGATCCCCAAGACCGGCATCGGCAAGCTCCGCCGGGCCCAGCTCCGCAAGAGCTTCGAGGACAGCCTGGTCGCCGTCCCCGCCGGCAGCGCGGCCTGACCGTCGGGACGGTGCGCCCGCCGGCGGGCCCGTCGACGGCCGCACCACCCGCACGTCCTGCCGTCGAAGTGGCGCCTTGCCACGTCGACGGCAGGAGGTCGTCTCTTTCGGGCCGGGCCGGCCCGCGGCTCCTCCCGGCTTCCGCCGGGAGGGTCCCCCCTGAACGCCGCACCTCTCCCCCCACGTTCCACGGGAGGTGCACGGCGTCCGGTGCCGCGGGCCCGCCCGGTCCCGAAGAGACGGCCAGTGTCTCCACCCCCTACGCACGAGGAGCGCCCATGGCGCAGCAGGAGAGAGCCGAGCGGACGCGCCGGGCTCTGATCAACGGCGCCGCCAAAGCCATCGACCTGTACGGCTACGAAGGGGCCTCGCTCGCCGTCATCTGCACCGCGGCAGGCGTGACCAAGGGTGCCTTGATGTACCACTTCCCGGCCAAGGACGACCTGGTCCGGGCCGTGCGCAGCGAGGCCCGGCAGACCACCGCCGCGGCACTGGACTCCGTACCGCGCGCCGGTGTCCGGCCGCTGCAGGCCGCCGTCGACATGACGCACGTCGTCGCCGGACGGCTCGGCCACGACCCCGTCGCCCGCGCGGGAGCCCGGCTGACCCGGGAGTTCCCGCACTACCCCGACGCGGGCGGCTCCTGGACCGAGCCCGTGCGCGCCGAGCTGGCCGCCGCGCTGCACGGCGCGGCCGACCCCCGGGAGATCGCCGCCCAGGTCGTCTTCTCCCTGATCGGGATGGACGTGGCCCTTCGGGCGGAGGGGTCGCGCCCCGGCCGCCGCTCCTGCGGTCCGCTGCGCCGGCACGTGACCCGGCTGTGGCGGCTGATCCTGCCGGGAATCGTCGCCGGCCCGCAGGCCGTGGAGCTGTACCAGGCGGAGGGCTCGTACCCGTCCTGCGCCTTCGTGTCCGTACCCGAGGCCGCGATACCCGGACGACGGAGGTGAGCATGCACGATCCGCGCCCGCTGACCGGCGAGCCGCTCAGCCTGGACCTGCTCAACACCCTGTGGCACGACCGCCACGGGCGCTACGACCTGCTGGACTCCCTGGCCGGTCTCGCGCTCTGGCTGGGCGGCTCGCGGGCCGCCGCGCTCTACGCCAGGGGCGAGCTACGGGCCGACCCGGCCACCCTCGGGGCGGCCCGGGAGGCCCGCGCGGCCCTGGCCGGCGTGGCCGGCGGGGGCGGTCTTACGGCCGCCCGGGCCGGGGGCGTCGCCGGGACCGGCGCAGGCGTCCCGGCCGGACGTGCCGGCCCGGCCGGAGGCGTGTCCGCGGCCGGGCGCGGACCCGAGACGCTCGCCTTCGACGCCTTCAACCGGCTCCTCGACGGGGGCCGGATCCGGCGCCTGCTCACCCCGGCCGGCCCGGTCGAGCGCCTGGAGGCCGCCGACCCGGCCCGCCTGCTCGGCTACCTCGCGGCCGCCGACTACCTCCGCCTGCTCACCACCGCCCCCGAACGCCTCAAGAGCTGCGCCAACCCCACCTGCGGCCTGCGCTTCCACGACGCCAGCCGCAACGGCACCCGCCGCTGGTGTTCGAGCACGGGCTGCGGCAACCGCGCGAAGGCGGCCCGCCACTACGCCCGTCGGACCGCCCGCGTTTCCTGATGCACGCCTGCTCCGGCCGGTGCCGTGGCCCTGCGTAGAGCCACGTGGCACCGGATGGCACCACGTGGCGCCAGAGCGGTACGGGAAGGCGCCCTTCAGCCCCCGTCTGCGGATGAACTCACCTCCGCCCCGCCGGTCGCCGCCACGTTTTCGCTGGTCAGCGAAGTCCTGTGCAGTCGCGACGCCGTGCTGCCCTTTTGATGCTTGCGCGTGGTGCCATTGTGGTGCCATGATGGCGCTATGGACCTCACCCCCTACATCGACACCCTCCGCCGCGAACTGGCGGTGGCCGCCGCAGCCGGCGGAGACGAAGCGCGCGAGCTGGCCGCGAGGCTCACCGCTCCCCTGGAGTCGGCGACCCGCCTGACCATGCTCAACGTGCTCTCCGCCGCGATGGACGAGGTCACCCGCGAACTCGCGCCGGGCTCGGTCGACGTACGGTTGCGCGGGCTCGACCCCGAGTTCGTGGTGGCCCGGCCCTCCACCGACAGCGGCGCCCCCGCGGAGCCGCCCGCGCCCGCCGAATCGCTCCAGGCACACGTGCCCGCCGAGGGCGACGAGGGCGGCACCGCCCGCGTGAACCTGCGGCTGCCGGCCCCCCTCAAGGCGCGGGCCGAGGAGGCCGCGAACCGCGAGGGGCTGTCGGTCAACGCGTGGCTGGTGCGCGCCGTGTCGGCCGCGGTCGACGGCGGCGCCCGGCCGCGTACGGCGGAGAAGGCCCAGAGCGTCGGGCAGAGCTTCACGGGCTGGGTGCGCTAGCCGCACTCCGCTGCCGCCACCGGCAACGCCACCGCTTCACCCCCACCACGTCCCACCAGCGGGGACGCCCTGAAGAGCCAAGAGGACGGGACAGCCATGCCTTCTTTCGACACCTCCGAACCCATCTCGGTCACCGCGCACGTGGAGGCCGGTTCCCTCCAGTTCACCGCGGGCGACCGCCTCGACACCGTCGTCGAGGTGCGGCCCCGCGATCCGAAGCGCGACAAGGACGTACGGGCGGCCGACCAGACCGAGGTCACGTACGCGAGCGGCGTACTGACCGTCAGGACCCCCAAGTCCCATCCGTTCGGCCGCCCCGGCATCGTCGACGTGACGGTCGACCTGCCCACGGGCTCGCGCGTCGACACGACCGGCGCCTGGACCCAGGTGCTCGGCGAGGGCCGGCTGGGCGAGGTCCGCGTGAAGACCTCGTCCGGCGACGTCCGCCTCGATGCGACCGGCCCGCTGAAGCTGACCGCCTCGCACGGCTCGATCACCGTGGACCGGGTCGAGGGAGCGGCCGAGATCACCACCAGCTCCGGCAGCCTGCGCGTCGGCCTCGTCGACGGCCCCGCCGTCCTGAAGAACTCGCACGGCACCACGACCGTCGGCGCCGCGACCGGCGAGCTGCGGGTGAACGGCGCCAACGGTGACATCGAGATCCGGCGCGCCGAGCACTCGGTCACCGCCACCACGGCCCACGGCACCCTGCGGGTGGGCGAGGTGGCCCGCGGCACCGTACAGCTGGAGACCTCCTACGGCGCCATCGAGGTCGGCGTCCGCGAGGGCACGGCCGCCTGGCTCGACGTCAGCTCGGTCTCCGGCCAGGTGCGCAACTCGCTCACCGCCTCCGGGAGCCCGGAGGAGGCCGAGGACTCCGTCAAGATCCGCGCCCGCACGAAGTACGGGAACATCGACGTCCGCCGCGCCAAGCCCTGAGTACCGGCTCCGCCGATCCGCCCGCCCCACCAGCCGCTCCAGCCTTCGAACGGAGGGTTCCATGCCTTCTTCTGTCATGCCCACATCCAGGCGCGGTGACGGTCACCCCTCGCCCGCCGCCGTCTCCACCATCGGTCTGCGCAAGTCGTACGGCGACAAGACCGTCCTCGACGGGATCGACCTGCGCATCCCGGCCGGCTCGGTCTTCGCGCTGCTCGGGCCGAACGGCGCGGGCAAGACCACCGTCGTGAAGATCCTCTCCACACTCGTCACCGCCGACGGCGGGCAGGCCCAGGTCGCGGGACACGACGTCGCCGCGTCACCGGACGGGGTGCGTGCCGCGATCGGCGTCACCGGGCAGTTCTCCGCCGTCGACGGGCTGATCACCGGTGAGGAGAACATGCTCCTCATGGCGGACCTGCACCACCTCTCCAAGCGCGAGGGGCGGCGGGTCGCCGCCGAACTCCTCGACCGCTTCGATCTGGTGGAGGCCGCGAAGAAGCCCGCCTCCACCTACTCCGCCGGTATGAAGCGCCGCCTCGACATCGCCATGACCCTGGTCGGCGGCCCGCGGATCATCTTCCTCGACGAACCGACCACCGGCCTCGACCCCCGGGCCCGCCACACCATGTGGCAGATCATCCGCGGGCTCGTCTCCGACGGCGTCACCGTCTTCCTGACCACGCAGTACCTGGAGGAGGCCGACCAGCTCGCCGACCGCATCGCCGTGCTCAACGACGGCAGGATCGCAGCCGAGGGCACCGCCGAGGAGCTGAAGCGGCTGATCCCCGGCGGCCACGTCCGGCTCCGCTTCTCCGACCCGTCCGCCTACCGGTACGCCGCCGCCACCCTGCGCGAGGCCGCCCGGGACGACGAGGGGCTGGCACTGCAGATCCCCAGCGACGGCAGCCAGCGCGAGCTGCGCTCCATCCTCGACCGGCTGGACTCGGCCCGCATCGAGGCCGACGAGCTGACCGTGCACACCCCCGACCTCGACGACGTGTTCTTCGCCCTGACCGGCGGCACCGACCAGCCCGAGGAGGCTGTCCGATGAGCTCGCTCTCCCTCGCCGTGCGTGACTCCGGCACGATGCTGCGCCGCAACCTCCTGCACGCGCGGCGCTACCCGTCCCTCACCCTGAACCTGCTGCTCACGCCGATCGTCCTGCTGCTGCTGTTCGTCTACGTCTTCGGCGACACGATGAGCGCCGGCATCGGCGGAGGCGGCGCCGACCGCTCCGAGTACATCGCCTACCTCGTGCCGGGCCTCCTGCTGATGACCATCGGCAGCACCACGATCGGCACCGCCGTATCCGTCTCGAACGACATGACCGAGGGCATCATCGCCCGCTTCCGCACGATGGCGATCCACCGCGGCTCGGTGCTCATCGGACACGTCGTCGGCAGTGTGCTGCAGGCGGTCATCAGCGTGAGCCTCGTCGGCGCCGTCGGCGTGGCCATCGGCTTCCGCTCCACGAACGCGACCGCCCTGGAGTGGCTGGCGGCGTTCGGACTGCTCGTGCTGTTCGCCCTGGCGCTCACCTGGATCGCGGTCGGGATGGGCATGGTCAGCCCGAACGCCGAAGCGGCGAGCAACAACGCGCTGCCGCTGATCTTCCTGCCGCTCATCTCCAGTGCCTTCGTCCCGATCGACGCCATGCCCGGCTGGTTCCAGCCGATCGCCGAGTACCAGCCGTTCACCCCGGCCATCGAGACCTTGCGCGGGCTGCTGCTCGGCACCGAGATCGGCAACAACGGGTGGATCGCGGTCCTCTGGTGCCTGGGCCTGGCGCTGCTCGGCTACTTCTGGTCCAAGTCGTTGTTCGACCGCGACCCGAAGTAACGGGCAGAGCGGCCTGCGCGCGCACGGGACGGGAGCACCCGGAACTCGCTCCCGTGCCACGCAAAGGCCTTTGGCAATTGCCGGTCCGGGCCGCCGGAACGCTACGCCCGGCTTTATGGGCTTTCCTTGGTCCGGCACCCCGGCGCGACACCCGAATTCCTTTTCCCGGGCATTTCGACGTCATTCGAGATCCGAAGTCCGGCGGGCCGCGGTCCCCCCTCCCGGACGGAACCGCGACCCCGCGCGCCGCGCCCGCGCGCTCACACCGGCTGGTTGCCGTGCTTGCGCTCCGGCAGCGATGCGTGCTTGGCCCGCAGCATCGCCAGGGAGCGGATCAGGACCTGCCGGGTCTCACCCGGATCGATGACGTCGTCCACGAGCCCGCGCTCGGCGGCGTAGTACGGATGCATGAGTTCGGCCTTGTACTGCTTGACCAGACGTTCCCGAGTCGCCTCGGGATCGTTGGAGGAGGCGATCTCCTTGCGGAAGACCACGTTCGCCGCGCCCTCCGCGCCCATGACCGCGATCTCGTTGATGGGCCAGGCGAAGGCCAGGTCGGCGCCGATGGACCGCGAGTCCATGACGATGTACGCGCCCCCGTAGGCCTTGCGGACGACCAGGGAGATCCGCGGGACGGTCGCGTTGCAGTACGCGTACAGCAGCTTGGCGCCGTGCCGGATGATGCCGTTGTGCTCCTGGTCGACGCCCGGCAGGAAGCCGGGCACGTCCACGAGCGTGAGCAGCGGGACGTTGAAGGCGTCGCAGGTCTGGACGAACCGCGCGGCCTTCTCGGAGCCGTGGATGTCCAGGACGCCGGCCAGGGCCGCCGGCTGGTTGGCGACGATGCCCACCACGTGTCCGTCGAGCCGGGCGAAGGCGCACACGACGTTCTGCGCCCAGGCCTCCTGCACCTCGAAGAACTCGCCGTCGTCGACGATCTCCTCGATCACCTTGCGCATGTCGTACGCCTGCCCCGGGTCGGCCGGGACGATACCGGCGAGGGCGTCGGTACGGCGGTCGGCGGGGTCGTCGCCGCGGACCACCGGGGGGAGTTCGCGGTTGTTCTGCGGGAGCAGCGAGAGCAGGTAGCGGACGTCCTCCAGGCACTCCTCCTCGGTGTCGTACGCGAATCCGGCGACGCCGGAGACGGAGGCGTGCACGTCGGCTCCGCCGAGGCCGTTCTGGGTGATCTGCTCGCCGGTCACCGCGCGGACCACGTCCGGGCCGGTGATGAACATCTGCGAGGTCTCGCGGACCATGAACACGAAGTCCGTGAGCGCCGGGGAGTACGCGGCGCCGCCCGCGCACGGGCCGAGCATGACGCTGATCTGCGGGATCACGCCCGAGGCGCGGGTGTTGCGGCGGAAGATGCCGCCGTATCCGGCCAGGGCCGAGACGCCCTCCTGGATACGGGCGCCCGCACCGTCGTTCAGGGAGACGAGCGGGGCACCGGCCTGCTCGGCGAGGTCCATCACCTTGTGGATCTTCGCGGCATGGGCCTCGCCGAGCGCGCCGCCGAAGACCCGGAAGTCATGGGCGTACGCGAAGACCGTGCTGCCGTGCACCAGGCCCCAGCCGATGACGACGCCGTCGCCGTGCGGCCTGCGGTGTTCGAGGCCGAATCCGGTCGCCCGGTGCCGGCGGAGCGGCTCGAGCTCCGTGAAGGTGCCCTCGTCGAAGAGGAGGTCGAGCCGTTCGTAGGGGGTCAGTTTGCCCTTGGCGTGCTGCCGCTTCGTCGCCTCGGGATCCGGACCGCGGCTCACCTCGTCCTTCAGCCGGTTGAGTTCTGCGGTGGACCGGTGCAGGCTCGGCGAGGGAGCGAGCGTGGTCAGCAGTTCGTCGAAGGTCGTCATCGGCCCAAGCTAGGAACGACCCCTCAAAAGCCGTGGCCACGCCCCCTGGAGCCTCGCTCGACCGGCCGCCGGAAGAGACGGCCTAGTCGACCGCCGCGGCGGGCTGGAGCACCCGGGGTATGGCGGCGACGACCGGGTCGAGCCGGTCCAGGTCGCCCGAGAGCACGGCCTGGTGGAGCTGCTGGAGCGGCGCGGACGGTTCGAGCCCCAGTTCGCGCACCAAAGACCCCCGCAGCCTCTGGTACGCCTCGAGAGCACGCCAGCCGCCGCCCGCCCGGTGCAGGGCGCGCATCAGCTGTCCGCAGAAGCCCTCGTGGAGCGGATGGCGGGCCGCGAGCACCCGCAGTTCCGGGATCACCTCGGCATGGCGGCCGAGCCGGATGTCGGCCTCGATGCGCCGCTCGAGGGCGGCGGTGCGCTCCTCGTTCAGCCGCAGCACCTCGAGTTCGAGCACGGACCCCGCCCGTACGTCGACGAGCGCGGGGCCCTGCCACAGCGCGAGCGCGCGGCCGAGCAGATCGGACGCGGCGCGGTAGTCGCCGACGTCGTAGCCGGCCCGGCCGTGGCCGGCGAGTCTCTCGAACTCGTGGGCGTCGACCTGGCCCGGCGCCACCTGGAGCAGGTAGCCGCCGAACTGCGTCACGAGGACGTCCTTGGCGTCGAGCAGAGGGTCCCCGTCCAGCGCGGCGCTGATCTTCCGGCGCAGCTGGAGGATGTACGTCTGCAGTGTGGTGGCCGCGCTGCGGGGGATGTCCTCGCCCCAGATCTCCTCCATCAGCGTGGGTACGGTGACGACCCGCTCGGCGTGGAGGGCGAGCAGCGCGAGCAGCTGCCTGGGTTTCGCGGCGCTCGGAACCACCGAGACGCCGCGCTCGTGGACGGCGAGCGACCCGAGTACTTTGATCTCCATTTGCGTGCTCCCCCTTGTCGGGCCACGGCCGCCGGCCAAACCCTGCGACGACCCCTTGGAGTCAGGTACAGCAGACTCGCAGCCGGGGGCCGTCCCGGCCCAGTGAGGCACGCATGAGGCGAATCATGAAAATGTCATAGGTGGCCGGTGACCGGTGCACTGCCGGTTCCATGAGGTCCCGCCCCAGACTCTCGACCCAGACAGACGCCAGCGCATCTCGTTCGTCACAGGGGGAAGTCATGAACGTGGCCCAGGACCTTTTCCGTTTCGCGGAACTCGCCGCCAGGACCGGACTCGAGCCGAAGCTCGGACAGCGTTTCGACAGGGACCCGTCCGGGGTCCTGCTGGAATTCGGACTCGAAGCCCACGCAGTGGACTGGGCGGGCGGTGCGACCCTCTCCATCGACGACCTGAGCGCCGACGTCGACGGCGCGGTGGACTTCTGCACGCGCTGCACCACGTGCGGCAGCAGCGCCCTGTTCGACGCGCAGGTGGCCGCGTGAACTCGATGCAGCGGCCCCCGGCGGAGCCCTTCGTCGCCTTCAAGCGCCACGTCAGAGCCGAGGCGGTCCCGGGCGAGGCCGCGTTCGTCCTGTCCGACCAGGGTGTGACCGTCCTGCGCGGCGGCGGGATAGAGAGCCTCGTCCCGCTGCTCGACGGCAGCCGCACACTGGCCGAGTTACTGCGTGACGCCTCGCGCACCATGCCGGTCGCCGAGGTGGGGCGGGCACTGCGGAGCCTCGCGCAGGCCAACCTGGTGGGCTACCGCCACTCCGCCGATCTGACGGGCGAGGACACCGCCCTGGCCCAGGCCTACTGGGACCGGGCCGGCCTCGACGGGTACGAGGCGACGGCCGAGGTCCGCAGGGCGCCGGTCGCGGTCATCGCGGTCGGCGGGGTCGACGCCGCCGCGGCCCGCGCCGCCTGCAACTCCTCCGGGCTCAACGCGGTGGACGAGGGCACCGGCGTACCGCTGGCCCTGGTCGTCTGCTCGGACTACCTGGACCCCGAGCTGCGGTCCGTGGCCGCGCGCCTGCGCGGCCAGGGCAGATCCTGGCTGCTGGCCAGACCCTTCGGCGCCGATCCCTGGACCGGGCCCTTCTTCGCCCCCGGCACCGACGGGCCCTGCTGGTCCTGCCTGGCCCACCGGCTCTCCGAGCACCGCTTCAGCGAACTGCCCGTACAGCGCGCCCTGGGCCTGGACGGACCGGCGCCGCGGCCGGCTCCCAGCCTCTCCGCCGTGCGGTCCCTGGGGCTCCACAGCGCGGTGCTGGAGATGTCGAAGTGGCTCGCGGGACTGCGCTACCCGGAGCAGCGGGCGGTCTGCGTCCTGGACAGCCTCAACCTGAGCACCACCCACCACACCGTGCTGCGCCGTCCGCAGTGCCCCGACTGCGGGGACCCCTCGCTGGTCGCCGAGCGGACACGGCAGCCGGTGGCCCTGGTGTCCCGGCCGAAGGCGGAGGGTTCCGGCAGCAACGACCGGGCGATCTCCGCCGAGGGGATCCTCATCGAGAACCGCCAACTGATCAGCCCGGTCACCGGCATCGTGACGAACGTCCGCCAGGTGCCGGGACTGCCCGACGGACTGCACGCCTACGACTCCGGCCACAACCTCGCCCTGCGCGGGCACTCGCTGGCCGGGGTCCACCAGGTCCTGCGGTCCCGCAGCGGAGGCAAGGGGGCGACCGCCACCGAGGCGCGGGCGAGCGCGCTGTGCGAGGCGGCGGAACGTTACAGCGCCGCCCGCCAGGGCGACGAGCTGGTCATCCGCGATTCGCTGACGGGGCTGGGCGCCGAGGCCCTCCACCCCAACGCCTACCAGCTGTTCGACGAGCGGCAGTACGCCGACCGGGAGCGCTGGAACGCCCGGCAGTCGCCCTTCCACCGGGTGAGCGCCCCCTTCGACCCCGCGGCCGAGACCGACTGGACACCGGTGTGGTCACTCACCGCGGGCACCCACCGGCTGCTGCCCACCTCCACCCTGTACTTCGACACAGGCGCGGGCGGCGGCCCCCGGGACGGCCTGTGGTCCGACTCGAACGGCAACGCCGCGGGCGGCAGCCTCGAGGACGCCGTGGTCCAGGGCGTCCTCGAACTCGTCGAGCGGGACGCCGTGGCGCTGTGGTGGTACAACCGGCTGCGCCTGCCCGGCCTCGACCTCGACTCCTTCGACGAGCCCTGGCTGGCGTCCACGCGATCCGCGCTGGAGCGGGCCGGCCACAGCGTCTGGGCCCTGGACCTCACCTCCGACCTCGGAATCCCGGTCGTGGCGGTCGTCTCCCGGCACCGCGAGGGGCCGGCCGAGGAGTTCGTCTACGGGTTCGGAGCCCATTTCGACCCGCGCCTGGCCCTGCGCAGGGCGCTCACCGAGATGGTGCAGATGCTGCCGGGACGCGGAGGATCCGGTTCGCTCCTGCCCGGCCAGCCGCAGCTGCTGCCCGATCCGGCGCAGTCCGCGCGGACGCCGGGGTCCTGGTCGTACGCCGGGCGGCGCGCGGACCTCCTCGACGACGTCCACCACCTTCGGACGCTCCTGGAGTCGCACGGCATGGAGCTCCTCGTCCTCGACCAGACGCGGCCGGACGTGGGCATTCCGGTGGTCAAGGCGCTGGTGCCCGGACTACGTCCCTTTTACGCCAGGTTCGCTCCCGGGCGCCTCTTCGACGTACCGCCGAGTCTCGGTCAGCGGGAGGTCGCTCTCGCCTTTCGCGAACTCAACTCGGTCCCGCTGCCGTTGTAGATCAGGACTGTCCGTTACCCGCCCTCTGCCTGGCGCGCTCGGCATATAGTGCGATCTCAGACCCTCCCGATTTCCGTACTGAGGAGAGAGCATATGACGGGCCGTTTCCGGACTGCGGACAACGACCTAGCTCAGGGGACGGAACAAGCGGAAAGTTTAAGTCCGGACAAACGCGGGCGGCTTTCCGACGTCCTGGCACCACGTCTCGCGCAGGGCATCGTGGTCACCGTCCTGTCCGGGTACGGAATCGTCACCCTGCTCAATGTCGAATACGCGCTGCGGGGCCGGACACGTGATCTCCTCGTGTGCGGAGGGGCCGTCCTGGTCCTGTACGCGGTGCAGCTCGTCCTCACCTCGGCCCAAGCCCGCCGCTGGTCCACCGGTCGCAAATGCGCCGCCCTGGCCGTGCAGTTCGTCCTCACCTTCTTCCCGCTGGTCTGGCTGGACACGGCCTGGGGCAGCGTGGCGGGACCGCTGAGCGCCTCGGTCCTGCTGCTCGCGCCGCCCCGCATCGCCTGGCCCAGCTTCGCGCTGATCTCGGTCCTGGTCCTGGGATGGGGTGTGCACCACGGCGGCGGAACCGTACTGGACCTCGCCTACCTGGCCATCTCCACCGGCCTGACCGGACTGGTGGTCTACGGGCTCACCCGGCTGACCGATCTGGTCCACGAAGTCCACGAGGCCCGCGCCGAGATGGCCAGAATGGCCGTCACCCAAGAGCGGCTGAGATTCGCCCGGGACCTCCACGACCTCCTCGGCTACAGCCTTTCGGCCATTTCCCTGAAGTGCGAGCTGATACAGCGGATCATCGTCAGCAACCCCGAACGGGCACGCGACGAAATAGCCTCCGTTCTCGGGGTGTCGCGCCAGGCCCTCGCCGACGTACGGCTGGTGGCCAGCGGATACCGCGACATGTCGCTGGCGGCCGAAGCGGTGTCGGTGGTCAACGTCATGGCCGCGGCCGACGTCCGGGCGGACGTGGACATCGACTGCGGACGGCTGCACCCGCTGGTGGACACCGTGCTGGCGACCGCTCTGCGCGAGGGCGTCACCAACATCCTCCGGCACAGCAGGGTGCAGTCCTGCACCATCAAGGCGACGGTCGAGGGGGAGACGGTGGAGCTGGTGATGGAGAACGACGGCGTGGAGGCCATCGGCCACTCGGACTCCGGCGACCGCGGCAGCGGACTGGGAAACCTCGACACCCGGCTCACGGCGATCGGCGGACTGCTGACCGCCGGCGTCGAGTCGCAGGGGCGTTTCCGTCTGACGGCGCGGGCGCCGCTCAGACCGGTCGCACCCGATCCGGCGGACGCCGCCGAGCCGCCGGGGTGCCCGAACGACGAGGGCGGGAGCACCGCGGCCATCCGGGTCCTGGGAAGACGAGCCGTCTGAACCGGCAAGTGGGGAAAGGGGGAACAACCAATGCTGTCGCTGCTTCTCGCCGAGGACGTGCACATGGTCCGCGGCGCACTCATCGCACTGCTCGAACTGGAGCCCGATTTTCAGGTGGTCGCCTCCGTCGACCGGGGTGACCTCATCGTGCCGTCGGCGCTCGATACCAACCCCGACGTGGCGATCATCGACATAGACCTGCCGGGGACGGACGGGCTGACGGCCGCCGCCGAACTGCGCGAACGCCTCCCGGCCTGCCGCACGCTGATCCTCACCAGCCTGGGCAGGCCCGGCACCCTGCGCCGCGCGATGGCCGCCCGCGTCTCGGGATTCCTGCTCAAGGACTCCCCGCCGGCCCGGCTCGCCCAGGCCGTGCGGGCCGTGGCCAACGGGCAGCGGGTGATCGACCCCGATCTCGCACTCAGTGCCTGGGAGGCCCTGGACAATCCGATCTCGCCCCGCGAGACGCAGGTGCTCCGGCTGGCGGCCCGCGGCGCCGACGCCGGTGAGATCGCCGAGCAGCTCTTCCTGACCGAGGGCACGGTACGCAACTACCTGACGGCCATCGTGGACAAGCTCAACGCGCGCAACCGCATCGACGCCATCCGGATCGCCGAGGAGGCCGGCTGGATCCCCTGAGGGCCGGGCACTCACCCCAGCGCCAGGGGTCCCGCGTTGAGCGCGGACAGGACACCGGCCAGGTCCACCGCATTGGTCTCGGGGCCGCGGCACACCGCCAGGCAGACGGGTCCCCGCGAGCCGGCCATCCGGCGGACGAAGGGCATCAGCACCGCCTTCGGCCCGATCTCCACCACATGGCTCGGGGCCTGCTGCGCGAGCAGCTGCCGCGCCGCGTCGGCGAAGCGCACCGGCGAGGTGATCTGCGCAGTCCAGTACGCGGCGTCCAGCGGCTCCTCGATCCGCCGCCCGTACACCGTCGAGTAGAACGGCACCTTGGGCGCCGCCCCGGCCAGGTGGCGGGCGGCCTCCTCGAAGCGCGGGGTGACCGGCTCCATCAGCGGGGAGTGGAAGGCGTGCGTCACCTGGAGGAAGGCGCTGGAGATGCCGATCGACGCGAGACGGTCCCGGACCCGCTCCAGCCCCTCGATCTCACCCGAGAGCACCGTGGCCCGGGCCGCGTTGAACGCCCCGATCGTCACGCCCGGTTCGTCGGCCGTGGCCTCCGCCGCCTCGAAGAGGTCCGCGCAGGTCGCCATCATCCCGCCGCCCGTGGGCAGGTACTGCATGTACATGCCGCGGAAGCAGATCAGCCGCGAGGCGTCCTCCAGGGTCAGCGCCCCGCAGACCACGGCGGCCGCGACCTCCCCGATGCCGTGCCCGAGCACGGCGACCGGGCGCACCTCCAGCTCCTCCAGGAGGGTCATCGCCAGCGCGTACTCGACGGCGAACAGCGCCGGCTGGGTCAGCGCGGTCTGGTGCACCCGCGGGTCCCCGGAGAGGATCAGCTCGGTCACGGACATGCCGAGGTACGGAGCGATCGCCGCGTCGGCGGCCGCGAGGTGGTGGCGGTAGCCCGACAGGTGCTCGTACAGCTTGGCGGTCATCCGCGGATGCTGCGAGCCCTGCCCGGTGAAGACGAACGCGGCACGCACCTCCCCGGAGCGCCGGCTCATGCCCTCCTGCATGGCCAGGAAGCGCGCCAGATCGCGGATCGTCGGGTACGCCCAGATGTCGGCCGGGTCCAGGAGCGGGCCGAACCGCGCCTCGATGTCGCCGTACAGACCGAGGAGGCCGATCGAGTCGAGGCCCCACTCGGACATCGGTTCGTCCTCGGGCACCTCCCGCCCTACGTATCCGCCGATAGTCTCCGCCAGCCAGGCCGCGAAGACCCGCTCGTCCGGACCGCCCGGTGCATCCGCGTTCACGTCCAGCTCCCTTCCAACTCGATGGCCGCACTGCCCGCCGCTAGCGCGACGGCTCGGCCGGTACGGTCAGTTCGTTGTCGAGGTGCTGGTACAGCGGCCGGAGCCGGCCGCTGAGGAACAGCTGGCGCATCGCCGTCCGCTCCACCTTTCCGCTGGTGGTGCGCCGCACCGTGCCGGGCCGTACCAGCAGGACCCCGCTCACCGATACGTCGAACTCTTCGGCGAGGCAGTTCTGGACGCCTTTGGCGATCGCTTCCAGGTCGAGCGCGTAGCGCTTGTTCGTGCGCAACTCCTGTACCAGCACGATCCGTTCGCGCTCACCGGGTACGGCGAAGGCCGTGCCGGTGCCGAACAGGGCACTGATCCGCTGCACGGTGTGCTCGAGGTCCTGGGGGTAAAGGTTGCGGCCGGCGACCACGATCATGTCCCGCAGCCGACCGGTGACGTGGAGGTTCCCCTCGTGCAGGACCCCGAAGTCCCCCGTCCGCAGCCGGCCGGGCAGGCCGTCCGCGCAGACGTCGAAGCGTTCGGCGGTGGCCGCCCGGTCGCGCCAGTAGCCCTGTGCGACGCCCGGCCCCGACACCCATATCTCGCCGATCCGGCCCTCGGGGAGCACCTCCAGCGTGTCCGGGTCCACGATCAGGACCTCGGTCGCGCTGTCGGGCGTACCGCTGGACGTCAGCGTGCGCACGGGCTTGCCGGGGCGCGGAGCGCGCATCCGGCGCTGCTCCAGCCCCTCGGCGTCCACCGTGACGGGCTCGCCGTCGGCGGGTCCGCCCGCCACGAGCAAGGTCGCCTCGGCCAGGCCGTAGGCGGCCCGCATCGCCCCGGGCCGCATCCCCGCGGAGGCGAACCGGCCGAGGAAGGCCCGGCGGGTCTCGGCGCTCACGGGCTCCCCGCCCGAGACGGCGATCCGCCAGCCGGACAGGTCGACGCCCTCCAGCTGCTCGTCGGTGACCCGCCGCGCGCACAGGCCGTACGCGAAGTCCGGCGCGCCGCTGACTTCGATCCCGTACCGGCTGATGACCTCCAGCCAGCGGACGGGGCGTTTGACGAAGGCCTCGGGCGTGATCATCACCGAGGTGCCGCCCAGCCACAGCGGGTGCAGCAACTGGCCGACGAGGCCCATGTCGTGGTGGAGCGGCAGCCAGCCGCCGACCCGGGCGCCCGGCCCGGTGCCGAGCATCCGTGCCAGCGCCTCCTGGTTGGCGAGCAGATTGCCGTGCGTGACGACGACGCCGCGCGGGTTGCCGGTGGAACCGGAGGTGTACTGGAGGTAGGCCACGCTGTCGCGATCCAGCTCCGGAAGCTGCCACTCGGCGTGCCGCGGCACGGCGTCGGCGGCCAGGCAGGGGATCTGGCCCTGCCCCCCGTCGGCCAGCATCCGGGAGATCCCGGGGGCGAGGGCGGCATCGGTCAGGACGGCACAGGGAGCCGACTCCTTCAGGATGCCGGCGACCCGCTCCTCGTGGTGGCTGCGGCCACCGGTCGGCGGGACGGGGACGGCGATCGCGCCCGCGTACAGGCAGGCGAGGAAGGACACGGCGAACTGGTGGCGGGAGGCATGCAGCAGCATCACCCGCTCACCGGCGGCGCCGCGCTCCTGGAGCCAGCCGGCGAGCCCGCGCGCGGAGGCGTCGAGCGAGCGGTAGGACACCGATACGGCACGGCCGGTCTCGTCGCTGTCCGGCGGCAGGACGAGCGCCTCGCGCTCGGGTGCCTGCCCGGCTCTTTCGAGCATCAGTTCGGTGAAACTGCGGTAGTCGTCGGTCATTTCCGGGTCCCCCTGGCAATGTCTTGTGGGCACAGCGGGCACACTCTTGCCGTCGGTGCCGCGCTCCCGCCCGGAGCAGGAACGTAGGTGCGCCCTCTCGAAGGTCACTCGACCCTCGCTGAGGACGCTCGACCGTCGCCGGGACCCGCTGGCCGTATCTCCGGTCGCCCGGTGGGGTCCGAGGTCAGGTGTGGCTCGTCCAGCCGACCCGCGGCCGGTGGCGGCGCCGGCCGCCCCAGGGCGCGGCTGCCGCCGCGTCCTCCCGCGCACCGTCCGCGTCCGGCGCCGGTGCCCGCAGGCAGGCGCACAGAACAGCCGTCAGGGCCGCGAGTTCCTCGGCGTCGGGCTGCCCGCGAAGGACGGTGAAACGAGGCTGCGCATCGGTCGGCTCATCCATGCTCCGATGCTGCTCCGGCCCGCTCGCACGGCGCTCGTACGGCGGCGCCCGTCCCGGGGGAGGCCCGCATGAGCGCCGGGAGAGCGCGGACGGAGTCCTACAGGAGCTCCGGGGGAGTGTGGAACGAGTGCCGGGCGACTTCCGCTCGAGCCGGGGTGCGCGAGGTGCGGGGCGCGGGCGTCGATCCCGCTCTCACGCCATCGGCAGGAGCCGCGCCGTCTCTTCCCGGATCTGCGCCGACGCCCCCAGCTTCGCCAGCCGGTCCGGATAGCCGACGCCGCGCCGCACGCGCGCGCAGGCCTCGGCATCCAGCCACCACAGCAGCCCCGTGTACGTACGGGGATCGGTGGCCGAGCGCAGCAGATCGCTCCCGCCGAAACCGCTGTCCGACACGCACTGACCGACCAGGGCGCCGAAGTCGAGTTCGAACCGCTTCGGATCGCCGTCGAGGAGGGCGTGGACCAGCACGATGTGGGAGGCGTCGGAGACCTTGCTCCGGACGGTCATCCGGCCGACGGTGACCATCAGTTCCGAGGAGGTGTCCGTTCCCGAGCCGAGGCCGCGCAGCCGGCTCAGCGATTCCCCGGCCTCGTGACCGACCTGCAGCAGCCGGTCCAGCGAACTCCACCGGTCCAGGTGGAGGTAGCTGCCGGGGCGGTCGGCACAGGCGGCCGTCACGAGTTCCTCGAATCCCTTGGCGGACTCCCGGTGGCGCGCGTAGGCGACGAGCGCACGTTCGAAAGACGAGGGATCCCCGGTCGTGGTCAGCCGCTCGACGAGCGTCACCTGTCGGCCGCGCTCTGCCTGGGACATCGGCCGGACCCCCTCCTGTTCCCCACGTGCGGAACCTCTGTGCATGTCAGCACGGGCCGCTTGAGTACCGCTCGAGCGCGGGTGCGCACGAGGATTGCTTGAGGACCCGCCGAGGCGCGCGGACGACCGTGGTCCCTCCCTTCAAAAAAGAGGAAGGACGCGACGATGTCCGCTTCGAGAGCGCCCGCTCCCCCCTTCGTCCACATCGTGGTCCGGCGGCTGCTGCTGCCGGTGTGGAACGCACTGGTGGCCTACGGATCCCTCTGGCTCCCGGCCGACCAGTACCGCCTCCAGTACATCCGGGGCGGGGCGCTTCCCCCACCCCCCTGGCAGGAGCCGGCGCCGGTCGGTGGCGGTGACGGGATCCACCCTGACCTGGAGACCTTGAGGGCCTCTTGAGCCGGGCCGGTTAAGCAGAGTCCTGTGGGCCGCATGTTGAGGACGGAGAGAGTCATGACGACGGTGACGAACAGGGCGGACTCCTCGGAGGCCGCCGTCCAGGAACGCATCGCGCGGCTCGAGCACGAATTCGGGGACATCGAAGACCCCGGCAACCCCCTGGGCGCCGAGCAGTTCCTCGCCGCCGACGACCGCGGCCGGCTGCTGCCGGCCGCGGAACGGCTGCTCGACCGGTTCGGACTCAACGCGGAGTTCGTACCGCGGGAACTCGGGGGCAGGCTCGACCGGCTGGACGCGCTGTCCCGGGTGCTGCGCGCCGTGTTCCGGCGCGACGCGGCCCTCGGCCTGGGGTACGGGCTGACGTCGTACATGGCCTCCGTGGTCGTCTGGGCCGACGGGACGCAGGACCAGCGCCGCGACACGGCGGAACTGCTGCTGGGCGGCGGCCGGATGGCCTGCGCGTACCCCGAGCCGCCGCAGGGCAACGATTTCCTGGCCAACCAGCTCACCGTGCGGCCGGACGGCGGGGGATTCCTGCTGTCCGGCCGCAAGGAGGCCCTCAACAGCGCGGCGTCGGCGCAGTCGCTCGTACTCTTCGCCCACACCCCGGGCGCCGCCCGGGGCGGACTCAGCGCCTTCCTCATGCCGGGCCCCGACAGCCCCGGCGGCGCGAACCTGGGCCTGCTGCCCCGCCGCAGGACCGTCGGCATCCGGGGCTGCGTGGTCCAAGGGCTGGAGTTCGACGGGCACCGCCTGGACCGCGAACTGCTGCTCGGCGCGCCCGGCGCGGGCGCGCAGCTCGCCGAGCGGGCCTTCCCCCTGACCCGCAGCACCGGCCTGTCCATGGCCCTGGGATGCGCGGACACCGCGCTGCGCACGACGACGGCCTTCGCGCGCGCACACCGCTCCCGAAGCCGCGCCTCGCTGCACACCGCCCGTACGCGAACCGCCCTCGTGGACGCCTTCACCGACCTGCTCGTCAGCGACTGCGTCTCGCTCGTCACCACCCGCTCGGTGCACCTGTTGCCCGCCGAGAGCCGACTGCTGGGCGCGGTCGCCAAGTACCTGCTGCCGACCGTGCTCAACGAGGCCGTGTACGACCTCTCCATCGTGCTCGGAGCCGAGTCCTACGCCAGGAGCGGCAGTTACGGCACCTTCCAGAAGACGGCCCGCGACCTGCCGATGATCGGCCTCGGCAGCGCGGGCACCGCCTCCAGCCGGGCGGTCATCGTCGCCCACCTGCTGCGGCTCGGGGAGGTGGCCGTGTCCGCGGACGACGAGGCGCCCGCCCGGCTCTTCAGGCCGTTCGACGCGGACCTGCCCGACTACCGGCACGAGGGCCCCCTGCCCCCCGCCCCCGGCGACTCGCTGCTCGCCTCGCTCCTGCGCTCCGCACGGTACGCGGCCGACGCGGGCGGCGAGCTCGGCGCGGCCCTCGCGGAGTCGACCGCCGTGCTCACCGACCAGCTGCGCGTGCTCCTGGCCTCCTGCGCGGAGCTGGCCGGACAGCCCAGGGGACACCCCGTGAGCCCGCGCGCGTACGCCATGGCCGACCGGTACGCGCTGATCGTCGCGGGCGCCGCCTGCCTGGGGGTGTGGCGCCACCAGCAGGACGGCTCCGGCTTCCTCGCCGACCCCGCCTGGGCGGCGATGGCGGTGACCCGGATCGCGGGCCGGCTGGACAAGTCCGCGGCCAAGATCCTCCCGCTCGGCGAGGAGCACCTGCTCGCCGAGCTGCTGCACCGCTTCGACGACGCCCGCAGCTACGACCTCTACTCGACCGCCATCGGCTGAGCAGCCCCGCTCCCGACCTTCCGGAGAGACGACATGAGCAATCCCGCAGTGGTCACAGCGGTGTGGGACGACATCCAACGGGTCCTGGGCCGGCCGCCGTCCCCGCGGCCGGCCGTCCTCGACCTCCACCTCCAGGACGACCTGGGCCTTGACTCGGTGATGGTGATCGAGCTCAAGTGCCGACTGGAAGCGCGCTACCCCGCCCTGCGGGAGCTGCCCCTGTCCGACGTACTGTCCGGCGCCGCGACCTTCGGCCGGCTGGCCGAACGCGTGGAGCGCCTCGCAGGGCTCCCGGTGTCGTGATGGGCGAACCGGAAGCCTCGGTCATGAGCCCGATGCGCCACCGCGGTCCGGCGCACTCCTGGGATCCGGTACGCCGGGAGATGGCCCGTCGCGGCACCTGCGTGGTGTACGCGGCCGTCGACGACTGGCTGCCGGCGGACCTCGCCTCGCCGGCCCTCGCCGCCGACCTCGGCCCCGACCACCGGCGGATGCAGCAGATGACCCACGCACAGAACCGCTCCCGGTTCGTCGCGTCGCGACTGCTGCTGAAGTCCGCCGCCGGCGCGGTGCTCGGCGCCCTGCCCAGCGAACTCGAACTGGCCTACAAGATCGGCGGACGCCCGCACCTGCGCGGCATCGACCAGCTGGACATCAGCCTCAGCCATACCGAGGGGCTGCTGGTGGTGGGCCTGAGCCGGTACGGCCGGATCGGCGTGGACACCGAGTCCGAGGACCGCCGCATGCTCGGACTCGGCACCGAACGCCAGGTGTGCACCCCGTACGAGCTCGAAGCGCTGGAGCAGGTCCCGGAAGACCAGCGCAACCGCGAACTGGTGCGGCTGTGGACGCTCAAGGAGGCGTACAGCAAGGCCATCGGCCAGGGACTGCGCTTCCGGTTCACCGAGTTCGGATTCGGACCCAGGGACCAGGGCGTGCAGATGCTCCGGCCCGACGGCACGCCGGGCACCGGATGGGAGTGGTCCTTCCACAGCTGGCAGACCGTGGAGTCCTACACGGTCAGTGCCGCGCTCTACGATCCCGGCTTCGACGCCAGGGACGGATCCAGCGGCGTGCTACCCCTGCTGCCGGTGCTCGACGACCCCCGCTCCAGTTGGAATTGAGCCACGGGCGAGGTGGGGCGGTGACCCTCTGATCCCGCAGCCGACCAAGCGGTCATCGAGGGGAAGGGGAGTCACGGATGCATCGATATCTCGCGGTACGTCCGCCGGCCGGTCCGGCCGGAATCCGGCTGTTCTGCTTCCACCACGCGGGCGCCGGCGCCATGACCTTCGCCGGGTGGCGGCGCTCCGTCGGACCGGGCGTCAGCGTCCTGCCCGTACGGCTGCCCGGCCGCGAATCGCGGCTGCGGGAACCGCGGATCACCGACGGGGACCAGCTGGTCCGGGAACTGACCGAAGACCTCGGGGACCTCCTCGACGGCCCCGCACCGTACGCCTTCTACGGCCACAGCCTCGGAGCGATGGTCGCCTACCGCTTCGCGGAACACCTGGTGCGCACCGGGCGCCGTCCGCCCCTGATGGTGATGGCCGGTGCCAGCCCCGCACCCCAGCTGCCGTCCGGCGTGCTCGACGGCGCCCGGGCCCTGCTCCCGGACGCCCCGGACGAGGAACTCCTCAAGGCGCTCGGGGACGAGGACAGCCTGCCGCGCGAACTGCTCGCACGGCCCGGCTGGCTCGCCATGACCTTGGACACCCTGCGGTCCGACCTGCGCCTCGCCCGCAGTCTGCGGTCCGCACCGGTCCTCCCGCTGCCCTGCCCCCTGACGGCCTTCGCCGGTGCCGACGACCGGATGGTCGCCGAGGCCGAGGTCGCCGCCTGGCGGCACTGCACGACGGCGGGGTTCCGGCTGTGGACCCTGCCCGGGGCCCACTTCTTCGTACGCGGAGCCGAACTGCCCCGGCTCGTCGGGGAAACGCTGAACGCCGTACCGGTGTCCGGTCCGGTTTCGCCGCTCCCGCCGGTGGCGAGCTGAGCCGCCGCGGCGGCGAGGCGGACACCCCAACCACAAGGAGTTGTTCTAGGCATGGACATCAGCGTGCTCGGGCCCTTTCGAGCCACCCAGTCCGGTGTTCCCCTTCACCTGACGGCCGTCAAGCCGCGCAAGGTGTTCGCGCTGCTCGCCCTCCAGGCCGACCAGGTCGTCTCGGTCGCCTCGCTCGTGGAGGAGGTCTGGGGCGAGAGCCCCCCGCGCAGCGTGCAGACCACCCTGCAGACGTACATCCTCCAGATCCGCCACCTCATAGGCGCGGCGCTGGCCGACGAGCCCGCCGGCGCCGGACTGCCCCGCGGCGCCAAGAGCGTCCTCGTCACGGAACCGGGCGGATACCGGCTGGACACCCAGGGCGGCCTCATCGACGCCCAGGAGTTCGACGCCCTGTCCTCGGCCGGCCACCGCGCCCTGGACCAGGGCGACTGGGTCGGATCCTCCGCGTACTTCGGCCAGGCCCTGTCCCTGTGGCACGGCCGCGCGCTGGCCGACGTCCAGTGCGGTGTGCTGCTCGAGGTCGAGGCCACCCGGCTCGACGAGTCGCGCATGAGCGTGCTTCACCGCCGAATCGAGGCAGACCTGAGGCTCGGCCGCCACCATGAGCTCATCGGCGAACTGTCCGGGCTCGTGGCCCGGCACCCCATGCACGAGGCCCTGCACGAGCAGCTGATGCTCGCGCTCTACCGGGCCGGGCGGCGCAGCGACGCACTGATGGTCTACCGGCAGCTGCGCGCCTCTCTCAACCAGACTCTGGGGCTCGACCCCTCACCCAGCATCGAGTTCCTGCACCGCGCGGTTCTCGACTCCTCGCCACAGCTCGACCTGGAGGGAACCCCGGCGCTGTCCGGCGTCTCGGGAATCCCGCTGCTGGCAAGGGCCAACTGATTCTCCTGAGAGGAAGCATCGTGAGCGACATAACCCTTTCCGAGCTCGGTGAGCTGCTGCTCGAGTGCGTCGGAGCGCCGGAGGAGGGCATGGCCTTCGAGGGCGACCAAGCCCTGGACACGCCGTTCCTCGAATTCGGCTACGACTCCCTGGCCCTGCTCCAGGTCACCAGCGTGATCAACCGCACGTACGGGATCGTGCTGAACGACGACGCGGTGGCGGAGGCGGAGACCCCCCGCCTGCTGCTCGCGCTGATCGCCACCGCTCCCCGCGCCGGGGCCGTCCGGTGACGGAGGCGTTCGCCGGCCGCCGGGTCGTCATCACCGGCGCCACCCGCGGCATCGGCCGGGCGACGGCTCTCGCCTTCGCCCGGGCCGGTGCCCGGATCGTCGCCAGCTACCGCAGCGACGGCGAGCAGGCCAAGGCCCTGGGCGCCGAACTGGAGGCCTTGGGAGCCGAGTTCGAGCTGGTCCAGGCGGATCTGACCACCCGGGAGGGCGCACGGCTGCTGGCCGGGGCCGCGACCGAGCGGCTCGGAGGCGTCGACGTCCTGGTCAACAACCTCGGGGTCGACGGGCACGTGCCCTTCGGCAAGCTCTCCGAAGAGGAGTGGCACCGGGTCCTGGACCACAACGCCACCTCCGCCTACCTGGTCACCCAGTCGGTCCTCGACTCCCTGGCCCCCGGCGCCTCGGTGGTGAACATCGGCGCCTCGGTGGCCCTGCGGGGCCGCCCGATGGGAGTGCACTACAGCACCTCCAAGGCGGCGCTGGTCGGTTTCACCCGCGCGCTCGCCAAGGAGCTCGGCCCGCGCGGGATCAGGGTCAACCTGGTCGCGCCCGGGGTCACCGAGACCGAACCGGGCGCCGGCCTGCCGCCACAGCTGGCGGCCAAACTGACCGCGCTGACCGCCCTGGGGCGGCTCGGCACACCCGAGGACGTCGCCGGGGCGGTGCTCTACCTCGCCGGGGACACCGCCGCGTACGTCACCGGCACCACGATCGAAGTAGACGGAGGAATCTGATGCCCTACGCAGCCATCACGTACAAGGTGAAGCCCGGCTTCGAGGACGAGATCGCCGAGATCTTCGCCGCCTTCGAGCGGGTCGACACCCCCGAGTTCGCGAAGGAGAACGGGGACTCGGCGGGCCGGCTCCTCGGCACCGGCGTCTTCGTCAAGGACGACGCCATCGTGCGCGTCATCCACTACGAAGGGGACTTCGCCGCCGTCGGCAGGCACATGGCCGCGCAGAAGGGCGTCCACATCCTCGAGGACAAGCTGGCCCCGTACCTCGCGGAGCAGCGCGACACCACCACGCCGGAGGGGTTCGCGGAGTACTTCAGGAACGCCATCATGCGCAGCGTCCAGCAGCTGAGCGTGGACACCCACCCCGTGGGGGCCCCGTCGTCATGAACGAGATCCTGGGTGTCGTGGCCCTGCTCGGCAGCGGCGTCACCGCGGGAGTCCTGTTCGCCGTCGCGCTGAGCGTCCTCCCGGCGCTCTTCGCGATGGAGACGGGCACCTACGTGTACGCGCACAAGCTGCTGGGCCGGAACTGGGACCCCACGATGCCCGTCATCGTACTGAGCAGCACGCTGGTCAACGCGGTGCTGGCGGTGACCGTCAGCGGTACCGGGCGGCCGCTCTTCGCGGCCTCTGCGGTGCTGCTGCTGGGCGTCTCCGGGGTGTCCCATCTGTGCAACGTGCCGATCAACCGCCGGGTGAAGGCCATCACCGATCCCGCGGTCATCCCCGCCGACTGGGAGGATCCCCGCCCGCTCTGGCGCAAGTACCACCACCTGCGCACCGCCCTGTCGCTGGTGGCGCTGGTGTTCACCGCGGTGGGAGTCGCGGCGATCTGAGAGCGACCGAGGCGCGGGACGTGCGTGCGGGGCTCAGACGCCGGCCGGCAGGTCCCGGCTGGAGAACTGCACGACCGTGGTCAGCAGGCTGCGCTTGAAGGTCGCCACGAAACCCTCCGGGGTGTCGGTCTCGCGCGGCTTGCTGAGGTAGGGCTTGATCGATTCCTCGAAGTCGCGCACGCCCGGCTGCACGGCCATGTGGCGCGCGACGGCGTCCAGGTCGCCCGTGTACTCGATGACCCGCACCAGGGTGTCGTCGCGCAGGAAGACGGCGGTGGCGAGCAGCGTGCCGGCCTCCGCCCCCGACGCGTCCGTGACCCGGTTGCCCTTGACCCGCTTGAAGCTGCCGAAGATCTCGGTGAGCTCGGCCTCGAAGCCCGGCTTGACGTCGTACGTGATCGCTGCGAACGGCATGCGAAGTCCTCCGCTGTGGTGGTCGGTCCGCATGCAGGGGAACCGCCGGCGCTCGC
Organism: Streptomyces sp. NPDC060049; assembly: GCF_042736715.1. Taxonomy (NCBI): domain Bacteria; kingdom Bacillati; phylum Actinomycetota; class Actinomycetes; order Kitasatosporales; family Streptomycetaceae; genus Streptomyces; species Streptomyces sp. NPDC060049. Next base: position 102,316 of record NZ_JBHWVV010000024.1, read on the forward strand.
GGCCCGCTCGCGCCGTGCTCGCCGCGGGCCGCTGCAGCCGTTCTGGAGGCGGTATCAAGCCTTCCTCCAGATCGCGGTGAGACCTTCCGTCCCGCAGGCACCGACTTCTCGGGAGGGACCACCGTGCATCGCACTCTGATCGTCGCCAAGCTGCGGCCGGACAAGACCGATGACATCGCGAAGATCTTCGGCGAGTCGGACGAGTCCGACCTGCCGCACCTGATCGGCGTCAGCCGCCGCACGCTCTTCAAGTTCCACGGCCTGTACTTCCACCTGGTGGAGGCCGACGAGGACATCAACGCAAACCTCTACCGCGCTCGGAGCCACCCGCTCTACGACGACATCAACACCAAGCTCGCCCAGTGCGTAGAACCCTACGACCCGGACTGGAAAGAGCCCAAGGACGCGATGGCCGAGCCCTTCTACATCTGGACCAAGGACGGAGGGCGGATCAAGTGACCACCGCCATTTCTCGCACTGTGAAGGTGACCTCGGACGAGGTCGAGGCCAACACCAAGCGCGGCGGTGACATCCGTGTCACCCTCAGCCCCAAGACCGTCGGCTGCACCTCCGGATTCGGCGGGGTCATGACCCTCGACCCGGCCGACTGGATCACCGAGCACTACCACCCGTACTCCGAGGAGTTCCTGCACGTCATCGACGGCACCCTCGAGATGACGCTGGACGGCCAGAAGGTCACCCTCGGCGCCGGCGACTCGCTGCTGGTCCCCATCGGCGTGCGCCACCGCCTGGTCAACGTGGGCGACGCCACCGCCCGCTGCGCCTTCCACCTCTCGCCGCTCGCGCCGAGCCCCGAGTACGGACACGTCGACACCGAGGTCGCACAGCGCCCCGAGCAGGCCAACCCCGATGTCGGCGGTGCGAAGTGACCCGACGGGCCGTCATCACCGGCATCGGCACGGTCGTGCCGGGCGGGGTGGGCCGTGAGGCGTTCTGGGGGACGCTGTCCGAAGGGCGTACCGCGACGCGGCGGATCTCCCTGTTCGACGCGGGCGCGTTCCGCTCGCAGGTCGCGGCCGAGGTCGACTTCGACCCGGCCCTCGCGGGACTGACCCCGCGCCAGATCCGCCGGATGGACCGCGCCGCGCAGTTCGCCGTCGTCTCCGCCCGGGAGGCGGTGGCGGACAGCGGGATCGAGCTGTCGGCGCTGCCCCCCGAGCGGCTCACCGTCTCCATCGGCTCGGCCGTCGGCTGCACGATGGGCCTGGAGGAGGAGTACGTCACCCTCTCCGACAGCGGCCGCAAGTGGCTCGTCGACCACGAGTACGGCGTCCCGCACCTGTACGGCTACATGATCCCCTCCACCCTGGCGGCCGAGGTCGCCTGGGAGGTCGGGGCCGAGGGCCCGGTCGCGCTGGTCTCCACCGGCTGCACCTCGGGCCTGGACTCCATCGGGCACGCCGTCCAGCTCATCGAGGAGGGCTCCGCGGACGTCGCCATCGCCGGCGCCACCGACGCGCCGATCTCGCCGATCACCTCGGCCTGTTTCGACGCGATCAAGGCGACCACGGCCAACAACGACGACCCGGCGCACGCCTCGCGCCCCTTCGACGGGACGCGCGACGGCTTCGTCCTCGCCGAGGGCTCCGCGGTCATGGTCATCGAGGAGCGCGAGGCGGCCATCGCCCGCGGCGCCCGCATCTACGCCGAGATCGTCGGCTTCGCCGGGCGCAGCAACGCGTACCACATGACCGGTCTCAAGCCCGACGGGCGCGAGATGGCCGAGGCCATCGGCGTCGCCCTGGACCAAGCCAAGATCGACCCGACCGCCGTGGGCTACATCAACGCGCACGGCTCCGGCACCCTGCAGAACGACCGCCACGAGACGGCCGCGTTCAAGCGGAGCCTGGGCAACCACGCCTACGACATCCCGGTCAGCTCCATCAAGTCCATGGTCGGCCACTCGCTGGGCGCCATCGGTTCGATCGAGGTGGCCGCCAGCGCCCTGGCGCTCGACCGGCAGGTCGTCCCGCCGACCGCCAACCTGACGACCAAGGACCCGCTCTGCGATCTGGACTACGTCCCGATCACGGCCCGCGACCACTCCATGGACGTCGTCCTCAGCGTCGGCAGCGGCTTCGGCGGCTTCCAGACGGCCATGCTGCTCGCGCGCCCCGGTTCCGCCGCGGCCGCGGCCGGAAGGAGCTGATGATGGCCCCCTCCTCCGACCACCGCCCCCCGGTGATCACCGGACTCGGCATCTTCGCCCCCACCGGCGTCGGCGTCGAGGCCCACTGGACCTCGGTGCTCGCCGGCAAATCGGGGATCGGACGCATAGGCCGGTTCGACCCCTCCAGCTACCCCGTCCAGTACGCCGGACAGGTACCGGGCTTCAGTGCCCAGGAGTCCGTCAAGCCGAACCGGCTCATCTCGCAGACCGACCACTGGACCCATCTCGCACTGGCCGCCAGCGAGGCGGCGCTCGAGGACTCGGGCGCCGACCTCGGCGCCATCCCCGAGTACGAGATGGCCGTCGTCACCTCCTCGTCCTCCGGCGGAACGGAGTTCGGCCAGAAGGAGATGACCGCGCTCTACCAGAACGACCCGAGCTGGGTCGGCGCCTACCAGTCGATCGCCTGGTTCTACGCGGCGACCACCGGCCAGGTGTCCATCAAGCACAAGATGCGCGGACCGTGCGGAGTGCTCGCCGGCGAGCAGGCCGGCGGACTCGACGCCATCGGCCAGGCACGCCGCCTCACCCGCAAGGGCTCCCGGCTCGTCGTCACCGGCGGTACGGACGCCTCGCTGTGCCCGTACGCCCTGACCGCGCAGCTGACCAACGGCAAGCTCTCCAGGGTCGCCGACCCCGAGCGCGCCTACGTGCCGTTCGATACCGACGCCAGCGGCTACCTGCCCGGAGAGGGCGGCGCGATCCTCGTCCTGGAGAGTGCCGAGGCCGCCGAGGAGCGCGGCGCGAGCAACTACGGACGCGTCCTCGGCTACGCCTCGGGCTTCGACCCGGCGCCCGAGTCCGAACGGCCGCGCGCGCTGCGCCGTACGGCACGGGCCGCCATCGCCGACGCCGGCCTCACCCCGGCCGACATCGACGTCGTCTTCGCCGATGCCGCGGGCGTCCCCGCGGACGACCTCGACGAGGCGCGGACCATCACCGAGATCTTCGGTCCCCGGGGCGTCCCGGTCACCGCGCCGAAGACGCTCACCGGCCGGCTGTACGGCGGAGGCGCGCCGCTCGACGTCGCCACCGCCCTGCTGTCGCTGCGCGAGGGCGTGATCCCCCACACCCCCCACATCCGCGCGCTCGCACCCGGCTACGACATCGACCTGGTCACCGGAGCCCCCCGGGAGCAGGCCCTGCGCCACGCGCTGGTCCTCGCCCGTGGTCACGGAGGTTTCACCTCCGCTCTCGTCCTCGGTCGCTGACCCCGCCGCACCTCCCCCCCCCACAGGCCGACGACACGGCTGAAGACACGAACCGAGCCGACACCGTAGAGGAGCACGGAACCGTGGCTGGACACACCGACAACCACATCGTCATCGACGCCCCCATGGACGTCGTCTGGGACATCACCAACGACGTCCCGAACTGGCCGGACCTGTTCAGCGAGTACGCCAGCGCCGAGGTGACCGAGAGGGACGGCGACACCGTCGTCTTCCGCCTCACCATGCACCCCGACGAGGACGGCAACGTCTGGAGCTGGGTCTCGCGCCGCACCGGTGACCCTGTCGCCCGCACGGTCTCGGCCCAGCGCGTGGAGACCGGTCCGTTCGAGTACATGAACATCAAGTGGGAGTACACGCAGGAGCCCGCCGGCGGCGTGCGGATGCGCTGGATCCAGGACTTCCACATGAAGCCCGGGGCCCCGGCCACGGACGACGCCATGACGGAGCACCTGAACCGCAACACCAAGATCCAGATGGAACTCATCAAGGAACGGGTCGAGGCGCGGGCCCGCACCCTCGTCCGCTGAGGAGCCGGCGGTGCTGACCTTCATCGCTCCGCTGGTCCTGCTGGTCAACGGGCTGGCCGCTGGAGTCCTCTTCGGCACGCAGCTCGGCGGCTTCCCGTACCTGGCCTCGCTGCCCGCCGACCGCTACGTCAACGCGCACGCGTTCTTCGGGACGCGCTACGACCCGGCGATGCCCATCTGCCTGCTGGGCACGATCGCGTGTGACGTGGTGCTCGCGATCGGCGCGCCGGTGGCCGGGGCCCGCACCCTGTTCGCCGTGGCCGCGGTGCTCGCCCTGGTCACGGCCGCCATCTCCGTCATCAAGAACGTCCCGGTCAACCGGTGGATGCGCACCCTCGACCCGGACAACCTCCCGAGCGACTTCGCCGAGCGCGACCCCCGCAAGGTGTGGGGCGCGTGGAACCGCCGGCGCAGCTGGCTGACCATCGCGGCGCTCGTCGTCAACTGCACGGCACTCGGCTTCCTGCTCTGAGCGGCCGCCCGGCCGCCACCGCTTTCCCTCGATACGCAACTTCACGGAGGAACACCCATGGACCTCGAACTCCGGGGCAAAAAGGCCCTGGTCACCGGCGGCACCCGCGGTGTCGGTCGCGGCGTCGTACTGGCGCTCGCCCAGGCCGGTGTCGACGTCATCACCTGCTACCAGCGCGAAAGCGAGTTCGTCACCTCCCTGGAGAGCGAGCTGAAGGAGATCGGCGGCAACCACCACGTCCTGCGCGCCGACCTCTCCGTACCCGAGGAGATCGCGGGCCTGCTCCAGCAGGTCGGCGAGCTGACCGGCGGCCGCCTCGACCTCCTGGTCAACAACGCCGGCGCGATCAGCCACATCCCGTACAAGGACCTCCCGCTCGACGAGTGGAACCGGATCCTCGCCACCAACATCACCGGCGCCCACCTGGTCATCCAGCACGCGCTGCCGCTGCTGGGCGAGGGCTCCTCGGTCGTCTCGATCGGCTCCCGGGCCGTCGACGCCGGCATCCCGCTGCGCGCGCACTACACCACCACGAAGGCCGCGCTCGTGGGCCTGAACCGCTCGCTGGCCAAGGAGTTCGGCCCGCAGGGCATCCGCTTCAACGTGGTCGCGCTCGGCGTCATCGAGACCGAGAACTTCTTCGCGATGCCGCCCGAGCAGCAGAAGCTGATGTCGGAGCGGTACGGCGCGAAGACCGCGCTGGGCCGGCTCGGCACCCCCGACGAGGTGGCCGGCGCCATCCTGTGGCTCGCCAGCGACCTGTCCCGCTACGTCACCGGCAACACGATCGGTGTCGACGGAGGTATCTCCTGATGGCCTTCCGCGTGATGCTCCGCATGGAGATCGAGCCGGGCAAGGAAGCCGACTTCGAGAAGGCCTGGCACGAGGGGACCGAGGCCGTCACCGGCCACCCGGCGAACCTCGGCCAGTCCCTCGCCCGCGAGGACGCCCGCACGGCCGGCGACAAGACGATCTTCGTGATCATCAGTGACTGGACGGACGAGCCGCGCTTCCGCGAGTTCGAGGAGAGCCCCGCGCACCTCGAACACCGCGCGACGCTGCACCCCTTCCGCAAGGGCGGCTCCTTCCACGTCATGGAGGTGCTCACCACCATCGAGGGCAAGGCGGCGGCCGATGCCCGGTGAGGTGCGGGTCCTGGTCTACCAGGCGGCCTACGACGAGGAGCAGCTGGCCGCCGTTCGGGACGCCTACCACCTGGTCAGCAAGCGGCTCTCGGGGGTCCCCGGCATGCTCGGCAACGAGCTGCTGAGGTCCCCCGGCGACCCGACCGCGCTCGTCGTGGTCAGCCGCTGGGAGTCCATGGCGGCCTTCCAGGTCTGGGAGGAGGGGGCGGAGCACCGCGAGGACACCGCCCCGCTGCGACCGTTCCGCGACACCCGCACGAGCGCGCCCTTCGCCCTCTACGAGGTCGACGCGGCGTACTGACGGCCAGGCACCCCCTGGGTCCCCCCTCGATGCCGCTCCCCCCGGACTCCCGAACCGGCAGCCGGCCCGGAAACGAAAGAGAACTTCCCATGACCAACCGACAGTTGGCTTTCATCGGCCTGGGCAACATGGGCGGCGGCATGGCCGGGCGCCTGGTGGAGTCCGGGTACGCCCTGACCGTCTACAACCGGACCGCCGCCAAGGCGGCCGGACTCGTCGAGGCGGGGGCCAAGCTCGCCGACGCCCCCGAGCGCGCCGCCGCCGGCCACGACATCGTCATGCTGAGCCTCAGCGACGAGAAGGCGGTCGAGGAGATCCTGTTCGGCCGGGTGGTGCCCGTACTGGCCCCCGGCACCGTCGTCGTCGACACCTCGACCGTCTCGCCGGCCTACGCCCGCGAAGCCGCCGCACGCCTCGCGGCCAAGGGCCTGCGCCGCGTCGAGGCCTGTGTCGTCGGCAATCCGCTCCAGGCCCGCAAGGGCCAGCTGCGCGTGTACGTCTCCGGCGACCCGGCGGACCTCTACGACGCCCGCCCGGTCCTGGAGGCGATCGGCAGCGAGGTCACCCACGTCGGCGCCCCCGGCAACGCGGCCGCCATGAAGCTGATCCTCAACCTGCTGCTGGGAGCCCAGGTCGCCTCGCTCGCCGAGGCCGTCGCCTACGGCACCTCTGCGGGACTCGACCGCGACCAGCTCATCGGAGTCGTGTCGCAGAGCGGATTCAGCTCCATGGTCATGCGCTTCCGCGCCGACCTGATGCTCAAGCGCAGCTACGAGCCGGCCTTCTTCCGGTCGGAGCTGATGGAGAAGGACATCCGCATCGCCCTGGAGGCGGCCGCCGAGTACGGCACCCGGATGCCCGTACTGGACCTCGTACGCGAGCAGTTCGCCTCGATCGTGGCGGCGGGCGACGGGGACAAGGACGCCGCCGTGCTGGTGGAGCACCAGTCTTAGCAATCGGAAGGATGTGAGGGCAGTGCGCAGTACTGGCCGAAGTGCGCTCCGCAACACGGATGTACTGGTGGCCGGCGGAGGGCTGGCAGGGTTGGCGACGGCCCTGTTCCTCGCCGAGCAGGGGGTGGACTGCCTCCTGCTGGAAGGGCTGCGCGAGCGCCTTCGGCCGCCGCGCATCCTCGGCGTCCACCCGCGGGCCATGGAGCTGCTGCGCTCCCTGGGCCTGGAGCAGAGGATCCGGCAGCTGCCGTCCGTGAAGGCGCTCGAGGAGAACAACGGCATCGCCCTCTCGGACACCCTCACCGGGTGGGACCTCACCACGATCGACGAGAAGTACCTCCTCGACGTGCACGCCGAGCCGGGCACCCTGTCGCCGACCAGCTGGTGCCTGGCCGACGAGCGGGAGCTGGAGTCCGTCCTGCGTGACCGCGCGGAGCACCTCGGCCTCCTCGTGGGCACGCGCAGCGAGCTCGTCTCCTTCGACCAGGGCGGCCCGGGCGTCGACGAGGTCACCGCACTCGTACGCGACCAGGAGACCGGCGAGCAGCGGCAGGTCAAGGCCTGCTACCTGATCGACGCGGGCGGAACCGGCGGCCAGGTGCGCAGCCGGCTCGGCATCCCCTTCGAGGGCCACACCATGGGCCACTTCGTCACGATCCGCTTCGGCGCCGACCTGAGCGAGGGGACCCGCGGCCGCAAGTTCATCATGTGTTACACGGTCAACCCGCTCCTGCACGGCTCCCTCATGCCGCTCGACAACGCCGAGGACTGGCTGCTGCACGTCAAGTACGACCCGGAGAAGGAACTGCTGGAGTCCTTCACCCCCGAGCGCTGCACGGAGCTGATCCGGGCCGCGACCGGAGTGCGCCACCTCGACCCGGACATCCTCCAGGTCAGCCCCTGGCCGGGAGAGGCCAGGACCGCGGGCCGGTTCTCCGACGGCCGGGTCTTCCTCGTGGGCGACTCCGCCCACGTCATGCCGCCCAGCGGCGGCTTCGACGCCGGCACCGGTGTACTGGACGGGCACAACCTGGCCTGGAAGATCGCGGCCGTACTCAACGGCTGGGCCGAGCCCGGCCTGCTGGAGACGTACGACGAGGAGCGCCGCCCGGTCTGCGCCGCCACGGTCGAACAGGCCGTCCTGCGCTCCCGCGACCGCGCCCGCCTCATCAAGCAGTCACCCGAGCCGGTCTCGCCCGAACTGGCCGAGGACCCGCTGGTCTGGCGCGCCGCCCGCTACCGCTCCGCCGCGGTGATGCCCTGGGACGAGGGCACCCTGCCGGGGTTCGGGGTGTGGGCCGCGGAGAACGACGGCCGCCCCGGCTGCCGCGCCCCCCACCTGCGGCTGCGCTACGGCGGCTCGGAGATCTCCGTCCTGGACCTCTTCGGCCGGTCGATGGTGCTGCTCACCGGTCCGGACAACCGGCCCTGGCGGGAAGCCGGCCGCTCGGTGGCGGCGGAACTGGGAACACCGCTCGCGCTGTACGGCATGGGCGTCGACCTGGACGACCTCGACGACCGCTGGCCCGAGCTGTACGGGGTCACCGCCCAGGGAGCCGTACTGGTGCGCCCCGACGGGGTCGTCGCCTGGCGCTGCGCCGAAGCCCCGATCTTCACCCGGAACGTGCTGCGCAGCATGATCAAGCGGGTTCTCCGGCTGGACCAGCCGCCCGCGGACAAGGGGAGCTCATGACCACCGCCACCGCCACCGCCACCGCCGCCGCAACCGCCGCCGTCAGTAGGACCCCGGTCGACCCGGGGCGGGAGGCGGCCCCGATCCGGGTGATCCTCCGCATGGAGATCTTCCCGGAGATGGCCGCCGACTTCGAGAAGGTCTGGCTGACCATCGGCGAGGCCATCGCCGCCGAGCCCGCCAACGTCGGCCAGACGCTGGTGAAGTCGAACGAGGCGATCGGCCTCTACTTCGTCTTCACCGACTGGAGGACCGAGAAGGAGTTCCGCGACTTCGAGGTCAGCGCGCGCCACACCCTGCACCGCCAGAAGCTCAAGCCCTACCGGCGCACCGGCGCGATGGACGTGACCGAGGTGGTGTTCCGGCTGGAGCCCACCGGCCGGTGACCGGCGGGCCGGTGACCCGCCGTCGGCGGACAGCCCGCCGGCCCCGTCCCGTACCAGGGGTGACCGCCCCGCTCCAGCGGCCCACGAGCCGCGCCCGAGGGGCGGGGCGGAACCATGGGAAGACCGAGTGGCAAATTGCGAGGATGCACCATGAAGCCTTCCCATCGACCCGTCCGCCGCCGGCTCTTCCTCACCCTGGGAGGCGCGGCCCTGGTCGCGGGGGCCGGCTACGGCGGCAACTTCCTGTGGGTCTACCAGGACCACCGGCGCAGCAACGTCGGAGACCTCGACTTCTCGGCCCCGCTGCGGATCCCCGAGCTGCTCCACCCCGAGCCCGCCGGCGGCCGCCGCACCTACCGGCTCGAACTCGCCCCCGGCAGCACCGAGCTGCTCCCCGGCAAGAAGACCGCCACGTGGGGCGCGAACGGAACGTACCTCGCCCCCACCCTGCGCGCCCGCCGCGGCGACCTCATGGCGATGGACGTGCGCAACGGGCTGCCCGAGGCGACCACCCTGCACTGGCACGGCATGCACCTGCCCGCCTCGATGGACGGCGGACCGCACCAGATGATCCCCGCCGGCGGGACCTGGCGCCCCGAGTGGACCGTGCGCCAGCCCGCTTCGACCCTCTGGTACCACCCGCACCCGCACGGCTCCACGGGCAGCCACGTGTACCGGGGCGTGGCCGGGATGATCATCCTCGACGACGACGCGTCGGACCGGGCGGGACTGCCCTCCACCTACGGCGTCGACGACATACCCGTGGTGATCCAGGACAAGAACTTCCACGACGACGGATCCCTCGACTTCACCGAGACCCACCTGCAGACCACGATCGCGGGCGTCGACAACATCGGCGTGCTCGGCGACACCATCCTCGTCAACGGCACCTACAACCCGCACTTCGCGGTCACCACCGGCCGGGTGCGCTTACGGCTGCTCAACGGCTCCAACGCCCGCGTCTACCGGATCGGCTTCCCCGACGACCGCAACTTCCACCTGGTCGCCGTCGACAACGGGCTGCTCAAGCGGCCCCAGGCCATGACCCGGCTGCGCCTGGGCCCCGGTGAGCGGGCCGAGATCGTCGTGTCCTTCAAGCCCGGCGAGAAGGCGGTCCTGCGCAGCTTCCCGCCCGAGCTGGGCTTCGGCTTCCCCACCGACCGCTTCATGGGCGGCGACGACACCTTCGACCTCCTCGAACTGCGGGCAGCGCCCACGCTCGCCGGCTCCCCGGAGCTGCCCACCCGCGTGGACGGGGCCCCCGAGCCCATCGCGGTGCCCGACGGCGCGAAGGTCAGGAAGTTCGATTTCGTCGGCTTCCAGATCAACGGCAAGACCATGGACATGAGCCGCGTCGACGAGGTCGTGCCGGCGGGCGCCACCGAGATCTGGGAGATCGACCGCGGCGACACCTGGATCCACGCCTTCCACCTGCACGGCGCGACCTTCAACGTCATCGACGTGAACGGCCACGAGGCCCCCGCCTACGTCCAGGGCCCCAAGGACACCGTCTACCTGCCGGAGTTCGGCACGATCCGGCTCGCCGTCCGCTTCGACACCCTCACCGATCCGCGCAAGCCGTACATGTACCACTGCCACGTGCTGTTCCACGAGGACCAGGGAATGATGGGCCAGTTCACCGTCGTGGAACCCGGCACGGAGAGCAGCGCGCCGCGCACGGTCCCCGTGGACCACGCCAACCACTGACGCCCCCGCCCCACCGTCACACCGATGGCGGCCGCCCCCTCCCGGGAACGGCCGCCAACGCCGTTGGTCGCCGCGGGCACTCTCGGCTGACGGTTCGCGCGAAACGAAAGGGCCGGACCCGACGGGGTCCGGCCCTTCCCGCGTTCCCCGGGTCAGAGCACCAGGCGGATGCCGTAGCGGCGCAGCCAGGTGTTCAGCTGGATGGGCAGCTCGACGTTGGCGCGCTTCGCCCAGCGGCTCAGCCCGTCCGGGTCGTCCAGGGTGGCCTGCACCGCGGCCCGGTCGAGCAGCGGCTGCACCGGGGCGTCGGAGTCGGCGAGCAGCGCGCGCATCTCCGTGCGCAGCGCCTGCTCGTAGCCCGGATCCAGGGTCACCGGGTACGGGGTCTTGCGCCGGTCGATGACGCTCTGCGGCAGGACGTGCCGCACGGCGGCCCGCAGCAGGCTCTTCTCGCGGCCGTCGAAGTTCTGCATCTCCCAGGGCAGGTTGTACGCGTACTGCACCAGCCGGTGGTCGCAGTACGGCATCCGCACTTCGAGGCCCACGGCCTTGAACAGCCGCTCGGTGTGGCCGTTCTGGTTCTCCATGAAGTTGGTCAGGTGCACCCAGCACAGCTCGCGCATGTGCTTCTCGTGGTCCGACATCCCCGGCAGGTGCGGGGCCTCGGAGACCGACTCCCGGTAGCGCTGGGCCGCGTACTCCAGCGGCGCCAGCTCCTTGAGCAGCGAGTCCCCGAAGAGTCCGCAGCCGAGGCCGGCGGCGTCGTCGCGGACCACTCCGCGGGCGACCCAGGGGAAGGTGTCCATCGTGCTCTCGACCGGATCGCGGTTCCAGGCGACCCCGTGGAAGAGCGAGTCGGCGGCCTCGCCCGTCAGGACCACCTTCGTCTCGCGCTGTGCCACCGCCTGCGCCAGCAGGTACAGCGAGGTGTTCATGTCGCCGAGCGGCGTCGGGTAGTCCTTGGCCCGCAGCACCGACCAGCGCGCCACCGCGTCGCTCAGCTCCGCGGGGTCCAGGACCACGTCGGTGTGGTCCGTCCCGAGGTGGCGCACCACGTCGGCCGCGTACGGGGCGTCGGGCGACTGGCGGGTGTCGGTCGCCTGGAAGTTCTGCGCGTGCTGCGCGAAGTCCACGGTGAAGGTACGGATGCGCTTGCCGGACTTGCGCAGCTCGGCGTCGGCGAGCCCGACGACCCCGCTGGAGTCCAGACCGCCCGAGAGCAGGGAGCCGACCGGCGCCTCGGTGCGCAGGTTGCGGGTGATGCTCTCCTCGAGGAGCCCGCGGATGGTGTCGACCGTGGTGTCGAGGTTGTCGGTGTGCTCCGCCGCCTCGATCTCCCACCACTGGGTCTTCGTGATGCCGCCGGCCCGGACCACCAGGTGGTGGCCGGCCCGAAGCCGGTGCATGCCGCGGAACGGGGCGACGTGCGGGGTGCCCGAGTACGTGAAGATCTCCCGCAGGCCCTCCGCGTCGACCTCCGGCTGCACCAGCGGGTGGGCGAGGATCGCCTTCGCCTCGGAGCCGAACACGATGCCCGTGGGGGTCGGGAAGTAGAAGAGCGGCTCCACGCCGAGACGGTCGCGGACCAGGAACAGCTCCTCCGACCTGGCGTCCCACACCACGCCCGCGAAGGTGCCCTCCAAGTGCTGCGCGGCCGCCGGACCCCACTCCAGGAAGGCGTGCAGCAGCGTCTCGGTGTCGCCGCCCGCACGGAAGCGGTGGCCGCGCGAGGTCAGTTCCGCCCGCAGCTCCTCGTGGTTGAGGATCGAGCCGCTGTGAGCGGCCACCGCGATCGTCCTGCCGTCGTGCTCCAGGGCGACCGGCTGCCGCCCGTCCTCGAGGTCGAAGACCGCGAGGCGGCGGTGCCCCAGCGCGGCCCGCGGCCCCACCCAGACGCCCTCGCCGTCCGGCCCGCGCAGAGCCATCGTCGAGGTCATGGCCAGGATGGTGCTGCGCTCCCGGGTGAGATCCCGGGCGAAGTCCACCCAGCCGGTAATTCCAGACATGATCACTCCATCGCTTCGGTCAGGCTGTTGGGTCCGACAGGCGGAACAGCACTAGCGGGCGAGCACCTGGGCCAGTACGCCGGCCAGCACCGTGGCCGCTTCGGCGTGCGGACCCGGCGAGCGCCAGGCCACCACTCCGTCGGGGCGCACCAGGACGGCGCCCTCCCGGCCGACCCCGTAGGCCGTGTTCCAGGACTCGCCCGGGTCGGCGAGGCCGTCCTCGCCGAACCTGCGCACGTCGAGGGTGACGCCCAGCCGACGGGCCGCCTCGCGGCCGGCCTGCGCCCACGCCCGCGCGCCGGTGCCCGCGACCAGTACGAGGTCCTTGGTGAACAGGTCGATGGCCGATACGGGACGCCCGGCCTGCTCCAGGACGACGTGCGGGGCGCGCGTGCCGGGCCGGCCGTCCGGGTGCGGGTTCCACACCCCGTCCGGGCCGCCGTCCTCGTCCGACGCGACCACGGCGGCGGAGCGGTACTGCCCGCCGAACCAGATCTCGGTGTCGGCGTGGATCGCCGGGTTGCTCGGCGCGGGCTCCTTGTCGGCGAGCCTCGGCCGGTCCTTGGAGCGCAGCACGGCCTGTTCGACGGTGGCCGCGCCGACCGGCCGGCGCTCGGCGTCGTAACTGTCCAGCAGGCCCGGTCCGGCCTGGCCGGAGTGGACCGCGGCCAGCTTCCACGCCAGGTTGTGCGCGTCCTGCACGCCCGTGTTGGAGCCGAAGGCCCCGCTGGGCGGCATGACGTGGGCCGCGTCGCCGACGACGAACACCCGGCCCGAGCCGAACGATTCGGCCCAGCGGCCCGCGGCCTCCCACGGCATGGCCCCGACCACCTTGACGTCCAGGTCGGGCACGCCGGCGGCCGCCCGGACCAGGTCCCGGCAGCGCTCCTCGGTGAAGGTCTCGGGGGCCTCGGCCTCCGGATCGAAGGTCACGTGGAGCAGCCATCGCCGGGCGTTGTCCAGGGGCATCAGCGCACCGCGGACGGCGTCGTTGAACGTGTAGCACATGATGAACCGGCGCTCACCGAGCTGTTCGGCGAGGTCGGCCTCGAAGTGGATGTTGAGGAAGTGCCCGGTCGTGCCGGGCCCTTCCACACCGATGCCCAGCTGCGCGCGGACCGGGCTGGCCGGACCGTCGGCCGCGACCAGGTAGTCGGCGGTGACGGTGCTGGTCTCGCCGGTGTCCCGGTCGCGCAGCTCGGCGGTGATGCCGTGCTCGCCGTCCTCGTGGCGGAAGGAGACCAGCTCGGTGCCGTAGCGGAACCGGGAACCGAGCTCTTCGGCGCGCTCGCGGATCACCGGCTCGAACTCGTCCTGGTGGCACAGGCACCAGCCGGTCGGCGTCAGGCGGCTCAGGTCGGTCCTGACGTCCATGAAGTACTGCTCGTGGAGCGCGCCGAGCTGGTGCCCGGCGAGGGACTGCGCGGCGTACACCCCGCTGTTGCCGGCCAGGGCGCGCGCCGACTCGGTGGCGCGGACCCGGTCCTCGATGCCGACCGAGCGCATCAGCTCCATGGCCCGGGGGTTGATCCCCCGGGCGCGCGGGTGCGGGGACATGCCCCGGTGGCGTTCCACCACGAGGCAGGGCACTTCGTGCCAGGCCAGGAACAGGGCGGTGGACAGTCCGGCCAGTCCGGCACCTACCACCAGTACGGGCGTGTGCTGTTGCTTACCGGACACACCAAACCTCCCTCTGCACGGACTCGCGGACGATTCGGACCATGCGGTCAGGGTGCGGGCGGCAGGTCGAAGCCCGATCGAGGGAGGCTGGAAGGCGCGTCGAAGGGTGCGTCAGTAGCGGTAGTGGTCCGGCTTGTACGGGCCCGCCGGGTCCACGCCGATGTACGCGGCCTGCTCGGGGCGCAGGGTCGTGAGCTTCACGCCGAGGGCGTCGAGGTGCAGGCGGGCGACCTTCTCGTCGAGGTGCTTGGGGAGCACGTAGACGTCGGTGGGGTACTCGGCCGGCTTGGTGAAGAGCTCGATCTGGGCCAGGGTCTGGTCCGCGAAGGAGTTCGACATCACGAAGGACGGGTGGCCCGTGGCGTTGCCCAGGTTCAGCAGACGGCCCTCGGAGAGCACGATCAGGACCTTGCCGTCGGGGAACTTCCACGTGTGGACCTGCGGCTTGACCTCGTCCTTGACGATGCCCTCGATGCCCGCGAGGCCGGCCATGTCGATCTCGTTGTCGAAGTGGCCGATGTTGCCCACGATCGCCTGGTGCTTCATCTTGGCCATGTCCGAGGCCATGATGATGTCCTTGTTGCCGGTCGTCGTGATGAAGAGGTCCGCGATCTCCACGACGTCGTCGAGGGTGGCGACCTGGTAGCCGTCCATCGCGGCCTGCAGCGCGCAGATCGGGTCGATCTCGGTGACGATCACGCGCGCGCCCTGGCCGCGCAGCGACTCCGCGGAGCCCTTGCCGACGTCGCCGTAACCGCAGACGACCGCGACCTTGCCGCCGATCAGGACGTCCGTGGCGCGGTTGATGCCGTCGATCAGCGAGTGGCGGCAGCCGTACTTGTTGTCGAACTTCGACTTCGTCACGGCGTCGTTCACATTGATCGCCGGGAACAGCAGCGCGCCCGCCTGCTGCATCTCGTACAGGCGGTGGACGCCCGTGGTGGTCTCCTCCGTGACGCCGCGGATCTCGGAGGCTAGCTCGGTCCACTTCAAGGAGGTGCGGTGCAGCAGTTCCAGGACGACGCGCATCTCGTCGTTCTCGGCGGTCGAGGGGTCGGGGATGCTCCCGGCCTTCTCGTACTCGACGCCCTTGTGGACCAGCAGGGTGGCGTCGCCGCCGTCGTCCAGGATCATGTTGGGACCGGCGGCGTCCGGCCAGGTCAGCGCCTGCTCGGTGCACCACCAGTACTCCTCCAGCGTCTCGCCCTTCCAGGCGAAGACCGGGATGCCGGCGGCGGCGATAGCGGCGGCCGCGTGGTCCTGGGTGGAGAAGATGTTGCAGGAGACCCAGCGGACGTCCGCGCCCAGGGCGACGAGCGTCTCGATCAGCACCGCCGTCTGCACGGTCATGTGCAGCGAACCGGTGATCCGGGCCCCGGCCAGCGGCTGCGCCGCCGCGTGCTCGCGGCGGATGGACATCAGGCCGGGCATCTCGTGCTCGGCCAGGGTGATCTCCTTGCGCCCGAAGGCGGCGAGGGAGAGGTCGGCGACCTTGAAGTCGGAGAACGGCTCAGCGGACATGCAAACCCCTGTTGCTCTGTGTCTGACGGTGGATGTCAAGGCTCGCCGTGGAGCGGTTGAGCGTGATGTAGTGCAAGCCCGGGGCACCTTCGGCGAGCAGCCGGTCGGCCATGGCCGTGGCGTACTCGACCCCGATGCGGTGTGCTGCGGCCGGATCCTCGCGGGCGGCCTCCAGCCGGTGCGCGAGCTCCTCGGGAAAAGCCGCGTTGCTGAGCTCCGCGAACCGGCGGATCTGGCGGACGTCGGTGGCGGGCATGATCTCCGGGATGATCGGGGTGTCGCAGCCGGCGGCCGCGACCCGGTCCCGGAACCTCAGGTAGTCCTCGACGTCGAAGAACATCTGCGTGACCGCGTAGTCGGCGCCGGCCCGGCACTTCTCGACGAAGTGGCGGACCTCCTCGTCCCATCCCGCGGACCGGGGGTGGAGTTCGGGGAAGGCCGCCACGCCCACGCTGAAGTCACCCAGCTCACGGATGAGGGAGACCAGCTCGTGGGCGTACCGCAGCCCCTGCGGGTGCGGTTCCCACGGGCCGCGCGGATCGCCCGGCGGGTCCCCGCGCAGCGCGAGGACGTCGCGGACGCCGGCGTCGGCGTACTGGCCGATGATCCGGCGCAGTTCGCCGACGGAGTGCCCGACGGCGGTCAGGTGGGCGACCGGGCGCAGCGTGGTCTCGGCGGCGATCCGCTTGGTGATCTCGACCGTACGGTCGCGCGAGGACCCGCCGGCTCCGTACGTGACGGAGACGAAGGTCGGGGTGAGGGACTCCACCCGGCGCAGGGCGTTCCACAGGGTGCGTTCCCCCGCGGCCGTCTTGGGCGGGAAGAACTCGAAGGAGAACGAGCGGTCGCCCCGCAGGAGGGTGTCGCGCAGCACGCTCATCGTCGGCCTCCGGCGTTGAAGTAGCTGGCTTCGGGGTGGTGGACGACGATGGCGTCGGTGGACTGCTCCGGGTGGAGCTGGAACTCCTCGGAGAGGTGGACGCCGATCCGCTCGGGCTGGAGGAGGCCGGCGATCTTGGCGCGGTCCTCCAGGTCGGGGCAGGCCGGATAGCCGAAGGAGTAGCGGCAGCCCTGGTACTCGGTGCGGAGCATCCCGTCGAGGGAGTGCGGATCCTGCCCCGAGATGCCCAGCTCGGCGCGTACCCGGGCGTGCCAGTACTCGGCGAGGGCCTCGGCCAGCTGCACGGACAGGCCGTGCAGTTCGAGGTAGTCCCGGTAGGAGTCGGACTCGAACAGCTTGGCCGTGGCCTCGCCGATCTTCGAGCCGACGGTGACCACCTGGAGGCCGATCACGTCGACCTCGCCGGACTCCTCGGGCTTGAAGAAGTCCGAGAGGCACAGGAACCTTCCACGCGGCTGCCGGGGAAAGGTGAAGCGGGTCAGTTCCGCGCCCACGTCGTCCAGGATGATCAGGTCGTCGCCCTTGGAGACGCACGGGTAGTAGCCGTGGACCACGGCGGCTTCCAGCAGGTTCTCCGTCTGGAGGCGGTCGAGCAGCCCGCGCAGCCGGGGCCGGCCCTCGGATGCCACGAGTTCCTCGTACGAGGGTCCGCCGCGGGCCTGCTTCAGCCCCCACTGGCCCTTGAACAGGGCGTCCTCGTCCAGCCAGGACGCGTACTCCTTGAGCGCGATGCCCTTGACCACCCGGCTGCCCCAGAACGGCGGAGCGGGTACGGGGTGGTCGGTGGCCACGTCGGAGCGGGAGGGTGCCTCGGGCTCGGGCGACAGGACCGCGGTGGTGGCCGCGGACTTCACCCGGCGCTGTTTGAGCGGGGGCAGGCTCGCTCCGGGGACTCCGCGTTTGACTCCCATGAGGGCGTCCATGAGGCGCAGGCCTTCGAAGGCGTCGCGGGCGTAGCGGACTTCGCCCTCGTAGATCTCGTG
>NZ_JBHWVV010000025.1:0-116664 GCF_042736715.1 Streptomyces sp. NPDC060049
AAGGAACCTCATCCACCGAAATGGACGGGGTATCAACTTCTGGCGTTGATTTTTGGCACGCTGTTGAGTTCTCAAGGAACGGACGCTTCCTTTGTTCCCGTTTCCGGGCCCTCCGGGCGCTTCCTTCGTTCTTGCGTTTCCGACTCTATCAGAGCCGGTCTCGCTTGTTTTTCGCCTCCGAGGTTATTCGCTTTCGCGCTTTCCTTTTCGGCGATTCCGACTCTATCAGTCCTTTTCCGTCTCCCTGACCACTCTCCGTTTTGCCGAATGGGCACGCGGAAAAGCGTCGAGATCAAGATCTGCAATGAAGAGGAGGATGCCCGTCCATCAGCCGTTCGCGAGATGTTCACGCGGGGCTTCCTGGCGGGAGACACGACAGTACAGGCCCGCTAGTGCCCAGGCAAATCGGTTCAGGCGTATGGTCTAGTCCACTAGGTTGTCGTCCGACCCCCTCGGGACCTCCGTCCTGACCTCTGGACAAGAGGTGCAGTTCGGGCGGAACCGGGACGTCTCATGACTTACCCTTCTCAAAGTACGCCGTCCAGGACAGGTAGTGACGGCGACACGATGAAGCCCCACCCCTGGGAGGCCCCCCATGACCAGCGTGACGTCCCCAATCGCCGGGACCGCCATCGGACTCGCGGCAGTGCCCGATCCGGTGTTCTCCGGCGCGATGGTGGGACCCGGCACCGCTATCAAGCCCGTGCAGGAGCCCTCGGAGGCGGTGGCCCCCGTCGACGGTGTGGTCGTCTCCCTGCACCCGCACGCGTACGTCGTCGTCGACGACGAAGGACACGGTGTCCTCACGCACCTGGGCATCGACACCGTGCAGCTCAACGGCGAGGGCTTCGAGCTCCTCGTCAACAAGGGCGACACCGTGAGCCGCGGCCAGGCCGTCATCCGCTGGAACCCGGTCGCCGTCGAGGCCGCCGGCAAGTCTTCCGTCTGCCCCATCGTGGCGCTGGAGGCCTCCGCGGACTCCCTTTCCGATGTGGTCGACTCCGGAGACGTCAAGCCTTCGGACGTCCTCTTCAGCTGGCAGTGACGTGTCCGCCTCCATAGGCGAGTCGGACATCCATCGCGGCGGCGTGGCCGTCGCTCAATCGGAGACGGGTGAAATGGAGACAACGCTGCGAGGCGTCGGCGTGAGCCACGGTGTGGCGATCGGCGAGGTTCGGCACATGGGCACGGCGGTCCTCGAGCCGCCGGCGAAGCAGATCAACGCGGACGAGGCGGAGCGCGAGCAGGGGCGCGCCCGTCAGGCCGTGAAGGCTGTGTCGGCCGACCTGATCGCGCGCGGCCAGCTGGCCGGTGGCGAGGCTCAGCACGTGCTCGAGGCCCAGGCGATGATCGCCACGGATCCCGAGCTCATGACGGACGTCGACCGGCGGATCGCCGTCGGCAGTACCGCCGAGCGCGGTGTGTACGACGCGTTCTCCCACTACCGCGAGCTCCTCGCGGGGGCCGGCGAGTACATGGCCGGCCGCGTCGCCGACCTGGACGACGTGCGCAACCGCATCGTCGCGCGCCTGCTCGGCGTGCCGATGCCGGGCGTGCCGGACAGCGACGAGCCGTACGTGCTGATCGCGCGTGACCTCGCTCCCGCCGACACCGCTCTGCTCGACCCGGCGCTGGTCCTCGGTTTCGTGACCGAGGAAGGCGGACCGACCAGCCACAGCGCGATCCTCGCGCGGGCGCTGGGCGTGCCGGCCATCGTGGCGCTGCCGGGTGCCGGCGAAATCGCCGAGGGCACCCTGATCGCCGTCGACGGCAGCACGGGCGACCTGTTCGTGGACCCGTCCCCGGAGAAGCGGGCGGAGCTGGAGTCCGCGGCCGCCGAGCGCAAGGCCGCTCTCTCCGCTTCGTCCGGTCCGGGCGCGACGTCCGACGGTCACAAGGTGCCGCTGCTGGCCAACATCGGTGGTCCGGCGGACGTGCCGGCCGCCGTCGAGGCGGGGGCGGAGGGTGTGGGCCTGTTCCGCACCGAGTTCCTCTTCCTCGACGACAGCAAGAAGGCGCCGACCGAAGAGAAGCAGATCGAGTCGTACCGCAAGGTGCTCGAGGCCTTCCCCGAGGGGCGCGTGGTCGTACGTGTGCTGGACGCCGGCGCCGACAAGCCGCTCGACTTCCTGACCCCGGCCGACGAGCCGAACCCGGCCCTGGGTGTCCGTGGTCTGCGTTCGCTGCTCGACCACCCGGACGTGCTGCGCACGCAGCTCACCGCGCTGGCCAAGGCCGCGGAGGGGCTGCCGGTCCACCTCGAGGTCATGGCCCCGATGGTGGCCGACCGGACCGACGCCAAGGCCTTCGCGGACGCGTGCCGCGAGGCCGGTCTGCGGGCGAAGTTCGGCGCCATGGTGGAGATCCCCTCCGCCGCGCTCCGGGCGCGCTCGATCCTGCAGGAGGTCGAGTTCCTGTCGCTGGGCACCAATGACCTCGCGCAGTACGCCTTTGCCGCCGACCGCCAGGTCGGTGCCGTGTCACGGCTCCAGGACCCGTGGCAGCCCGCGCTGCTCGACCTGATCGCCATGTCGGCCGACGCGGCCAAGGCCGAGGGCAAGAGCTGCGGCGTCTGTGGCGAGGCCGCCTCCGACCCGCTGCTGGCCTGTGTGCTGACGGGTCTGGGTGTCACCTCCTTGTCGATGGGTGCCGCTTCCATTCCCTACGTGCGGGCGACGCTCGCCAAGCACACCTTCGCCCAGTGCGAGCGGGCGGCCGCCGCCGCGCGTGCCGCGGACAGCGCCGACGAGGCCCGGGTGGCCGCCCAGGCGGTGCTGTCCGGCGAGTAGCCTGACGGTGTCTTGTCGATCGGGGGGCCCTCGCCTGTGTGGCGAGGGCCCCCCGGCCGTTTCCGGACGCCGGTTCCCTGGCCGTCCGCGTCAGTGGTGGGGGCCTGGTTCGTCGACCTCGTAGCCGGGGCAGTACTCGACGCCCGGTTCGGGGGCCACGGGTTCGCCGGTGTCGGCGTCGGTGCAGTAGGCGTTGAAGACGGCTGCCGCCGAGAGGGGGACGAGGCGGCCCCGGTCCAGGCGCCAGCCGTGGACCCGGTCCCGAAGGCCCTCGGCGGTGCTGCGCAGGACCACTCCCCCGGGTCCCCCCAGCGCGAGGCCGGCGGCCAGGACGGTCACGAAATCGAGGCCTTGGCGGCCTTCGATCCGCGGCGGACCGGCCCCGGGAGCGTCGGCGTGCAGGATGGCCAGGAGCTGTTCGTCCTCGGCCGGGACGCTGCACACGAGGTGGTGGTGGCCCGGGCCGGCCCGGTCGACGAGGTGTTTGAGCGCGTCGGCGGCGCGCTCGAAGGAGGCCGTGCCGATGTCCTGTCCGCAGTCGGCGCAGCTGCCGATTCCGGCCAGGAGGGTGGTGGCGTACTCCCAGGTGGCTTGGCGGACGGCCTCGTCCACGAGGAGCGGGACGAGCTCGTCGACGGGCTGTCCGGTGTAGGGGAGTCCGCTGCCGCCGGCCAGGTCGGCGGTGAACCGGGTGCGGCCGCCGGAGGTGTCCGGATCGAGTCCCTGCCGGGCGCAGTACTCGGCGTAGTCCTCGGGGTCGAAGAGGGCGACGGTGGTGTGGATGCCCTGGGCCGCGAGCGAGCGGAGCAGGCGCTCGACGTGGTCGAGGTAGTCGCGGTGGTCGTCGAAGGCGAAGCTGCGGTACGCGCGCATGGCCGCGAAGTCCCCGGCGTCGGCCAGGAGGCCGACCGTGCTCGGGACTTCGCGGCGCAGCGTGCGGAGCCTGCTGGTGCGGGCGGGCCGTCCCGCCGTCGTTCCGGTCGTGCTGTCGTTCGAGTGTGGCATGGGGTCCCCCTGAGCGTGCGATCGCTTGCTCACTCAGAGTAATCATCACCACTGACAGTGGCCCCGGGGTCAGCTCCGGGTGCGGGCGAGCTCCTCGTAGAAGCTCAAGAGGTCCAGGTTGTCGACGGAGCCGGGGTTGACCGCCTTGGCCATGGGGGCGCCCTGGAGGAGACGCTTGACCGGGACCTCGATGCGCTTGCCGGTGAGGGTGTGCGGAATGCCCGGGACCTCGATGATCTCGTCCGGGACGTGCCGGGGGGAGAGCTGCTCGCGGATCGTCGCCTTGATCCGGCCACGGAGGTCCTCGTCGAGGACGGCACCCGGCGCGAGGTGGACGAAGAGCGGCATCCAGTAGCCGCCGTTCGCTTCTTCCAAGCCGATGACCAGGGATTCCTTGATCTCGGGGAGCCGTTCCACGGCTTCGTAGATGTCGGCCGAGCCCATGCGGACGCCCTGGCGGTTCAGGGTGGAGTCGGAGCGGCCGTGGATGACGACGGAGCCGTGGTCGGTGATCGTGATCCAGTCACCGTGGCGCCAGACGCCGGGGAACATCTCGAAGTAGCTGTCGCGGTAGCGGCTGCCGTCGGGGTCGTTCCAGAAGCGGATCGGCATGGACGGCATGGGGTTGGTGACGACGAGCTCGCCGACCTCGCCGGTGACGGGCTTGCCCGCGGGATCCCAGGCCTGGAGGTCCGTGCCCAGACAGGCGGCCTGGAGCTCGCCGATGTGCACCGGGAGGGTGGGGACGGCGCCGGCGAAGCAGCTGCAGACGTCGGTGCCGCCGCTGACCGAGGCGATCCAGAGGTCCTCGGCCACCTCGTCGTGCAGCCAGCGGAAGCCGTCCGGGGGCAGTGGGGAGCCGGTGGTGGCCACGCACTTCACGGAGGAGAGGTCGAAGTCGCGGGAGGGGTGGACCTCCGCCTTGCGGCAGGCCATCACATACGCGGCGGACGTGCCGTACAGGGTGGCCCGGGTCCGCTCCGCGATGCGCCACTGGGCACCGGTGTCGGGGAACCCGGGGCTGCCGTCGTAGAGCACGACGGTGGTTCCGGTGAGCAGGCCGGAGACGAGGAAGTTCCACATCATCCAGCCGGTGGAGGTGTACCAGAAGAACCGGTCCTCGGGGCCGAGGTCGCAGTGCAGGCCGATCTGCTTGAGGTGTTCGAGGAGGATGCCGCCCTGGGACTGGACGATGGCCTTGGGCAGGCCGGTCGTGCCGGAGGAGTAGAGGACCCAGAGGGGGTGGTCGAAGGGGACCGCCTCGAAGACGGGTTCGGTGTCCGCTGAGGTGAGGTCCGCCCAGGTGAGGGCGCCCGCGGGGGCCGGCGTGCCGAGGAGCGGGATGTGGACGACGGCGCGCAGGGAGGGGAGCTCCGCGCGCAGCTCGGCGACGGTGTCGCGGCGGTCGTGCTCCTTGCCGCCGTAGCGGTAGCCGTCGACGGTGAAGAGGACGACCGGCTCGACCTGCTGGAAGCGGTCCAGGACGCTGCGGGCGCCGAAGTCGGGGGCGCAGGAGGTCCAGACGGCGCCGACGGCGGCGGTGGCGAGGAGTGCGGTGACGGCCTCGGGGATGTTGGGGAGGTAGCCGCTGACCCGGTCGCCGGGGCGTACGCCCAGCGCGCGCAGTTCGGCGGCGAGCGCGCCGACCTGGCGGCGGAGCTCGGCCCAGGTGACGGGGGTGGGCTCGTGGGTCTCGTCCACGTGGAGCAGGGCCGCGTCGGCGGCGCGCGCGGGGTCCTCGGCGGCGCGCAGGGCGTGCTCGGCGTAGTTGAGGGTGGCGCCGGGGAACCAGCGGGCGCCGGGCATGGACCGGTCCGCGAGGACGGACTCGTAGGGGGTGGTGAAGCGTACGTCGAACCACTCGGCCACGGCCTGCCAGAAGGTGTCGAGCTCGTCGACGGACCAGCTGTGCAGGGCCGGGTAGCCGCCGTCGGCGGGGGCGCCGTGGTGTTCGGCGGCCCAGGCCTGGAAGGCGGTGATCCGGGCCGCGGCGATCCGGTCGGGG
Organism: Streptomyces sp. NPDC060049; assembly: GCF_042736715.1. NCBI lineage: Bacteria > Bacillati > Actinomycetota > Actinomycetes > Kitasatosporales > Streptomycetaceae > Streptomyces > Streptomyces sp. NPDC060049. The sequence goes on from NZ_JBHWVV010000025.1 coordinate 5,800, forward strand.
CCAGGCGCCCAGAGGGGCTCGGATGGAGTGGCTGCGGTCATGGGTGGGCTCCCGGTCACGTCTGCGGCTCGCGCTTCGTGGGCGTGTCGTGTGGTGTTCGTACGGTGCCACCGCGCGGGGGGTGTCCGCGCGGAGGCTCACAGGGACGATGCCATGTGATCGACATCCGCACCAGAGCCGCCATCGCCGGTCGGTTGTGATCCTTTTGCGAGTGAACGGCAGTTGAACGCCGCCTTCTGGGCCGGGTGCCGGTGGCAGGCTGGGCGCCATGGACGGTCGTGAGCTGGTGCGTGCGGTGCGGGACCTCGGCAGTGAGCGGGGGCGGCGCGCCTGGCGCTCGGCCTGGCGCAACCGGCGCGTGGACGCGGTGGGGCTCGCACCCCGGGGCGCGGAGCGGGCGCGGGTGCCGGGCCTGCTGACGGGTACGGAGCCCCGGCCGGGCGGCGGCGTGCTGCGGTTCACCCGCTCGGAGCTGCTGGTACGGGTCGGCGTGGGCGGGGCGGTGTTCTGGGGCTGGGACGGCGCCGCGCCCACGCCGTCCTACGCGGTGGCCGGCGACGGGCCCGGACCCGATCCGCGCGCCGTGCTGGAGCCGGACACCGGGGGCGGCTGGCGGGTGGTCTCCGAGCGGGTGACCGTGGCGGTGTCCCGGCACGGGGCCGTCGAGGTGCGCACGCCGGGCGGTGCGGTGCTGCGCCGGGAGCTGCCGCCGCGCTGGTGGGAGCCGGCGCCCCCGGAGGGGGGTCCCGCGGACCGGGCGGACGGCGGGCCGCAAGCGGCGGGGGCGCGGCCGGCGCGGTGGCTGCTGCGGAGCGAGGTGCCGGCGGACGCGCGGGTCTTCGGGCTCGGCGGGCGGGCGGCGGGGCCCCGCCTGGGGGACGGCTCGTACCGGCTGTGGAACACGGATCCCAAGGGCCAGGTCGGGCCGGGCGTGGACCCCCTGTACATCACCATGCCGGTGCAGCTGGTGGTCGCGGACGCGGGCACCCACCTGGTGTTCCACGACAACTCATGGGACGGGCGGGTGGTGTTGCGGGAGGGCGAGGAGGGCGCCGGCTCCGGAGCGGACCGGCCGGGGTCCTGCGAACTGCGCATGGAGGGCGGGCCCCTGCGGTGCTGGGTGCTGGTGGGTCCGCCGGCGCGCGTGCTGCAGGGCTGGTCGGGGCTGACCGGCGCGGCGGCCGTACCGCCGGAGTGGGCGCTCGGCTACCAGCACGCGCGGTGGGGGTTCGGGAGCGCCACCGAGGTACGCCGCATCGTGGCCGGGTACGCGGAGCGGGGGCTGCCGCTCTCGGCCCTCCACCTGGACATCGACCACTACGACGGCCACCGGGTCTTCACCGTGGACCGCGACGCCTTCCCCGACCTGCCGGGCCTCGCCGGGGAGCTGGCCGGGGCGGGGGTGCGGCTCATCTCGATCGTCGACCCGGCGGTCAAGGCGGGCGACGCGGTCCACACCTCGGGCCTGGCGGTCGGCGCGCACGGGGCCTTCGTACGGGACGGGGGAGGCCGCGAGGTCCGCGGCGAGGTGTGGCCGGGCGAGTGCGCGTACCCGGACTTCACCGATCCCGCGGCGCGGGAGTGGTGGGGCGGGCTGTACGCGGAGCGCCTCGCGCAGGGCTTCGCCGGCGTCTGGCACGACATGAACGAGCCGGTGTCCTTCGCCCCCTTCGGGGACCGGACGCTCCCCCGCTCCGCGCGGCACGTCCTGGACGGGGCGGGCGGGGACCACCGGGAGGCGCACAACGTGTACGCGCTCGGGATGGCGCGGGCGGGCTGGGAGGGCCTGGTACGACTGCGCCCGGACGAGCGGCCGTTCCTCTTCTCCCGCTCGGGGTGGGCGGGGATGCAGCGGTACGGGGGCACGTGGTCGGGGGACGTGGAGAGCAGTTGGGGCGGGCTGCGGGCCTCGCTGGCGCTGGTCCTGGGGCTGGGCCTGTGCGGGGTGCCGTACTCGGGGCCCGATGTGGGCGGGTTCTGGGGTTCGCCCTCTCCCGAGCTGTATCTGCGGTGGCTGCAGCTGGGCGCCTACCTGCCGTTGTTCCGGACCCATTCGGCGATCTGGGCGGGTCGGCGCGAGCCGTGGGAGTTCGGGCCGGACGCGACGGCGGCGGCGCGGGCGGTCCTCGCGGAACGGGAGCGGCTGCGGCCGTACTTCGTGACGCTGGCCCACCTCGCGCGGCGGACCGGAGCCCCCTACGTGCGGCCCCTGTGGTGGGGGGCGCCCGAGGACCGGGCGCTGCGGGACTGCGAGGACGCGTTCCTGCTGGGCGACGCGCTGCTGGTGGCTCCGGTGCTGGAGTGCGGGGCGGACCGGCGGGCGGTGCGCCTGCCCCGCGGACGCTGGTACGACACGGTGACGGGCGAGGCGTACGAGGGCCCGGGCCAGGTGCTGCTGGATGCTCCGGCGGACCGGATCCCCGTGCTGGCCCGGGCGGGCTCGCTGCTGCCGGTCCGGGCGCCGGACGGGTCGGTGGCGTTGGAGGTGTGGGCCCCGGCGCGGGGGTGCACGGGCGGCGGGGTGGTGATCCGCGACCCGGGTCCGGGTTTCGAGCCGGGCACGGTGGAGCGGTACGCGGTGCGGTGGTCGGGGGAGGCGGTGGTGGTGGAGGACGGGGCCGGGGAGCGGGTGGAGGCAGTGGTGGTGCGGGGGCTCGGGCCGTCGGGTCCGGTGCGCCGCGGGTGACGCCCGGGCCTTCTCTTTCGGATGTTGTCGCTCGGCAAGATCCGAAGAAGCCGGTCTAAGGGCTGTCCCGTAATCCCCGGTGGATCAGCGCGCGGCGTCAGATGCGGTGCCCCGCAAGGCGGAGGAGCGTCCGCACACCGGGCGTATTCGGGCGTTCCGACAACGCGGCGAGGTGCCGTAGCTGTCGTCGTGCGCCCGCCGGGGCTTGCGGGACAGCCCTTGGGGCAGGCGCCGCGGCGGACCGTTCACGCGTACCGGCCGCCGAACCACTCCCGCGCCACCTTCGTGTGCAGCGGGAACGCCAGCTCCTCCGGGCTGCGCAGGACGTGCCAGCCCGTCGTCTCGTCCGTGGCGGCGGAGGCGGGCAGGGCGGCGGCGGGGCGGGCCGGGAGGAGTCCGAAGACGAGCAGGTGGCCGGCCGGGGAGGTGTGGGCGTCGGCCAGGGTGACGTCGCGCGCGGGGGCGTGGATGCCCGTCTCCTCGCGGAGTTCGCGGACGACCGACTCGCGCCAGTCCTCGCCGAAGTCCATGAAGCCGCCGGGCAGGGCGACGCCGCCGGAGGCCGGTTCGATGGTGCGCGTGATGACCACCAGGCCTGTGCCCGCCTCGTCCTCGACGGGGAGGAGGGCGACCGCCACCGGGAGGGGGTTGCGGTAGGCGACGGCGCCGCACTCGGGGCACGCACGGGGCCAGTCGGCCGAATCGAACCGTGCTCCGCAGGTGGAGCAGTGCGAGTCCCTCAGGTGTGCCGGCATGCGGCGATGGTATGCCAAGGGGCATGCGGATGCTGGCTGTTGCGAGCTGTGTGGGAGCGCTGTTGAGCGGGGCCGCGGCCCCCGGATTCACGGCCTTGGCCCGGGTGGATCCGACGATCCGCCAGGACATGCGCTACGCCACGGACCACAACTTCACGGGCGCCGTCGTGGACGGCTACGAGGAGCCCGTCTGCCTGCTCTCCCGGCCCGCCGCCGAGGCGCTCCGGCGGGCGCAGCGCGAGGTGCTGCGGAGCGGGTACTCCCTCATGGTGTACGACTGCTACCGGCCGCAGCGGGCCGTGGACCGGTTCGTGCGGTGGGCCGGGGACGGGGCGGACCAGGGGACCAAGGCGGAGTTCTATCCCGCGGTGGAGAAGGACCGGCTGATCGCGGAGGGATACATCGCCGAGAGGTCCGGGCACAGCCGTGGGAGCACGGTCGACGTGACGCTCACGGACCTGCGCGGCGAACCCGTCGACATGGGGACGCCCTTCGACTTCTTCGATCCGCTCGCGCACACCGACGACCCCCGCGTCACGGGCCCCGCCCGCGATCACCGGGAGGTCCTGCGGGGGGCGCTGGGCGCCCAGGGGTTCGTGAACCTGCCCGAGGAGTGGTGGCACTTCACCTACCGGCCGGAGGCGTTCCCGGACACCTACTTCGACTTCCCCGTCTCTGTCGCGGCCGTCGGGCCGTGAGTACCGTGCCGGCATGACGTTCAGCTCGTACGAGGAATTCTGGCCCTACTACGTCGCCATGCACTCCCGCGCCGCCACCCGCTGGGTCCACCTCGCGGGAACCCTTACCGGTCTCGCGCTCGCCGCTTACGGGCTGGCGCGCGGCCGGCGGCGCTACGTCGCGGCACTGCCCCTCATCGGCTACGGCACCGCCTGGCCGGCGCACTTCCTGATCGAGGGGAACAACCCGGCCACCTTCGGGAATCCGGGGTGGTCGCTGCGCGGGGACGCGCAGATGATCCGGATGATGCTGGCCGGCCGGGACGCGGAACTGGGCGAGATCGCGCGCAAGTGGCTCGCCGAGAACGGGTGACCGGTGGCGCCTTCCCGTGACAGACTCCTGACGGTTCGTCAGATTCTGCTTTCGGGAGGGGTCTTGGAACGCACACGCACACCCGTCGTCGACGGGTGGTTCACCGGGGACGGCACGGAGGGCGGCTTCCGCCTGCTCGGCACCCGGTGCTCCGCCTGCGCCGCCGTGTTCTTCCCGCGCGAGGACGCGTACTGCCGCAATCCGCACTGCCCGGGCGGCGGCGAGATCACCGAGACGCCGCTGTCCCCGCGCGGCCGGGTCTGGTCCTACACCGACGGGCGGTACCGGCCGCCGGCCCCGTACGTGTCCGACCCGGACGCGCCCTGGAGCCCGTACACCCTGGTCGCCGTGGAGCTGGAGGCCGAGGGCATGGTCGTGCTCGGGCAGGCCGCTCCCGGGGTGGGCGTCGCCGATCTGGCGGTCGGGATGGAGGTCGAGGTCGTGCCCGGCGTGCTGAACGAGGACGCCGCCGGCACCACGTGGACGACCTGGCACTTCCGGCCCGTGGAGGCGGGCCGATGAGCGCCGCGACCGACGTCGCCGTCCTCGGCGCCGGCATGCACCCGTGGGGCAAGTGGGGCCGCAGCTTCGTCGAGTACGGGCGCGCCGCCGCCCGGGCCGCGCTCGCCGACGCGGGGCTCCGGTGGACGGACGTGCAGTCCGTCGTCGGGGCCGACACCGTGCGGTCGGGCTACCCGGGCTACGTGGCCGGGGCGACCTTCGCCCGGGCCCTCGGCTGGCAGGGGGCCCGCGTGACCAGCGTCTACGCGGCCTGCGCGTCCGGCGCCCAGGCCGTCGGGACGGCCCGCGCGCAGATCCTGGCCGGGCTGGCCGACGTCGTGCTGGTGGTCGGGGCGGACGCGGCCCCCAAGGGGTTCTTCGCCCCCGCGGGCGGGGACCGGCCGGACGACCCGGACTGGCTGCGCTTCCGGGTGCTGGGGGCCACGAACCCGGCGTACTTCGCCCTGTACGCCCGCCGCCGCATGGCCCTCTACGGGGACACCGGTGAGGACTTCGCGCAGGTCAAGGTGAAGAACGCGGCGGCTGGGCTGCTGAACCCGAACGCCCGCTACCGCAAGGCCGTGACGGCCGAGGAGGTCGCCGCCTCGGCGGTCGTGGCCGATCCGCTGCGGCTGCTCGACATCTGCGCCACCTCCGACGGCGGCGCGGCGCTCGTTCTGAGCAGCATGGACTTCGCGCGCTCGCGCGGGATCGCGGACCCGGTGCGGATCCGGGCCGTGTCCACGGTGACGCCCACCTATCCCCGTACGGTCCTGGACCTGCCGGACATCGCCACGGACTCGGTGACGGCCGCGGCGCCCGCGCCCGGCTCCTTCCGGTCCTCGATCGCGCGGGCCGCCTACGAGGAGGCGGGGCTGGGCCCGGACGACCTCTCGCTCGCCGAGGTGTACGACCTGTCCACCTCGCTGGAGCTGGAGTGGTACGAGGACATCGGCCTGTGCGGCGAGGGTGAGGGCGCCAAGCTCGTACGGGAGGGCGCGACCGCGCTCGGCGGCCGGATCCCCGTCAACACCAGCGGCGGGCTGGCCTCCTTCGGGGAGGCGGTGCCGGCGCAGGCCATCGCGCAGGTGTGCGAGCTGACGTGGCAGCTGCGGGGGACGGCGGGCGAGCGGCAGGTGCCGGGCGCGCGGGCCGGGATCACCGCGAACCAGGGGCTGTTCGGCCACGGGTCGGCGGTCGTCGCCGTCCGGTAGCGCGTGCGGTGGCACCGCCAGGCGGACGGTGCCACCGGCCGCGTGCCGGGCGGGCGCGCGAGGGCGGACCCGCTGAACAGCCGCTGTTGTCCGAACGCTTGACGACCCCCCGCGGCGGGTTCACACTCGCTCCACGGTCCCGCTCGCCCGACCCGGGACCCCCACAACCCCCCATGAGAGCTGCGGCCCGTACCCCAGTCGGCGGGGGTACGGGCCGCCTCCATGCCGGTGCCCGCTACGGGCTCCCCCGACGGGCGCGGGACAGGGTCATGGCGTGCTCCACGACCCCCACCAGGACGTCCTTGACCAGCTCGCGGTCCCGCGCGTCGCACAGCAGCACCGGGACCTCGGCGGCGAGGTCGAGTGCCTCGCGCACCGAGGTCACGGGGTGCCGGTCGGCGCCGTCGAAGCAGTTCACCGCGACGACGAAGGGGATCTCGCGCCGTTCGAAGTAGTCGATGGCGGCGAAGCAGTCGGCGAGGCGGCGGGTGTCCGCGAGGACCACGGCCCCGAGCGAGCCCTGGGCCAGCTCGTCCCACAGGAACCAGAACCGGTCCTGGCCGGGCGTGCCGAACAGGTACAGCACCAGGTCCTCGCGCAGCGTGATGCGCCCGAAGTCCATGGCCACGGTCGTGGTGCTCTTGCCCTCGACCCCCCCGGTGTCGTCGACCGCGCGCCCCGGCTCGGAAAGGCGTTCCTCCGTCCGGAGCGGTCTGATCTCGCTCACCGCACTGACCAGGGTGGTCTTGCCCACCCCGAAGCCGCCCGCGACCAGGATCTTCAAGGTCAGCGGCTCGACCGGCGACACGGCATGCATGGCGCCGGTGCGGCTAGAGCGCCCGAAGGCCATCGATCACCTCACGCAGTATGGATTCATCGGGCAGTTCGGCCGGGGGTACCGGCCGGGTCACGTGGACCAGTTCGTCGGCGGCGAGGTCGCCGATCAGGACGCGTACGACGCCGATGGCGAGGTCGAGGTCCGCCGCGAGTTCCGCGACGGACTGGGGACGTTCCCGGCACAGCCCGAGGATGTGGGCGTGTTCCGGGGACAGCGTCGCGTCCCAGACCGGGTCGTCGGCCGCGGACTCCGCGACCACGAGCGCGATCAGGTCGAGCCGGTGCTGGCCGGCGTGGCTGGTTCGGCCGCGGGTCATCGCGTACGGGCGTACGACGGGACCCGCTTCGTCGTCGAACCACTGGTCTCCGGCCGCGGCGGGCGCCTGCGCAGGGCTCCCGCCGGCGACCGCGCCGGGGATGCGGGCGGGGTGGTCCTGGCCTGGATCGCTCATGCCGTCCGACTCACCCTCCGGCGGGCAGCCCGGTGCGCGGGGCGGTCGCCAGGTGGTCACCCACGCGCTTGACCATGAGCGTCATCTCGTACGCGACCTGGCCGACATCGGAGTCGGAGTCGGCGAGGACCGCCAGGCAGCTGCCGTCACCGGCCGCCATGACGAAGAGGAACGCCTCGTCCAGCTCGACCACGGTCTGGCGGACGCTGCCCGAGTCGAAGTGGCGCCCGACGCCCTTGGCCAGGCTGTGGAAGCCGGAGGCCACGGCCGCCAGGTGCTCGCTGTCCTCCCGGGTGAGGTCCTGGGAGCTGCCGGTGGGCAGGCCGTCGCCGGAGAGGACCACCGCCTTGCGGATGCTGGCGACCCGGTCGACGAGCTCGTCGAGGAGCCAGTTGAGCGAGCCGGAGCCGCGGCCCCTGGTGTCGTTGCCGGACTGCGGTGCGGTCATCGGCCGTCCCCCTCGTTCTCGTATCCCGGGCCGTCGGCGGCAGGGGTGCCGGCCTCGGTCCCGGACTGCGGTGGTGCGTGGCGCCGTGCGTCGTGCGGTGGGTCCTGCTGTGCCTGTGGCGCGCGTCGTGCCAACTCCTCCTGCGCCTGTCGGCGGGCGTGCTGGTCGCGGCCCGCCGTCCAGCCGCGCTGGAGCGCGGACATGCGGCGCCGTACGTCGTCCGCGTCGCGGTCGGCCACCGGATCGGCGGCTGCCGGTGCGGGAGCCGGGGTGTCCTTGAGCTGGGGCGCGAGGTTGGCCTGGCGGACCCGGCGGGGCAGCCCCGCGGCGGGGGCGCCGCCGCCGGACGCGGGCGGGCCGGACCGCGTACCGTCCGGGGCCGGGTCCGGCACCGCCGCGACGGGGCGGGGCTCCACGCGGCGGCCGTGCTCGGCGACCAGGGTCGGAGCGGGGCGGCGGCGCGGGAGCGGTACGGGTCCCGGGGTGCGGGGGGCGTCCGGGCGGGCGGGGTCCTGGCGGGCGGGCTCCAGGCGGACCGGGCCCGTCGGGGGCAGGGTCTCGCGGTTGCGGTCGCGGTCCCGGTCGTGGAAGCCGTCCCGGCCCGAGTGGCGGTCCGCGAGGCGGGCGCCGCCGCGGTCCGCGGCGGCGTCCACGGCGCGCTCGGCCGTACGGAATCCCCCGCGCTCGCCGGAGGCTTCGGTGGCCCGGTCGCCCCTGCGGTCCGCGATGCGGTCGCCCTTCCAGGCGCCGCCGCGCTCGGTGTGCCGCTCCGCGTGCGGGCGGCCCGCCGGGCGCAGGCCGAGCAGGGCGCTGCGCGAGGTGCCGTTCGGCGGGGTCTCGTCGTCGAGGGTCGCCATGGCGGGCCGGCCCCCCTTGGAGCCGGCGCCGGTCGCGGCGGCCCCGGTGGGGCCCGCGATGCCGGTGGGGGCTTCGTCCAGGACGGTGGCGGGGTCGTCCAGCCCCAGCATGCCGACCGGGGCCTCCAGCTCGACGGGGCCGCGCAGTTCCGTGCCCGCCGGGAGCCTGCGGTCGGCGGGCACGCCCTCGACGGCCGCCGGCCCGGGTCGGGTGGCGCCGCCGACGGCCTTGCCGCCGGCCAGCCGGATGCCGGTGCCGTTGGTGTCGGGAGCCTCCGTCAGCAGGGCGGCGGGGAGGAAGACCACCGCGGTGGTGCCTCCGTAAGGGCTGGGCTGGAGGCCGACCTTGACGTCGTGGCGCTGCGCGAGGCGGCTGACCACGAAGAGGCCGAGGCGGTCGGTGTCGGAGAGCTCGAACTCGGGAGTCTCCGCCAGCCGCAGGTTGGCGTCGAGCTGGGCGTCGGGGGTCATGCCGAGGCCCCGGTCGTGGATCTCCAGGGTGAAGCCGTTGGCCACGCGCTCGCCGAGGACCTGGACGGCCGTGTGCGGCGGGGAGAACACGGTGGCGTTCTCCAGGAGTTCGGCGATGAGGTGGGTGACGTCGGCGACGGCCGGGCCGACGATGCCCAGGCGCGGCAGCCGGCGGACCTCGATGCGCTCGTAGTCCTCGACCTCGGCCACGGCCGCCCGTACGACGTCCATCAGCTGGACGGGCTTGCGCCACTGGCGGGAGGGCGCGGCGCCGGAGAGGATCACCAGGCCTTCGGCGTGGCGGCGCATGCGGGTGGTCATGTGGTCGAGGCGGAAGAGGTCGGCGAGTTCCTCGGTGTCCTCGGTGCGCCGTTCCATGGTGTCGAGCAGGGTGAGCTGGCGGTGCAGCAGCACCTGGTTGCGGCGGGCCAGGTTGACGAAGACCTCGGAGACGCCCCGACGCAGCTCCGCCTGCTTGACGGCGGCCTCGATGGCCGCGCGCTGGAGGCTGTTGAGGGCCTGGCCGACCTGGCCGACCTCGTCCTTCTCGTACTCGAGGCGGGGCGCCTCGGTCTCCACGTCCACGTGCTCGCCCGCGGCGAGGCGGCGCATGACGCCGGGGAGGCGGACGCCGGAGACCTCGTGGGCCTCCTTGCGGAGCCGGGACAGGTCACGGATCAGGTCGCGGCCGATGCGTACGGACAGGACGAGGGAGACGAGCAGGGCGATGAAGCCGAGGATCCCGGCGACGGCGGCCTGGACCAGGACGCTCATGGCCACCGGCTCGACGCGCTCCTGGTAGCGGTCTCCGGCGCCGGTGCCCATCTCGGCGAGGTCGTCGAGGACCTTCTGCGCGGCGCCGTCCCACTGGGCGGGGGCGACGTTGCGCGCGGTCTTGCCGGTACCCGCCGCGATGAACCGTTCCTCCGCCTCGCGCAGGGCCCGGCTCTCGGGGTTGTTCCAGTACTGCTCGAACTGCTCCCGGTCGGCCGTCGGGAGGATCGCGAGGTTGAACTCGTAGAGCAGTTTGCGGTTGGCGACGAAGTCGGTGACGCGCCGGATGTCGGCCGCGTCGACGTTGCGGGCGGCGAGGGCCGCCGCGACGACCGCGTCCTCGCGCGAGAGCGTCTCGCGGGCCCGGGTGATGCCGACCAGGGCGCGGCCCTGCTTGTCCATCTCCACGTTCTCGAGCGCGTGGAGGTTGAGCAGGAACTCGTAGCAGGGGTCGACGAGCCGGTTGTAGAGCTCCAGGGCCTGGCCGGTGTCGAGCGAGCCCGAGGAGTCCACGGCGCCGCGCAGCGCTCCGATGCCGTGGAAGGCGTCGAGGATGGAGCGCAGGCGCCTGCCGGTGGCGGGGCTGAGCTCGTCGACGACCTCGGGGTCCTCGGCCTCGGTGGTGATCTTCGCTATCGCCTCGTCGGTGGCGCTGCGGCGCTTGGCGAGCTCGGCGGTGGCGGTCGAGGCGCGGGGGTCGCCGATGACCACCAGGGTCTGGCGGCGTTCCTTCTGGATGACGCGGACGACGTCCTCGATGGGGTAGCCGACCTTGTCGATGACGTAAGCGACATCGAGGAGTTGGACGGCCTGACGGCCCGTGAGCACCGTCGCGAAGCCCCACAGGGCGGTCAGGGAGACGAGCGGCACAAGGAGCAACGCCACGATCTTCCGGCGGATGGATTTCCCGCGAAAGCGCATGGCCTCCCCAGCCTCCCCAGCTCAACCCCGTTGTCGGGGGTCGGTGTTCCCTCATTTAAACGGCGTGAGCCTACTACTGCCACGACGAAGGTTCGAAGGCGTGTCCGGACGTTTTCGGCCGGACACCCGGGCGTAGATCACGAGTTGTCCGATACCTCCTGCCGAGAGCAGCCCGATATGTGGCACATGACACCTGGTGCGGCGTCAGTTCCCGCATGAGAATGGATGGCTGGAATTATTCGATCCGTGCCGTTCGCGGGGCGGTGTGCGCGCCGGCGGTACGGGAATCTCCCGACCGCCCCGTACGTCTACTAGTGCGAGGCGGGCATGACCGGCGGCACCCGGGGGCAGGCGGGAGAGCATGGGGCAAAGGTACGAGGACGGCGGCGCGGGGTCCGGCGCGCCGGAGCGGTCCCTGTGGGTGGACGGACCGGGGCGGCAGCGGATGCCGGACCCGGTGCGCGAGTCCGCCGTGCGCGCGGTGCTGATCGTGGCCGTGACGCTGACGGACGCGACGGTGGCGTTCTTCCTGACGATCACCGGGTCCTGGCTGGCCTTCCCCCTGGTGCTCACCGGGATAGCGGGCACCGTGGTGGCCACCTGGGCGGTGCTCGACGTGGTGATCACCCGGCAGATGTGGAACCAGCGGTACGGGGTCGTCTCGGAGCCGAGCAGCACGGCGCGGGTCGCTCCGCGGGAACGGCGCAGGGCGGACGGGCAGGCTCGGCCGGCGTGGCGAATACGCGAGCGCGGCGAAGCGGCCGGCGCCGCCTGGCCCGCGCCCACCGCCGACGGGCGGTACCGGACCGGCACCGGGAGGGGATGACCCGCGCGGCCCCGGACAGGCCGGGCCGCGCGAGCGGCGCGTCACGTTATGAGGGCTGGGTGCTGCGGCGGAACATGCGGGTCGCCGTGATCTCTCCGTGGATCGTCTCCTCGTCCGGGGACTGCTGGGGCAGGCCCGGGCGGAGGTGTTCCTCGACGCTGATGTACTTCAGCCCGGCCCGCAGGTCGGCGTCGTTGCGCAGCCGGATGACCAGCGGGAACTCGGCGAGGGCCGTGGTGTCGAACAGGCCCGTCGTGTAGAGCAGCTGGACGCCGAGCGCGTCCGAGACGGCCCGCTGGAGTTCCAGCAGGTACGTGGCGTTCGCGCGGCCGATCGGGTTGTCGAGGAAAAGCGTGCCCGCGTGCCGGTGCTTGTCCCGGCCCCGGTCGTTGCTGCGCAGCGCCGCCATCGTGCAGTACAGCGCGATCGCGGCCGTGAGCAGCTGGCCGCCGGAGAAGACGTCGCCCATCTGTCCGACCGGGACCCGCTCGGCCCGCAGCACCGCGTCCGGCTTGAGGATCTCCACCGCGATGCCCTTGGGCTCCAGGGCGGCCTGGACCCCGTGCAGCAGCAGCGACATGCCGTCGCGGCGGCCCTCGCCGAAGGAGGCGGTGCTGTTCTTCTTCACGGCGCCGCGGGTCGCCTCGTCGATGACCTCGCCGAGCCGCTCGGTCAAGGTCGCCTGGTCGGGCTCCTCGAAGCGGATGCGCAGGAACTCCTGGCCCGACCACTCCCCCAGCCCCTCGGGGAGCTGGGAGAGCCGCTGGGCGGAGCGCAGGGTGGCCAGGGCCGACTCCACGAGTCCTCGCAACCGGTCGACGATGCTGTCGCGGTTGCGCTCCAGCTGCGCCAGCTCGTCGGTCAGGACGCGCAGCCGGGGCGCGAAGGCGACGGCCCATGACGCCGCGTGCTCGGGCAGCGCGGAGGCGGGGAGTTCGCGGATCTGCTGGCGCGCGGGGGTGCGTACCTGCTCGTAGCGGTTGGCGTTGGCGTGCCGGACCAGGATGTCGCTCGCCTCACGGACGGCGGACTCGGCGGCCGACAGGTCGCCGGCGCAGGCCCGTAGCGCGCGGCGGGCCTCGGTGGCGGAGCGGCGCGCCTCCTCCAGGGTTCCGGGGTGGGCGACCGGCTCCTGCTCGTCGTCCTGGTGGGTGTGGTCGCGCAGGAGGTCCCTGAGCATGGCCGCGGTCTCGTCGAAACCGCCCGCGCCCTCCTCGGCGGTGCGGTGGGCGCGCAGCAGGTCGGCGTGGGCCGCGCGGGCGGACTCCACCGCGGCGGTGTGGGCGCCGAGCTGGGCGGTCGCGGTACGGAGCATGGCCTGGGCGGCCCCGACGTCCTCGGGGATGAGTTCCTCGGGCAGTTCGGTGTGCGCCCCGCCCTCGGCGGGGGCGTGCCGTTCGGCCTCGCCCCGGAGCCTGCCGAGTTGCTCGCTGGCGGTGGAGGCGCGGGTCTCCAGCATCTGTACGAGGGCTTCGGCGCGGGCGGCCGCGGCCTGCCGGGAGGGGCCGTCGGCGCCGTCCGTGCCTTCGAGGAGCTGGGCGGCGCGGGTGCGGACCTTGTTGGTCAGACGGTCGAGCTCGGCGAGGGCGGCGCTCTCGTCGCTCTCGGCGCGTGCCTGCTCGGCACGCAGGTCGGCGCCGACGCCGACCTTCTCGTAGAGCTGCGAGGCTGCGCGGTAGGCCTCGCGGAGGTCGGGGAGCGGGGCCTTGCGGGCGCCCGCTTCCCCGGCGGGGACCTCGGGCAGCGGCTCGGGGGCGCCGGCGATCTCGGCGCGCTCGGCCCGCAGGGCGCGGGCGGTGCGGCGGGCGTCGTCGGCGGCGCGCTGGGCGGCACGGCGGTCCTCGTCGGCGGCCCGCGCGCGGTCGAGGCAGGCTTCGGCGCGGGCCTCGGACTCGGCGGCGTCCTCGGCGAGTTCGCGCAGCCTGGCCTGCCAGCCGGCGCGCTCGCGCAGGCGGTGGGCGAGGCCGGCGAGTACGTCGGCGACGCGGCGGGCGCGCTGGGCGGCGTCCTGGCGCTCCTCGCGGAGGCGGGTGGCCTCGGCGGCGGCCTCGTCGGCGTCGGCGCGTACGGCACGGGCCTGCGTGAGCTCGGCCTGCGCCTCCTCGGCGAAGGCGCGGGCCGCGGCGGCCTGCTCCGCGAGCTCGGCGAGACGGCCGGGCGGGCAGCCGGTGCGCCAGGAGGCGAGCCGGGCGGCGAGCTCGCGGTCGCCGGAGAGGCGGGCGGCGAGCTCGCGGATCTCGGTGTCCCGGGCGGTGGCGCGGGCGCGCAGCGCCTGGCGCTCCTCGTCGGCGGCGTGCTCGTCGTGCATGGCCGGGTTCGGCGGTACGAGGAACACCGCGTCGGCGGAGTCCCCGGCCGGGGGCACGGGCGCGAGCAGGGCGGCGGCGGTGCCGACGGCGACCGTCGAGCGGGGCAGCAGGGCCGCGCCGGAGAGGACTTCGCGGGCCCGGGTGTGGGTGTCCGGGTCGGTGATGACGACGCCGTCGACCAGTTCCGGGCGGGCGGCGAGGACGGCGGCGTGGTCGGCCGGGTCCACCGACTGGGCGAGGTAGCGCCAGCCGGGCAGGGCCGGGATGCCGTGCTCGCCGAGGTACTCGACGGTCGCCAGGACGTCGGGGCCGGGCGGCAGCAGGCCGCCGTCGCCGAGGGCGCCGAGGATGCGGGAGTCGTCGGCGGCGGCGGTGCGCAGTTCGAAGAGCTGGCGTTCGGCGGAGGCGACCGCGTCGGTGAGCAGGGTGCGCAGGTCGTCGGCGCCCCGGTCGAGGTCGGCGACCGTGAGTCCGTCGGCGGTTTCGGGGCGGTCCGGGGAGTCCGCTGCCCCGGCGGGGGCTGCGCCCGCTCCGGCCGCCTCGGGGGCTCCGAGGAGGGCCGCCAGGCGCGGGGCTCCGGCGAGCGCGGCGGCGGCCCGGTGCTCGGCGTCGTGGGCGGCCTCGGCCGCGTCGGCGGCGTCCGCCGCGCGGGCGGCCGTCAGTTCGGCGCGGGACTCCGTGCCGGCGGCCTCGCGGGCGGCTTCGGCCGCTGCGCGGGCGCTCTCGCGGGACTCGTGCCAGGCGGCCACGGCCGTCTTCTCGGCGTCGGCGGCGGCCAGGGCGGCGCGCGCGGGGTCGGCGTCGGGGGCGGAGTCGTCGAGCCAGCCGGCCCGGACGGCCTCGGCGGTCTCCTGCTGGACCTCGGCGAGGCGGGCCCGCAGGTGCTCGGCCTCGCTGCGGGCCCGTTGGGCGGCCGTGGCGGCGGCGGTGGCGTCGCGGTGGGCGGCCTCGCCGGTCTCCTGGAGGACGGCGGAGCGCTCCTCCTCCTCGTTGGCGGCCCGTTCGCCCTGCTCGGCGGCGGTGTGCAGGGCGCGTACGAGGTCGGTGGCGGCGGTGGCGCGGGCGGCCAGCGCCGGGGCGGCGTCCCGCTCGGCCTCCAGGATCGCGGCGGCGACCCGGGCGGAGCGGTCGGCGGCGGCGCGGTGGCGCAGGACGTTCTCGGCGGCCTGCCAGGCGGCGTGCAGGGTACGGGCTTCGAGGAGCTCGCGGCGCTGCGCGGCGGCGGCCTTGTCGGCGACGGTCAGGGCCAGCGAGGCGTGGCGGTAGGCGAGTTCGGCGGAGACGGCGGCGCTGCGCGAGCGCGCGGACTCGGCGGCGGTGACCTCGTGGGCCGCGCCGGTGACCTGCTGCGCGAGGTCGGCGGCGCGGCCGCGCTCCTCGGTGGCGCGGGCGGACAGCCGCCGGGCGAGGGAGCGCGTGCGGCGTTCGGCGCCGGCGTGGATCTCGCGCAGCCGGGTACGGGTTCCCGCCGCTTCGACGATCTTGGTGAGGAGGTCCACGGAGCCCGCGGTGAAGTCCCGTTCGGCCATCAGCTCGGCGCGGCGGCCGAGCTTGTTGCCGAAGCCGTGGACGAGGTCGGCGAGCCCGTCGGTGTCGCGGGTGTCGGTGACGGCGCGCAGCAGCAGGTCGGTGAAGTCGGAGTCCTTCTTCACCGCGAAGAGGCCGGCGGCCTCGCCCTCGTCGGCGTTCATCTCGCGCTGGTAGCGGAAGAGTTCGGGGTCGAGGCCGAGCTCGGTGAGGTGCTCGTTCCAGCGGTCGTGGATCTCCTCGAAGTACACCTCGAGGTGCGGGTAGGCCTTTCCGGCTTCGGTGAGGGCGTCGCGGAAGCCCTTCATCGTGCGGCGGCGGCCCCGGGCCCCGGAGACTCCCTCGACGGGCGGGCGCACCGAGGTGGCCTCGGCCACGGGGAGGCTGTCCAGGCTCAGCCCGGGTCCGGGGCGGAAGGAGTACCAGGCCTCGGCGAACTTGCGCGGGTCGTTGGAGACTTGGCGGCCGCGCCATTCGCTGACCTTGCCGACGACCACGCACTCGCCGGTCTGGGTGTGCTGCCACTCCAGTGCCACGTGGCCGCAGTCGTCGGCGAGCAGGAACTTGCGCAGCACGCCGGAGCTCGCGCCGCCGAGGGTGTTGCGGTGGCCGGGCAGCATGACCGAGAAGATCAGCTTGAGCAGGACGGACTTGCCGCCGCCGTTCTCCAGGAAGAGCACACCGGCGGGCGCGGGGCGGCGCGGCGGGCCGGTGGGCTCGTCTTCGAAGAACTCCGCCTGGGTGGGCGCCGGGTGGGGCACCGGCCGGCCGACTCCGCGCAGGTCGAGCACGGTGTCGGCGTAGCGCGCGCCTGCGGGCCCGATGGAGTAGAGGCGGATCCGGGACAGCTCGTACATGGCGGCGGACTCTCGTGGTGTCGGGGTGGCGCAGGGCGTACGGAGGGCGGGTGGCTCGGGGCGGACCGGGAGCGGGGGTCTCAGGCGTGGAAGGGCAGGCCGGCGTCGGCCGCGAGGTCCAGGTCGTCGCCGTCGGGCGGCGGCAGGAGGGTCGCGGAGCCGTCGCTGACGGGGACCACGCCCAGTTCGAGGAGCTCGGCCATGGCCGCGCTGCCCGCCATGTCGCGGACCTGGAGCTGGTAGCGGGGGGTGGTGCGGTAGGTGCCGCCGGCTTCGTCGCCGGTGCGCTGGAGGAAACCGGAGTCGGTGAGGAAGGCGGCGGCCTTGCCGACGATGCCGGTGGTGGAGCCGGCCAGGCGGCGGGCGTCCTTGGTGGCGCCGGTCGCGCTGCGGCGGGCGTAGACGCGCCAGGCGGCCTCCAGACCGGGGGCGTCGGAGGCGGGGTCGGTGTTCTCGCCGAGCTCTTCGGCGCGCTCCTCCAGGCGGCGGCAGGTCTGCCGGACGAAGGCGTCGACCCCGTTGACGGTGATCCGGCCGATGTAGCCGTCGTCGGCGAGGTCCTCGGGCCGCGGGAAGGCGAGGGCGGCGACGGCGAGATGGGCGAGGCCGTGCAGGAAGCGGTCGGCGGAGTCGGCGGCGGCGCGGCGGGCGTAGTCGCCCATCCGGACGGCGAAGACGGAGTCCTCGCCTGCGGCGACGGCCATTCCGGCGCGCGGGGAGACCTCCAGGACGACGAGGCCGAGCCCGGTGGCGACGGCGTCGGCGAGCCGGCCGAAGGCGGGGTCCTCGCGGTAGCGGCGCAGCAGCTCGGCGTACTCGGCGTCACGGGCGGGCAGCAGCTTGGGCTGGAGTCCGAACGCGACGAGCCGGGCCGCGTCGGCGGCGTCCGCCGGGGTCACGGGCGCGGCGGCCTGGTGGCCCGGGGCGGCCGGGACGGCCGGCTGCGCGTCGGGCTCGCTCCACGCGGGGTGCTCGGCGTGGTGGTCGCTCACGGGTGCGTCTCCTCGGCGGTGCGGGTGATTCCGGTGCGGACGTTCCCGGTGCGGGTGATTCCGGTGCGGGTGATTCCGGTGCGGTGGGTGGGGGGCGCGGCGTCTCGGGCCGCACGGGCGGCGGCCGGTGCGGCGGGCCGGGAGCACTGCGGCGCCGGTGCGGCGGGCGGCGCGGGCCGGCCGGAGGTGGGGGCGCCCTTTCGGCGACCAGGCGGGGGCGGGGTCATGCCGCCTCCGTGCGGTCCGCCGTCATGGCGGCCGCGTCCAGGAGGGCGGTGCCGACGATGAGGTCCGCGCCGCCGAACTCCGGGTCGTCGAGTTCCGTGCCGTCGTCCACCGCGAACAGCAGCCGTTCCTCGCCCTGGCGGTAGGCCGTGCCGACCGCCGGGCTCGCCGCGTGGACGGCCAGCAGGGCCACCAGGTAGGGCAGGTCCGGGTCGGAGCGGCGGGCCTCGGCCAGGAGGCCGGACAGCCGGCGCGGGGCGTCGTGCGGGAGTTCCAGGAGCTTCATGGCGGCGGCGAGCTGCTCCTCGCTGAAACGGCTGTCGTCGGGGGTGGCGATCAGGTCCGGCTCGGGCATCTCCGCGCCGAGGTGCTCCCGCTCGACCGGCGGGGTCAGCAGGATCTCGACCAGGTCGGCGACGCGGACCGCGACGGGGGTCCGCAGGCCGGCGCCCGCGGCGAAGAAGGCGTCCGTGACCCGGGAGGCGTCGGCGACGGGCAGCGGCAGGACGGGGGCGACGAGCTGCCCGTAGAGGTCGATGCCGGTGCGCGGCGCGGGGGCCGCGAAGGCCTGGCGGTCCTGTTCGGCGCGGAAGAGCGGGCCGGCGTCCAGCAGCCGGGACTGGAGCTGCGTGTGGCGGCGGATGCAGTCCTTGACGATGTCGACCAGCTCTGCGGCGCGCCGCTTGTTGTCCGGTTCCTCGGCCTCGTCCCGTGCCTTGCGGATGTTGGTGAGGATCGCGTTCTCGTGGCGGTAGCGGTCGGCGACGTGGTCGAGGGCTTCGGCGATCATGTCGGGGACGGTCACCAGCCAGTCCACCGCGCGCACGTTGCGCCGGGTCGCGTCGAGCGTGCGGCGCAGGGTCTCGGCGTACTGGACGGTCCGGTAGCGGGCCTGTTCGGCGGCGAGCTGGGCGTCGGCGAGCCGGCCCCGGCTGATCAGGACGTCCAGCTTGACCTCGGCGGCGATCTGGGCGCTGGTGACGTCCGTGTCCAGGGCGCCGACGAGGACGTTGACGGCCTCGTCGGTCGTGCGCAGGTACACGGCGCCGCCGTAGCCCGGGACTTCCTCGATCAGCTTGAAGTCGTAGTCCCGGCGGACGTAGACCCCGTCCGGGCCGAAGGTGCCGTAGATCGCCCGGAAGCCGCGGTCGACACTGCCGACGTTGATCAGGTTCTCCAGCACCCAGCGGGCCACCCGCTCGTGCTCGGCCGCGGGGCGCGACGGCGCCTGGGCGGCGACGCGCGGCAGGAGCCTGGCCACTATCTGCTCGTGGTCGGCGCCGGTGTCGAAGTCCATGTTGAGCGTGACCAGGTCGATCGCGGAGAGCGCGACCTCCGCCATCGCGTAGACCCCGTACTCGCCGGCCAGATTGGCCTTGCGTACGTCGAGGTCGTGCAGCGGGGCGGTGCAGGCGAGGGCGCGCAGCCGCCGGGCCAGGCCCTCGTCGGCGGCGGGGCCCGGCGCCGGGGAGGGAAGGGTCTTCGCCGGGGCATGGGGAGTCACGGGCAAAGACTAGGCGCTGACCCTGACAACATCCCAAACGGGATGGTTCGGCCCGATCCTGCCGGCCGGCGTCCGCGTCGGCGCGAGAACGCGGCGCGCGCCCTGTTCTACGCTCACCGCATGGCTTCCATGATCACACCGGACACCCCCGCGGTCACCTCCGTGATCGACCTCAACGCCGATCTCGGTGAAGGCTTCGGGCGGTGGACGCTCACGGACGACGAGGCCCTGTTGTCCGTCGTCACCAGTGCCAACGTCGCCTGTGGTTTCCACGCCGGCGACCCGTCCATCATGCGCCGCGTGTGCGAGTTGGCGGCCGCGCGCGGGGTCCGGATCGGCGCGCAGGTCGCGTACCGGGACCTGGCGGGCTTCGGCCGCCGCGCCATGGACGTGCCGGCGGGCGAGCTGGCCGACGAGGTGGCGTACCAGATCGGGGCGCTGGAGGTCTTCGCCCGGGCGGCCGGCTCCCGGGTGTCCTACGTCAAACCGCACGGCGCGCTCTACAACCGCACCGTGTACGACGCGGACCAGGCCGGCGCCGTGGTCCGCGGCGTCCTGCTGGCGGCCGGGCGGGCGGGTCTCCCGGTGCTCGGCCTGCCGGGTTCGCTCCTGCTGGCCGCCGCCGAGGGGGCCGGGCTGCCGGCCGTCCCGGAGGCCTTCGCCGACCGGGCCTACACGCCGGCGGGCACCCTCGTGCCGCGCGGTGAGCCGGGCGCCGTGGTCCACGACCCGGCCGCGGTGGTCGCCCGAGCGGTCGCGATGGCCGCCGGGCAGGCGGTGACGGCCGCGGACGGGTCGCGGATCCCGGTGGCCGCCCGCTCCTTGTGCCTGCACGGGGACACGCCGGGGGCCGCGGACCTGGCCCTGCGCGTGCGGGAAGCGCTCGGCGCGGCCGGAGTCCGCGTGGAGGCCTTCGCGTGAGCGGGACGGTGCGCGCCCTGGCCGTGGGCGCGGACGCCCTGCTGCTGGAGGTGGACTCCGCCGAGGAGGTGGCCGCGCTCCACGCGGAGCTGCTGCGCCGGCGGGACGCGGGTGAGCTGGGCGGTGTCCGGGAGGTCGTGCCCGCCGCCCGGACCGTGCTGCTGGACGGCGTGCGGGAGCCGGGCGCCCTCGGGGCGCGGATCGCCCGCTGGGAGCCCGCCGCGCCGGCGGCGGACGCGGAGCCGCCGCCGGTGACGGTCCCGGTGCGCTACGACGGGCCGGACCTGGCGGAGGTGGCCGGGCTGTGGGGGGTGCGCCCCGAGGAGGTCCCGGGGATCGTCGGCGGCATCGTCTTCCGCGTCGCCTTCTGCGGGTTCGCGCCGGGCTTCGGCTACCTGACGGGGCTTCCCGAGCATCTGCGCCTGCCCCGGCGCGCGACGCCCCGCACGGCCGTCCCGGCGGGCTCGCTGGCGCTGGCGGGCGAGTACGCGGGGGTCTACCCGCGCTCATCCCCCGGCGGCTGGCAGCTGATCGGGTCCACGGACGCGGTCCTGTGGGACCCGGCGCGCGAGCCGGCGGCGCTGTTCGCGCCGGGGGTGCGGGTGCGGTTCGCGCGGGTGGCGGCATGAGGGCCCTGGAGGTCCTGCGGCCGGGCGCGCTGACGACCGTCCAGGACGGGGGCCGGCCCGGGTACGCACACCTGGGGGTCCCCCGGTCGGGTGCCCTCGACACGGGGGCGCGCGCGCTGGCGAACCGCCTGCTGGGCAATCCGCCGGGAGCCGCCGTCCTGGAGACGACCGTGGACGGCGTGGCCCTGCGCGCCCTGGGCGGCCCGCTGGTCGTGGCGGTCACCGGCGCCCCGTGCGGGGTACGGGTCCGCGGGCGCGCGGCCGCCTGGGGAGCCCCCGTCCTGCTGCCCGCCGGGGTGGAGCTGGAGGTGGGCCGGGCGGAGCCGGGAGTACGAAGCTACGTCGCGGTGCGGGGAGGTTTCGCGGTCGAGCCGGTCCTGGGCAGTCGCTCGACGGACCTGCTGTCCGGCCTGGGCCCGCCGGTCCTGGCGGCGGGGGCGCTGCTGCCGGTGGGGGCGCCCGGTCCGGATCCGGTGGCCGGGGTGGACGCCCTGGCGGCGCCGGGCCCGCCCTTCGAACTGGTGCTCCCGCTGCGCCTGGGGCCGCGGGCCGACTGGTTCGGGCGGGAGTCGGTGACGGGGCGGCTGCTGCGGGCGCGGTACGTCGTCTCGCCGGCCTCGAACCGCATCGGCCTGCGCACGCAGGGCCCGCCGCTGGCCCGGGCACGGGCCGGCGAGCTGCCGAGCGAGGGCATGGTGCTCGGCGCGGTCCAGGTCCCCCCCGACGGCCTGCCGGTGGTCTTCCTGGCCGACCATCCGGTGACGGGCGGCTACCCGGTCGTGGGCGTGGTCCCCGCGGGCCCCGCCCTGGACCGCGCCGCGCAGGCGCGGCCGGGGGCGGGGGTGCGGTTCGTGCAGGTGTGAGCGGCGGACGCGGGCACGCCGGGCCCGTGGCTACACCGCCGACTCCGGGGCGATCCGGCTGCGGACCGCCGACTGCACGTCCTCTTCCTCCGCCGGGTCCGTGGCGAGGCGTCGGAGCCTCGGGGCCACGCGGGCGTCGGCCGTCTCGGCGTGGTGGGCGGCCACCTCGCGCGTCGTCTCCTCGCAGTCCCAGAGGCACTCCACCGCGAAGCCCGCCGCGAAGGTGGGGTCCGTGGCCGCCAGGGCCCGGGCGGCCCGGCCGCGCAGGTGGGAGGAGGACGTCTCCCGGTAGATGTGCCGCAGCACCGGGGCCGCGCAGCCGATCGCGAGCCGGCCGGCTCCGTCGACCAGGGCGAAGAGCGGTACGGAGTCGGGGCCCTGGCCGCGGACCGTGGAGCGCAGGGCTCCCAGTACCAGGGCGGCGTCCCCGGCTCCGCCACGGGCGGCGAGCAGGGTCGCGGCGGCCGCTCCGAGGGCGTCGGGCCGGTGGACCCAGCGCCGGGCCCGCTCGACGGCGCCGGGCCCGCACATGCGCTCGTAGGCGGCCACGGCCGGCTCGTCACCGGCGGCTTCGATGAGGTCCAGTACGGCCGGGTTATCCGGTTCGGCGAGGACCAGGTGGTGCAGGGCGGTGGCCCGGGCGGCCTCGCCACGGGCGCCGGCGGCGGCGGCGAGGATCGCGGAGCGGTCCTCGGGGGCGGCCACGGCGGCGAGGCAGCGGGCGGCGGGCACGTGCAGCGGGGTGCCGCGGCGCAAGCCGTCGGCGGCCCAGTCGAAGACGGCCTGGACGCCCCAGCCGGGCTGGGGGCCGCGCGGGGTGAGCTGGCGCTGCCAGCGGTCGAAGGAGCCCTGCTGGCGGGCGGCGCGCAGCCGCGCGGCGTACGCGGGGGCGCCGGGTGCTTCCTCCCACAGGCGCCAGGGTCTGGGCTCGTAGGCGTCGCGGACGGCGGCGGCCAGCCGCGCCTCGCCCTCGGCGGTGGCGGGGAAGCGGTCGAGGACGGGGCCGGCTAGGGAGCGCAGTCCCTCGTCGTCGTCGCGCAGGGCGAGCTCGTCGAGGGCCCAGGCCCAGTTGGCGCCCGTGGCGGCGTAGCGGCGCAGCAGCATGAGCGCGTCGTCGCGGCCGTACGAGGCCAGGTGTCCGAGGACGGACAGGGCGAGGCCGGTGCGGCGGTCGTCCTCGTCGACGAGGTCGTCGACGCCGAAGAGGTGGGCCTCGATCTCGCCCAGGGGGCCGTCGAGGTCCACGTACAGGCGGGCGTAGTACAAGGAGCGGTTCTCGACCTGCCAGTCCCGGCGCGGATCGCCGGTCACGCACTGGTTGAGCGCCGCGAGGGCCTCTGCCCTGGGCGCCGCGAGTGCGTGCAGCGTGCCGTCACCGCGGCCCCGCTGGAGGAGCCCGAGCAGGGTGCCACTAGGCGCTATGACTGGTTCGAACATGGGAATGGCCTCAAATCAAGCTGGGGACGCAACCGGGAATCGCAATTCACAGGGCCGCGTAACAGCATGTGAGGACGTCCGCCGTCGCCGTCTTGTTCCGCTCGATGTAGACCATTGCCTTCTCACTCTCGTCGGTGCTCCGCGGCCGGGCGGCCGGGTCCCCCGGCAGGGGTGGGGGTCGGACACCCGTTGTGTCCTGCCCGCTCCTGCCCGTCCGTCCTGCCCGCGAATCGAATCCGACGCCATGATGACCCAGGCGGTTTGTGCGCCGCGACCACATTTAAGGCCGCCGTGACCAACCCGTGAGGTCTGGACCGGCCAACGGACCGGCTGGAAACCGCCAAAAGCGGACTACACGGCTCCGAAAAGTTCCAGCAGGTCGGCCTTGGCGAACATGCGGGCCGTGTCCACGGCGGAGGGCGTTCCGGCGCTCGGGTCGGCGCCGCCGGCGAGCAGCGCGCGGATGACGGCTTCCTCGCCCTTGAAGACCGCTCCGGCGAGCGGGGTCTGGCCCCGGTCGTTGGCGCGGTCGGCCTCGGCGCCGCGGGCCAGCAGGGCCGTGACGGCGTCGGCGTGGCCGTGGTAGGCGGCGAGCATGACGAGGGTGTCGCCGCGGTCGTTGGTGAGGTTCGCCGGGACGCCCGCGTCGAGGTAGGCGGCCAGCGTCGCGGTCTCACCCTGCCGGGCGAGGTCGAAGATCTTGGTGGCCAGCTCGATGACGTCCTCGTCGGGAACGTCCGGGGAGCCCTGGGAGCTGTTCTCGACGTGCTCGCTCATCGGTCGTACCGCCTTTCACGGGGCAGGGGTGCGCACGGCAATGCGTCCGTACGGATGAATCGCCAGCGTAGCGCCCGGACCTGCACATGAGCAGGTAGGGCCGAGGCAATGATCACCCTGGGACTCCATGCGCCCGCGGCGCCCGGCGCGCCAGCCGGGCTGGGCCGGTCAAGTGAAAATCTCCTGGATTCACCCATATGCACCTTTTGTCGCATTGATACTTCCTGTGAGCCTGGAAGTACTGATGGTGACTGTCCCCACCTACCAGGAGAAGCTCTCATGGTCCTGTCGATCTCAGGTGTCGTACTGCTCGGCATCATCTGCTTCCTCTTCTTCAAGAAGGACGGCATGAAGCTGACGCACGCCTTCGTGTGCTCGCTCTTCGGCTTCTTCCTCGCCGGCTCGGCCATCGCCCCCAGCATCACGGCGAGTACGGCGAGCCTCGCGAGCCTCCTCGGCGGGATCAAGCTCTAGCGCCCGCCTCCGGCACCCACCCGAAGCATCCACAACTCCAGGAGACGCCCGTGGCCAGGCGCCCACTTCCCCGCATCCTCAGCAGCGGCACCGTGTCGCTGACCCGGGGCCGCGACCTCGCTCGCACGGCCGCCGACAGCGCCACGGACGTCCTCCATCCGCTCCTCACCATCGGACGCGGCCTGCGCGTCCTGGCCTCGGCCGGGCGGCGCAAATGGAGCGGCACCCCCAAGGACAAGCGGGGTCCCGCGCTGTTCCTGGGAGCGGCCTGCGTCCTCGTGGTCGCGCTCGTCCCCTACGGACCCCTCGCCGCCCTGATCACCCTCATGGCGGCGGCGGCCTGGCGGGGACGCGACCGCATCCCGGCGAAGACCGGGCCGAACGATGCCGAGACCGAACGCCTCGGCTCCCTCTACGAAGCCCTCGTGCCGTACTTCTCCATCCCGGAGGATCCGAGTCCGCTCTTCGCCCACGGCGGGGACTGGGACAAGGCCTTCAGCGGCTACGAGTTCGACGAGGCGGGCCGCGTCACCCGGCTCCACATCCGCTACCCGGCCTACTTCACCGACGGCGAGGCCGCGTCGAGGGCCCGGATCGAGGCACTGCTGCACGCCAAGTCCGGGCGCGGACGGGAGTACCTCTTCGAATGGGACGAGGAGGGCAACCAGCTCGACCTGAGCGTGCTGGCGGCGCTGCCGACAGGCATCGCCGCCCAGCCATTCGTGACCTCGCCCGGCGAGGCCGTGCTCGGCTTCACCGACCCCGGCAGCGTGCAGCGCACCCTTCCCGTACTGGAGGGCGACGAGCCCCGCGACATGCCGCCGGTCATCTGGCGCACCGGTTCCCGCTCCACCGAGCCCCACCTGCTGGCCGTCGGCCAGCCCGGCAGCGGGACGTCCACCCTGCTGCGCTCGATCGCCCTGCAGGCCCTGCGGCACGGCGGCGACGTACTGGTCGTCGAGGGCGGCGGCAGCGGCGAGTACTCCTGCCTCGCCGGCCGCACCGGAGTCCTCGCCGTGGAATGCGGGCCGACCGGCGCACTGAACACCTTGGATTGGGCCGCGCGCGAGACGGAGCGGCGACTGATCGCCATCCACCGCGCCCGCGAGACCGGCCGGCCGGCCGCCGAGGACACCCGGCGCCCGCTGTGGATCCTGCTCGACCGCCCCAGCGTGCTGGCCCACCTGGCCACCGCCGAGGGCGGCCCGGATCCGCTCGCGCAGCTCCAGGTTCCGCTGCGGCACGGACGCGCCGCCCACATCACGGTGGTGGTGGCCGAGCAGTTCGACCACCTGGAGCTGCTGCACGACTCCGTCTGGCAGCACACGAGGGCCCGGGTGGTCCTCGGAGCCGCCACGATCCAGCAGATCGCCGACGTACTGGGCCTGCCCCCGCACACCACGCCGACGGCCCAGCTGCCGCCCGGGCGCGGCTACGCCCGGCTCGGCTCCGGTCCCGTGCACCGGCTGCAGGTGCCCGCCACCCCGGACCCGTACGACGACGCCACCCACCCGGCGCACCGGCAGGCGGTACTGGACCTGCTGCCCGAGCGGCGGGCGGCGCCGGGGCCCGTCCCGGACCACGTCCCGCAGGGAAAGGCACTGCACATCGTCCATCCCCCGGCCCAGGCCCAGGGCCCCTCGTCCGGAGCCGTCGACGCCTCGGAAACCCCCGAGGTCCCGGCTGACGCCCCGTAAGACGTGTGGGGTCGCCCCGCCCGCACCTACGCGACGAAGGTGCGCGGCGGCTCCGCTCCGCCGCCGCCCGCCCCCGTGCCGACCAGCCGGGCCGCGGCCGCCAGCCGGGCCGCCGCCTCCTCCGCCACGGGGCCGCCGACGGTGAAGGGGAGCCGGACGTAGCCCTCGAAGGCGCCGTCGACGCCGAACCGGGGCCCCGAGGGGACCCGTACGCCGACCCGCTCCCCCACCTCGGCCAGCCGGGAGCCCGACAGCCCGCCCGCGCGGGCCCACAGGGTCAGGCCGCCCAGCGGGACCCGGAACTCCCAGTCCGGCAGTTCCCGGCGCACCGCCGCCACCAGCGCGTCCCTGTTCTCCCGCGCTTGTTCGCGGCGGATCTCGACGGCCTGGGTCCAGCCGCCGGTGCGCATCAGCCAGTTCACCGCCAGCTGTTCCAGCACGGGCGTGCCCAGGTCGGCGTAGGCGCGGGCCGCGACGAGGCTGCGGATGACGTCGGGGGCCGCGCGCACCCAGCCGATGCGCATGCCGGCCCAGAAGGCCTTGCTGGCGGAGCCGACGGTGATGACGGTGGAGCCGGCCGGGTCGAAGGAGCAGACCGGGCGCGGCATCTCCATCGCCGGGTCGAACTGGAGCTCGATCATCGTCTCGTCGGCGACGAGCACGGTGCCCGCCGAACGGGCCGCCTCCACCATCGCGCGGCGCTGCTCGTCGGAGGCGAGCGCCCCGGTCGGGTTGTGGAAGTCGGCGACGACATAGGCGAGGCGCGGAGCGGAGTCGCGCAGCACCTGGCGCCAGACGTCCATGTCCCAGCCGCTGAGCCCCTCCCCCATGGCCACGGGCACGAGCCGGACCCCGGCGGCGCGCATCAGCTGGAGGATGTTGGCGTAGGAGGGGGATTCGACGGCGATCCGCTCGCCGCGCCCGGCGAAGAGGCTGCAGATGGCGTCGATCGCGCCCATGGCGCCGGTCGTGACCATGATCTGCTCGGGCATGGTCGGGATACCGCGCTCGGTGTAGCGGTCGGCGAGCATGCGGCGGAGGGCGGGCAGCCCGGCCGGATAGTCCCCGTGGGTGTGCGCGTAGGGCGGAAGCTCTTCCAGGGCGCCCTGGACGGCCTTGGTGAGCCAGGGCTCGGGGGCCGGCAGCGCGGCGCAGCCGAGGTCGATCATCGAGCCGAGGGACTCGGGGGGCAGGGGCTCGAGTCCGCGGGCCGGCATCGGGTTGCCGGCGGGCACGGAGGTCCAGCTGCCGGCGCCGCGGCGCGATTCCAGGAACCCCTCGCCGCGCAGGGCCTCGTAGGCGGCGGCGACGGTCGTGCGGCTGACGGAGAGCACGACGGCGAGCTCCCGTTCGGCGGGGAGCCGGGCGGCGACGGGCACGCGGCCTTCGAGGACGAGCAGCCGGATGCCGTCGGCGAGCGAGCGGTACGCGGGCGGCTTGCGCGCGCCGGGCACGGCGGGCCGCCCCTGCTGGGAGGTGATGAGCCGGCCGAGCTGTGCGGCACCTACGGCCGAGGTCCACTGCGCCATGGGTCCGGTCCACCTTCGTCGAATTGGCCCCTGCCGGCCCACGGGGAGCCGGTATTGGATCGGTCTGCGGTTACAGGGTGGCACGGTCCGAGCCGGGCGGGCCAGGCGGCCCGGGGCGGCGGGCGGGCGCGGGGGATGTGGCGTTCGTCGCGCGGCCATCGGGGCTCTCCCGCCCCCGGGGAGCAGCGGGCATACTGCCGCGGTGACGCACGTACGACTTCGCCATCCGTATCTCGACCACCCGGGTCCGATCCCCTTCGCGCACCGCGGCGGGGCCGCGGACGGGCTGGAGAACACCGCCGCCGCGTTCCGGCGGGCCGCCGACGCCGGGTACCGGTA
The DNA here is from genome assembly GCF_042736715.1 of Streptomyces sp. NPDC060049. Taxonomy (NCBI): domain Bacteria; kingdom Bacillati; phylum Actinomycetota; class Actinomycetes; order Kitasatosporales; family Streptomycetaceae; genus Streptomyces; species Streptomyces sp. NPDC060049. The sequence goes on from NZ_JBHWVV010000025.1 coordinate 33,672, forward strand.
CTTCGAGACCGATGTGCACGCCAGCGCCGACGGCAAGCTGGTCGCCTTCCACGACGCGACCCTGGACCGGGTCACCGACGGGCACGGCCGCATCCGCGAGCAGCCCTGGAGCCGGATCCGTGAGGCCCGGGTCGCCGGGACCGAGCCGCTGGCCCTCTTCGAGGACCTCCTGGAGGAGTTCCCGGACGCCCGGTGGAACGTGGACCTCAAGGACGAGTCCGCCCTGCACCCGCTGGTCAACCTGATCGCGCGGGCCGGGGTCTGGGACCGGGTGTGCGTGGGCTCGTTCTCGGAGACCCGGGTGGCCCGGGCGCAGAAGATCGCGGGCCCCCGCCTGGCGACCTCCTACGGGGTCCGCGGGGTGCTCGGGCTGCGGCTGCGCTCGTTCGCGATCCCGGCGGCCCTGCGCGCGGGCGCGGTGGCGGCGCAGGTTCCGCAGTCCCAGGGGGGCGTCCGGGTGGTGGACCGGCGCTTCGTGCGGACCGCCCACGCCCGGGGGCTCCAGGTGCACGTGTGGACCGTGAACAAACCGGAACGCATGGAGGCTCTCCTCGACATGGGAGTCGATGGCATCATGACCGACCGGATCGACATCTTGCGCACGGTGCTGGACCGGCGCGGGGCCTGGGCCTGACGAGCCCGCCGCCTCCGTGCCCGGCGAGGCCGCCGCGGCGGTACGGGGACCAGCGAGGGGGCACCGATGAGTGCGCGGACGACGGCAGAAGCGGAACCGGGGGCCGAGGGCGAGAGAACGGCCGCCGCCCGCAAACGCGAGCAGCACGGCTGGTACTTCTACGACTTCGCCGTCTCGGTGTACTCGGCGAGCGTCGTCACGGTGTTCCTCGGGCCGTACCTGACCGAGATAGCCAAGGCCGCCTCGGACAGCGAGGGCTTCGTGCACCCGCTCGGCATCCCGGTGCGGGCCGGATCCTTCTTCGCCTACTCGGTGTCGATCTCGGTGATCCTCGCCGTCCTGCTCATGCCGCTGGTGGGGGCCGTCGCCGACCGGACCGGCCGCAAGAAGCCGATGCTGGCGGTGGCCGCGTACACGGGCGCCGCCGCGACGGCCGGAATGTTCTTCCTGGACGGCAACCGCTACCTGCTCGGCGGCCTGCTGCTGATCGTGGCGAACGCCTCACTGTCCGTCTCGATGGTGCTCTACAACGCGTACCTGCCCCAGATCTCCACGCCGGACGAGCGGGACACCGTCTCCTCGCGCGGCTGGGCCTTCGGCTACACCGCCGGTTCCGTGATGCTCGTGGTGAACCTGGTGCTCTACACGGGCCACGATTCCTTCGGCCTGTCCACGGGCGAGGCGGTACGGATCTGCCTGGCCTCGGCGGGCCTGTGGTGGGGGGCCTTCGCACTGATCCCGCTGCGGCGCCTGCGGGACCGGGTCGTGGTCCGGGAGCCGGGGGCGGGGCCGGCCGTCAGCGGCTGGAAGCAGCTCGTCGCGACCCTGAAGGACATGCGGCGCTACCCGCTGACCCTGTCGTTCCTGCTGGCCTACCTGATCTACAACGACGGCGTGCAGACGGTGATCTCCCAGGCCTCGATCTACGGCAAGGAGGAGCTGCAGCTCGAGCAGTCCACCCTGATCGTGGCCGTCCTCCTGGTGCAGGTCCTGGCGGTGGCGGGTGCGCTGGGGATGGGCCGGCTGGCCGTGCGGTACGGAGCCAAGCGGACGATTCTCGTATCCCTGGCCGCTTGGGGGCTCACGCTGGCCGCGGGATACTTCCTGCCGGCCCGGACCCCTATGTGGTTCTTCGCGCTCGCCTCGATGATCGGACTGGTACTGGGAGGCAGCCAGGCGCTGTCGCGCTCGCTGTTCTCACACCTGGTCCCGGCGGGCAAGGAGGCCGAGTACTTCTCGGCGTACGAGATGAGCGACCGCGGGCTGAGCTGGGTGGGACCGCTCGTCTTCGGGCTCACCTACCAGCTCACCGGAAGCTACCGGGACGCGATCATCTCGTTGGTGTTCTTCTTCGCACTGGGTTTCGTGCTGCTCGCCAGAGTGCCGGTGCGGCGCGCGGTGGAGGCGGCGGGCAATCCTGTACCCGAGCGGATCTGAGCGGCGATCGGCCCGGAGCCGGGCCGATCCGAGCGGATCACCTACGGGCCCTGGACTCGAATTCGGAACGAATTTCGACGTTCAAGCGAAGGGCCGGTAGTGTACGCCTTTGGCCTGCCAGGCGGACCGTTACTGCGTGCTGACGAAGTGAAGACGCTGGGTGACATCTGCTGCCAGATGTGACAAAACGGGCACTGATGGGTACAACAAGGGGCGGCACGACGGGCGACGCATGACCCGGAGCGGGAATCTATACCGCCGACCGGACGTTGACCGGATGACGACGACAGCGACACCTGTCCTGTGGGCGACAAGCCCGGGAGGCACGATTCATGAGTGAGCGAGCTCTCCGCGGTACGCGGCTCGTGGTTACCAGCTACGAGACGGACCGCGGCATCGATCTGGCCCCGCGCCAGGCGGTGGAGTACGCATGCCAGAACGGACATCGATTTGAGATGCCGTTCTCGGTTGAGGCAGAAATTCCGCCGGAGTGGGAGTGCAAGGCGTGCGGCGCCATGGCACTCCTGGTTGACGGGGACGGGCCCGAAGAGAAGAAGGGCAAGCCTGCGCGAACGCACTGGGACATGCTCATGGAGCGGCGCACCCGCGAGGAGCTGGAGGAAGTGCTGGCCGAGAGGCTGGCGGTCCTTCGCTCCGGCGCCATGAACATTGCCGTGCATCCGCGGGACAGCCGCAAGTCCGCCTGACAGCCGGACGACAGCACAGCACCACAGCAAGACAGCACGAAGCCGAGGGGCCCCCGCCACACACTCTGTGGCGGGGGCCCCTCGGCTTTCGCGAACCGGGATCGGGATCGGGAACGGGTCGATCGGGAACGGGTCAGGGAGTGAGCGGCGGGCGGTAGCCGGTCTCCGGGCCGGACGGGCCGGAGGCGGGCCCCGGACGGCCCGGCTGGTCCTCACGGATCACCTCGCCCTGGACCACCTTGCCGTCGGGCTGGTGGATGCGGGCCTGCTGGAAGGCGTCGCCGAAGGTGCCGGCGGGCGCGGCGGCCATCTTGCGCTCCAGGGAGCCGGCGGCCCGGCGGCCCGCCCAGGCACGGACGGGCGGAAGCAGGAGGAGCAGCCCCACCGCGTCGGAGAGCAGACCCGGCATCATCAGGAGCAGGCCGGCCAGCATGGTCGTGCCGTTGCCCGAGCCGGGCCGGCGCTCGGTGGGCCGTGCGCCCGCCTGCGCCTGCTGGAAGCTGTCCGCCAGATTCTTGAAGGCGCGCCGCCCGGCCCGCTTGATGACCACCGCTCCCAGCACCAGGCCGCCCGCGAGCAGCAGGGCGACCGCCCCACCGCCGAGCGCGCCCGCGACCAGGCTGAGCAGCCAGATCTCCAGGATCAGCCAGGCCGCGAGGGCGAGGGGAAGCATTGTACGGGCGGGCGAACGCCGCCGGGGGGCCGTAGAGGTCGGAACTCCGGTCGTCATACTCCCCAGTGTGCCCGGGCCGGCATAAAAGCGTCCTCAGCCGGAGGTACCGGGCGCCCCCTAGGGGGCGGCGGGGCAGGCGGCCGGCGGCGGGAGAAGGCGGGGCTACTTGCCGCGGACCTTCGCGGTCAGCTTGCCCGCGTGCTCCTTCAGGCCCCACTGCGTGACCCGCCAGAGGGCCTCCACGACGATGTCCTTGCTCATCTTGCTGTCGCCGAACTCGCGCTCGACGAAGGTGATGGGGACCTCGACCACCCGGAACCCCTTGCGGACGGCCCGGCGGGCCAAGTCGACCTGGAAGCAGTAGCCCGCCGAGGCCACGTCCGCCAGGCCCAGGCCTTCGAGGGTCTCGCGGCGGAAGGCACGGTAACCGCCGGTGACGTCGCGGATCGGGACCCCGAGCATCAGCCGGGAGTACGTGGACCCGCCCCGGGAGAGGAACTCGCGGCTCTTGGGCCAGTTGACCACCCGGCCGCCCGGCACCCAGCGGGAGCCCAGCACCAGGTCGGCGCCCTCCAGCGCGGTGAGCAGCCTCGGCAGCTCCTCGGGCTGGTGGGAGCCGTCGGCGTCCATCTCGACGATGACGCCGTAGCCCTGGTCCAGGCCCCAGCGGAACCCGGCCAGGTAGGCGGCTCCGAGCCCTTCCTTGCCCTTGCGGTGCAGGACGTGCACGTGCTCGTCGGAGGCCGCCAGCTCGTCGGCGAGCTTGCCGGTGCCGTCCGGGCTGTTGTCGTCCGCGACCAAGATGTGGGCCCCGGGTACAGCCGCGCGGACGCGGCCGACGATCAGCCCGATGTTCTCCGCCTCGTTGTAGGTCGGAATGATCACCAAGGCCGTGCCGAGCGGTCCGTAGCTTCGCTGTCCGCCGTCGCTCACTGATTCCCCTTTTGCGTTCTCGTACATCCTGTACGTCGTGTCGCAGAGGATGATTTTAGAACAGCGATCGGGGCCCGCGGTCCTTCGGGCCGGACCGGCTCCCGCTGGCTGCGGGCCGCCTGACCGTTGTCTACTGGACCGCCGGGCCCCGACCTGAGGCCACCCTCCCCCACGCCCCTTCGGAGCAGGGGGGACCCCCTTCCGGCGAAACCTTCCCTCGCCCCCGAGGCGCGGGCGCGGCTGAGCGGACGGATCCGTCCGGTACGGACGTCCGGTGGTGGACCCGGCCGAACCTATCCGGGTCCGGCCACCCTTACCGAACCACGGCCCGACGGATCACCCCTGTGGCCGTACGAATACCTCCCGGCCACCGACGACGGTGGCCAGGCACACCGGCAGGTCCCCGCCGGGGCTCAGGTCCGGCAGCCCGGGGGTGCCGGAGCGGGGGTCCGTGGACCAGCGTGCGACCCGGTCGTCGGGGGCTTGGACCACCAGTTCCGAGGTCTGCCAGACGGCGTAGTCGGCCGGGGCGCCGGGTACGAGGACGCCCGCGTCGTCGCGGCCCAGGGCCCGCCAGCCGCCGCGCGTGTGGGCGGCGAAGGCTGCCCGTACCGAGACGCGGTGGGCGGGCGTGCGGTGGAAGGCGGCCGCCCGTACGGTGCCCCACGGGTCGAGCGGGGTGACGGGGGCGTCGGAGCCGAAGGCGAGCGGGACTCCCGCCTTGAGCATGGCGGCGTACGGGTTGAGCGTGCGGGCGCGCTCGGCGCCGAGCCGGTCGGCGTACATGCCCTCCTCGCCGCCCCACAGCGCGTCGAAGGCCGGCTGCACGGAAGCGGTGAGGCCGAGCTCCGCGAAGGCGGCGATGGTGGCCGGGGTCATCATCTCGGCGTGTTCGACGCGGTGCCGGGCGGCGCGGACGCGGTCGAGGCCGACCTTGTCGGCGGCGGCCCGGAACCCCTCGACGACAGCGGTGATCGCCGCGTCGCCGATGGCGTGGAAGCCCGCCTGGAGGCCCGCCTCGGTGCAGGCGGCGACGTGCCCGGCGACGACCCGGGCGTCGAGGTAGTCGGTGCCGGTGTGCCCGGCGTCGGCGTACGGGGCGTGCAGGCAGGCGGTGTGCGAGCCGAGGGCGCCGTCGACGAAGAGGTCTCCCGCGGCCCCGACCGCCCCGAGGTCCTTGACCCGGCCGAGGTCCAGGTCGGCCCAGTAGCCGAATACCCGCGGGCCGGGACGGGTGCGCGCCAGCTCCAGGAGGGCGGTGAAGTCCTCCGGAGAGGAGATCTCGGGGCCGCCGCACTCGTGGACCGAGCCGATGCCGAGGGACGCGGCCCGGTCGAGGGCGGCCCGCTGGGCCTCGGCGCGCTGGGCCGGGGTGAGGGCGTCGAGCGCGGCGCGGCGTACGGCGTGGTGGGCGTCGCGGGTCAGCGGCTCGTCGTCGGCGGCCTCGACACCCGGTACGAGCCGGAGCAGGGCGGTCGTGACCACGGCGGAGTGCGCGTCGATGCGGCTCAGGTAGAGCGGCCGTCCGCCGGTGGCCTCGTCGAGCTCACCGCGGCGCGGGGCGCGCCGCTCGGGCCAGCGGGAGGCGTCCCAGCCGTGGCCGAGGAGCACCCGGTCGGCCGGGCGGCTCTCCGCGTACGCGCGCACGCGCGCGACGGCCTCGGAGAGCGAGGCGGCCGTGGACAGGTCCAGGCCGGTGAGGGCGAGGCCGGCGGAGGTGGTGTGGACGTGGGCGTCGGTGAAGGCGGGCGTGACCAGCGCGCCGTCGAGGTCGACGACCTCGTCCACGCCCTGGGCGAACGCGTCGGCCGCGCCCTCTGAGCCGACCCAGGCGACGCGGCCGCGCTCGACCACCATGGCGGTGGCGAAGGGGTCGGCGGGGCTGTGGACCTCTCCGCCGCGGAGGAGGACGGTGCGGGTGCCTCCGGCGGCGGTGGCGGAGTCTGAGTCGGCGGTGCGGTCTGTCATGCCGACAGTCTCTCCTTTGGGACGCGGTACTCGCACCGCTGCCCCGGACCCCGGCCGCTCGCGCGCGGTGGACCGCCCAAGAGCACGGGCACGGCCCGGTACCGCCGGACCGGGCCGGTCGGGTCGTGGCGGCCTCGGCGGACCGCCCCCGCCGGACGGAGTCCGGCGCTGTGGCCCGAAGCCGGGGAGGCCCCTGAGGGCCGAGCCGCGCGAGCGGCGCGTAAGAACTCAGACGCGCGGCGGGCGGGACTCGTACGGGGTGGAGAGGACCACCGTGGTGCGGGTGGAGACGTGGGCCAGGGCGCGCAGGCGGCCCAGGAGGTCTTCCAGCTCCAGCGGGGTCGCGACGCGGACCTTGAGGATGTAGTTCTCGTCGCCCGCGACGCTGTGGCAGGCCTCGATCTCCGGGACCCCGGCCAGCCGCTCCGCGATGTCGTCCGGCGCGCTCGGGTCGAAGGGCTTGACCGAGATGAACGCCGTCAGGGGCAGCCCGACGGCTTCGGGGTCGACCACGGCGGCGTAGCCGCGGATGACCCCGCGCTGTTCCAGGCGGCGTACTCGCTGATGGACGGCCGACGTCGACAGTCCGGTGGCCTTGCCCAGGTCCGTGTAGCTCATCCGCCCGTCCCGCACGAGCAGATCCACGATCTGGCGGTCCAGCTCCTCCATTGCGCTCATAGCCGCACAACCTACGGCCCTGAACCGCTTCTGGCACAGCCGTGTCCACGGATTGGGGTGGCGCCCGAGGCGGTCATGTGACCAATGCCACAAGGGTATGCGGGCGTACGGCGGCCGGAAGTGGTTACTCGTGCCGAGTGGCGGGAAATGCTTGGGGTGGCCGTGGCCGAGGAACCTGCCCGCCCGGCCCACCCAAGGGGGAGTACATCCATGCTGAACACCAAGCGCGCCGGTCGCATCGAACCGGAGCCCCTGGAAGCCGTCGAGGGCGACTACGCCGACGATGACGACTACCTCGAATACTCCGAGGCGTTCGAGATCCACCACGCGACCTGCCCCGACTGCGGGCAGTCGATCGCCCTCGTCGCCGGCGAGGAGTACCTGCCGGAGCACGCGCTGTGCCTGACCCCGTGGAACCCCTTCGGACTCACGGTGTGCGCGGGTACGGGGCGCCCCGCCTCCGACGCGCTGCCCACGCTCGGTTTCGGTTCCGACGAAGTCCACGAGCTGGAACCCGTCGTGCACTTGGCGCTGCCGCAGGGCCTGGATTGGCGCACGCAGCCGTTCTCGCACGTCGGCGGCCCCGGGTCGCGTCCGGTACGGACACCCGCCCCGGCGGTGCTGCCGCAGATGCGGCAGCACGCGCAGGCGGCCTGAGCGGACTACCAGTACGCCCCCTGCACCATGGCGGCCAGGCTGGCGTGGTGCAGGATCAGGCTGTCCGGGTCCGCCGGGACCTCCACCTCGCCGAAGTGCGCCTGCCGGTAGGCGATGCGCAGCATCACGATCCCGTGCCGCAGGGCGGCGTAGAGCGTGTGGAACTCCATGTCCCGCGGTGTGTGGCCGGTCAGTCGTGCGTACTCGCGCTCGATGTCCTCGCGGCGCAGGAACCCGGGGAGGCCGGGCTGGCCGAACCCGACGGTCAGGTCCTGGAAGAAGCGGTGCAGGTAGACGGTCCAGCCGAGGTCGACCTCGCGCGGGGCGCAGGCCGCCATCTCCCAGTCGAGCACGGCGACCGGCTCGAAGCCGTCCGCCTCGTAGACGACGTTGCCGATGCGCGCGTCACCCCAGTTGAGGACGGCAGGGCCGCCCTCGTCGCGGGGCCAGAGCTCTTCGAGGCGGTCGAAGGCCCGTTCCAGCAGCGGGGACCGGGAGGTGCCGGCCACCACCCATCGGTAGTAGGCGCGTTGGGACTCCACGTGGCGGCGCAGCGGGCTGCCGTCGCCCTCCGGCAGGAGGAACTCCGCCTCACCGGGCGGGAACTGGTCGTGCAGCCGCGCCAGCAGGGAAACGCTCGACTCCTGGAGCGCGGCGCGTTCGGCGTCGCTCGCGGCGTGCAGCCAGTTGCCCTCGTAGGTGTAGGGCATCACGTCGGGCGGTACGCGGCCTTCGGCGCGGGCCATGACGAAGAACGGCGCCCCGAGCGGCCCGGGATCCTCCTCCAGCCACTGCACGCGGGGGACGGGCAGGTCGGTGTGGGCGGCGACCAGGCTCATCACGCGGTGCTGGCGGGGCATGTCGTACGAGGGGAAGACGGTGTAGGCGGCCGGATCGGCGGCGAGGCGCAGGGCGCAGGCGCGGATCGGGGCGTCGGGGTGCTCTATGTCGAAGAGCAGGGTCTCGCTGGACATTCCGTTGGAGCCGGGCACCGAGACGTTGGTGACCTTCGCGCCGGGTAGTTCGGCGTCGAGCCAGGCGGCGAGGCGCCGGGCGAGCTCCTCTGGTTCGCGGGTGGAGGTGCGGGGGCGTGGTGCCGGTCCTGCCATGGGGTACCCCTTCTCTGGCGTGGCTGCTGCTGCCTCTTCCGTGCCCGCTCCGTGTCGGCTCGTGCCCGCTCCGTGTCGGCTCGGTGTCGGCTCGGTGTCGGCTCGGTGTCCGCGGACGCCGGGCCCGGAGCGGCCGGTCGGCCGGCGGGGCCGGCTCTGCCGCGGACGTGGCGTCCTACGGGGCCACGGAGCCGTAGTCGGTGAAGCCGCTCGGGTCGTGGCGGCCGAAGCTGCCGTGCTCGAAAATGCCGAAGCCGGTGCGTCCCTCGAGGGTGAAGCGGGCCGAGTGGTCGGTGACCCCGAAGGCGGCCATGGGGTGGGCGGCGGGGTCGGACAGGTCGTACGCGCGGCGGTCGGTCCAGCCGCGGCCCTGCCAGCTTCCGTGCTGCCAGTCGGAGGCGGGCGGGTAGCCGGCGCCGACGGCGAGCGGGGAGGCGTTCAGGATCTCCACGCCGAGTTCGAGGGGCTTGCGTCCGGCCGGGTCGGTGAGGTGGACGACGGCGCTCTGCGGATGGCGGCTGCCGGGCCGGTAGCGGATGTCGGTGTGCGGCCAGCCGAGCTGGACGTCGCCGAGGCCGCTGCCTTCGGGGAAGACCTGGACGGCCTCACTGAGGTTCCGGTGGCCGTCGGCGTCCTCCTGGGCGATGACCATCAGGAAGCGGTCCTCGAACCGGACGGGTATCCAGAGCCAGTGGAAGCCCTCGGGCCGGTGCTCCTCGGCGGCCCGGCCGCCGTCCTCGCCGGGGATCGGGCGCACGCCCCAGCTGCGGTCGCGGGTGCCGGTCCACTCGGCGGCGTCGAGGACGAACCGCTCACCCCTGGCGCGGATGGTGCCGGTGACGTTGCCCGCCTGGACGAAGCGGCGGCCTTCGAGGATGAGCCGGTCGCCGCGGCGCTGGGTGTGGTGCGGCTCCCAGAGCGCGGGGAACTCGGCGGTCCAGGTGATGTCGTAGGCGAGCCCGTCGGGGTCGGCGGGGTCGGCGGCGCAGCTGAGCGTGATGCGCTTGAGGGGTTCGTCGACGGTGATCCGCAGCGGGCCGACGGCCAGGTTCATCCGGTCGTCGCCGAGGGCGTCGGAGGCGCGGACGGCGAGGAGTTCGTCGCCCAGGCGGAGAGTCGCGTAGGCGTCGATGACGCCGGCGTTGGGGTAGACGCCGAGTCCGAGGATGAGGACGGCGCGGCCGGCGTGGTCGAAGACGTGGAAGATGCAGCGGTCGTATGCGTTGCGGTCGCCGGTGACGAGGTGCTTCATCGACAACGGGGCCTGGTGGATGGGGTACTCGTCGAGCGAAACAGGCCGGTCGGCGGGCATGGCGAACCTCCTGGGACGGGTGCGCGGGACGGCACCTGGGCGAAAATGACGGTACGTCAGATTGCCTGTCGGGGGCCAGAGTCGTGGCACGGACTGTCAGGGCGACACGTCGTGCGACGGGGGGCGGGCCTGGGCCGGTCGCCTGGCCGGCGGGGGCTGCGGCAGCGGCGGGCGCCGGGGCGGCGACACAGGGCGGCCGCACCGAGCGGGGCGACACGGAGCAAGGGCGGGGTGGCGCAGAGTGGGCCGCGGGCTGCGGGCTGCGGGCTGCGGGCTGCGGGCTGCGGGCTGCGACACGGGAAGTCACCCTGAGCGGGGCGCTACGGAGCAACGGCGGGGCAGCGCGGCGGCAGGTCGGGGCGGTGGGACGGGAGCGCCGTTGAAGCGTCGAACGGATGGGCGGGGTTACCCGCGGGTCCGGTGGCGCGTTGGCCCGGCATGACCACGATGGAGACTTCCAGCCCGAGGGCGGGGCGTCGTCGACGGACGCCGGCGGCAGGGCACGAAGAATCGGTTCCGCTCGCCGCCGACCCGCCCATCTACAGTGCGCTGCTCGCCCGCTGGGCCGAAGACGGCCGGACCGTGCCCGGGCGGCGCGATCCGGAGTGGTCCAAGATCGCTTCCTCGCCCATCTGGCCGAGCGGCCCCCTCTTCGGCGGCGGCTGACCGCTCGGAGGGCTAGTGCTGTGGCCGGGAAGGCGTGCCGGGTCGCGGTGTTCGGTGCGGTGCATCTCCCCCAGCTACCGCTGGGAGGTGCTCCCGGGGCGGAGGGCCACGGCTCGTAGCGGACGTACCGCCGTGGCCCGACAACGCGGCGAGGCGCCGTGCCGGGCGCCGCGACCCGGTGAATCTTCCCGGCCACAGCACTAGGGAGACCCCTTCGGATCCGTCGGCCGAGCCTGCGGTACCTGGTGCCGCACACGGCAAGGCGCAGCGGCGTCCGCGTACTGGAGACCCCCCTGCCCCGACGGCAACGCGGCCAGGTGCCGTACCGAACACCGCGAGCCCGGCAAGATCCGAAAGCGAGGCCCTGGCCGGCCCGCCGCCGTCGGCCGGGAACCGCGCGGGAGCGGAGAGGTTCGCCGCGGCGCGGGCTCGGGATCCATGTGCAAGCGCCCCGGCGGCAGGCAGCTGGGCTCAGGCGGCCAGACACCCAAAAGCCAGGCGGCAGGCGCCCAGGCGGCAGGCCCAGGCGGCAGCCGGCCAGGCGGCAGCCGGGCAGCGCCCAGCCTGCCGGGCCCAGCCGGACCGGGTCCGAGCTGTTCAGCGGGACTCGGGGCCCGCCAGGTGGCGGGCGATCACCATGCGCTGGATCTGGTTGGTGCCCTCCACGATCTGGAGGACCTTCGCCTCGCGCATCAGCCGCTCGACCGGGAAGTCCGCCGTGTATCCGTAGCCGCCCAGGACCTGGACCGCGTCCGTCGTGACGGCCATCGCCGCGTCGGTGCAGAACAGCTTGGCCATCGCCGCCTGACGGGAGAACGGCTTGCCCGCGTCCCGCAGCCGCGCCGCCGCCAGGTACAGCGCGCGGCCCGCCTCGATCTTCGTCGCCATGTCGGCCAGCATGAACCGCAGGCCCTGAAAGTCCGCGATGGGGTGGCCGAACTGCTTGCGGTCCAGCGCGTAGACCAGGGCCTCGTCCAGGGCGGCCTGGGCCACGCCGATCGCGCAGGCGGCGATACCGAGGCGGCCGGCGTCCAGGGCCGCGAGGGCGATGGTGAAGCCCTGGCCCTCCTCGCCGATGCGACGCGTGTCGGGGACCCGTACGCCGTCGAAGTGCAGCTGGGCGGTGGGCGAGCCCTTCATGCCCATCTTCTTCTCGGGAACGGCGGCGGTCAGCCCCGCCGCGTCGCCCGGCACCAGGAACGCCGTGATGCCCTTGGGCCCGTCCACGCCCGTGCGGGCCAGGACGGTGTAGAAGTCGGCGACCCCGCCGTGGGTGATCCAGGCCTTGGTGCCGTCGATGACCCAGTCGTCGCCGTCCCGGACCGCTCTGGTCGCCAGCGAGGCCGCGTCCGAGCCGGCGCCCGGCTCGGAGAGGCAGTACGCGCCCAGCAGACCGCCGCCGAGCATCGCGGGCAGGTGGGCGGCCTGCTGCTCCTTGGTTCCGTAGCCGGCCAGGCCGTGGCAGGCCAGCGAGTGCACGCTGACGCCGAGTCCGACGGTCAGGCGGGCCGCGGCCAGCTCTTCCAGCACCTGGAGGTAGACCTCGTAGGGCTGGTCGCCGCCGCCGGCCTCGCCGGCGTACGGGAGACCGAGCAGGCCGGACTCGGAGAGCAGGGTGAAGACCTCCCGGGGGAAGCGGCCGGCGTCCTCCTCCTCGGCCGCTCGCGGGCGGATCTCCCGCTGCGCGATCTCGCGTACGAGTGCGAGCAGGTCGCGGGACTCCTCGGTGGGCAGCTGACGTTCCACCGGCTGCTGCGCGCGGTCGGTCATGGCGGCGCTCTCCTCACTCGTCAAGCACGGGGCGGCGCGTGAGGGTGTTACGCGACGCCGGGTCTCGGGGCTCACAGCCGATGGTCCCTCCCGGATCACGGGAAGGACCAGTTCAAGGGGCTGCGGCGGTTGAGTATGCCCGATCAGGGGCTTCCCGTCACGGGCAGGAGATCGCCCTCGGGGACGGGCGGGGCCGGGCACTCGGGGACGAACTCGCCGATCACCGTCAGCGTCGCGCGCAGGGTGCGCACCAGGAGGGCTCCGACCTCGTCCCGTCCGGGGCGGCCGGGGGCCGCCGACACCGTGACCGTGCCCGCCGGGCCGCCCGCTCTCATCGCTCCGCCTGCTTCCGCCGCTCCGGGCCCCGGGGCCTCGGGCGAGCCGATCCACTCGAGCGTGCTGCCCTCGACGCCCGACAGCCAGCCGACCAGCGCCAGCCGGGCCAGCGGAGGGACGGATCGGCGGCCGTACGCGCCTTCGGCGATGGTCGCGACGAGCTCCTCGCGGACCGCGTCGCGGATGGCGAGGACCTCGGAGTCGGAGCCGACGCCGCCGGTGACGATGGTGCGGTAGGCGGCCTGGTGGTGCTCGGCGTAGTAGAGGTAGCCGTCGATGGTGGTGCGCACGCGCTCGGCGGCGGGCACCACCTCGCCGTCGGCGGCGGCCCGGGCGACGAGCTCGGCCACGGAGTCCTCGACGATGGCCAGGTAGTAGCCGCGCTTGCTCTTGAAGTAGTAGTAGATGAGCCCCTTGGCGACGCCCGCCTGTTTGGCGATGTCGTCCATCGAGAGCGCGTCGTACGAGGTGTCGGCGAACAACGCGCGTCCGATCGCTATCAGTTCGGCCCGCCGAACCTGCGAACGCCCGGTCGTTCCGCGTTGTTGACTATTGTTCAAATTCAGCCCTAGCCTCGAACTGCCACAGGATGGCCGAAGTATCGCAGACCTGCGCGCACTCCTCCTCGCCCTCCCCTGCGCACCGGAGGGCTCCCGCCGGACGATCCTCCCCCGCTCCCGCGCCGGTCGGCCCGGGCCTCGGCGGGATCGCCGCGGCCCGGCAAGATCCGAAAGGAGACGGCCTAGAAGAACCAGCCCACCTGGGTGACGAACATGGCCACGACGACCACCAGGGTCCAGCCCAGTACGTGCTCCAGCCAGGAGGAGGAGCCGTCCTCGGGCCCGCCGGTACGGACCAGGTCGCGGGCGTCGGAGGTCAGGGGGGCGCTGTGTGCGGTCATGCCTTCCAATGTGACAGCGGGGACGGCGTTCGCGGTAGAGACGATGCTCACGCCGTGGCATGCCTCACGCCCCCGGCGGTCACGAGGGAAGCCGGGGGCGCGAGGAGCGAGCGTGCGGATCAGGTGGCGCGGTCGCGGCCCGCCATGGCCGCCATGGCCAGGGCGAGGCAGAGTGCGACGGCGCCGGTGATGACGTTGGTCAGCACGGTGCGGGTCGTGTCGACCTCGCCGGCGATGACCCAGGGCGCGATGATCGTCCAAGCACCGAGACCGACCGCGGTCCACGCCATCGCGTGGGTGCGTTCGTACGCGGAGCCGAGCCCGCCCATGCACAGGCAGTACGCCAGGCCGGCGATCAGGTTGTTGATCGCCAGCGAGCTGAGCACGCTGAATCCGACGATCCAGGGCGAGGCCGCCAGGAACAGGCCCGTGAGGAGGGCAAGCGCCTCGACGGCCTGGGCGGCCGGAGTGCTGGTGACGCGCTCGAACCGCGTGCGCATCTCAGCGAGGTCGGGGTGGTGTTCGATGGAGTGGGTGGTCATGTCGGGCCGCCTCCTAGTGAAGCGTCTAACCTTTATGTGCCCTTTATTCCCCTATGGTCCGCTTGTCATACATTCCGGTGGTCGTGATTTTCAGGCCACTCCGACCGCTCGCAGCGCGACGATCTGGGCGGCGTTCGGCCGGACCGGTCCGTACAGGTAGCAGATGCCGCCGGTTCCGGAGACGACCTTGCCCGCGGCGTTACGTCGCTTCGTGCGCAGCCAGTTGTTCTCGAATTCCCGGCGCCGGTAGACGCGGCGCACGGCCGGGTTGTCGGGCGAGTGCGGGTCGTTGGCGATCACGTCTCCGGCCGCGGTGAAACCGACGACCGTCATGAGGTGGCCCGCCGTGCCGTAGCCCGCTCCCGTCAGCTCCTCGGCGGTGAAGGACTGCGAGGTGATGACCGGGACGCCGGCCCGGACCAGGGTCTCCAGGTCGGTGAGGGAGCCCAGCCGGGTGACGACCCCCGCCAGCTGCCGGTAGGTGGCGGCGTATGCGGCGTTGAAGGGCCAGTTCCCGCAGCCCTTGTACGCGGCGTCGTAGGTGGAGCGGGCGGCATGGCAGACCTGCGGGTCGACGTAGCCCTTCTTGACCCACGTCAGGGACTTGGTACTGGCCCTGCGACCCCAGAACTCGATGATCATCTGTGAGGAGGTGGGGCTGCACCAGGCCTCGCCGCCGTTGTCGTACTCGGGGTACTGGCCGGCGTGCGTCTCCTGCGAGTACCTCGGCACCTTCAGCTCGTGGGCCGTGCCGGAGGGTGCGGACGCCGGGACGGTGAAGCGGTCCGGGACGTCCGAGGCCATGGCGCCCGCGAGCCACACCGTCGGTCCGCGCTGGGCGCCGGGCTTGCGGTAGAGGGTCAGGCGCAGGCGCCAGTCCTTGATCCGCAGCCCGGTCGCGGGGGCGTCGACGCCCAGGGTGTCGGTCCAGACGGTGGATTTGCCGTCCGTCTGGCCGTCCACGGAGGTGCGGCGGATGTCCCCGTCGCCCGCGGCCCAGCGGCCCATCACGTACCAGGGGGTGGCGGTGCCGTCGGTGTAGGTACCGCGCAGTTCGATCTGGATCCAGGTGCCGGCCGGGGTACGGGCGTTCCAGGAGGCGACGGCCTCGGTGGCGGGCACGGCGGAGGCGTGCACCGGGGAGGTCCAGGTGGCGTACTCCCAGGTGCTCTTCTTCCCGGTGTGCGGGTCGGCGTACTCGCTGCGGCCGACCGCCGTCTTGATCTCCAGGCCGGGGCGGGCGCCGGCGACGGCGGTCGTGCCCCGGTGGGTGCCGGCGGTCCAGTGGGCGTGGGAGTACCAGAACCGGTTGTCCACGGTCTTGCGGGTGGCCGCGGCAGCGGCTGCGTCAGGGGGTACGGACGCCGGGACCGCGGCCTCGGGTCCCGCGCCGGCGTTCGGGCGGGCGGCCGGCGCCGGGCCGGCCGCCCTGGCCCGGCCGCCCGGCACGGTGACCGCCGTGGCGGCCGCGAGGGCTACGGCCAGCAGGGCCCGGCGTGGTGTGGCTGCGGTCATCGGCGTGGCCCCCAGGGGTCGGTGCGGTGTCGACGGCTCCACCCTTCCAGTTCCCGCCCGCCGGGCGGCGAAGCAGGAGGCCCGTGTCGGGGTGACGCGGCGCCGAGGGCGGGGGCGTGGGTGGGGGTGGGGGTGGGGGTGGGGGTGGGGGTGGGGGTGGGGGTGGGGGCGTGGGTGGGGGTCATAGGCTGGGGCGGTGGAGTCCCCCGTGTCGCACCCCTCGCTTCGGCCCCTCGCGCGCGAACTCGCCGCCCTGCCGCCCTCCCTCGGTGAGGTGCGGCTGATCGGGATCGACGGGCACGCCGGTTCCGGGAAGAGCACCCTCGCCGGGCTGCTCGCGCGGGCGCTGGGCGGTGCTCCCGTACTGCACCTGGACGAGGTGGCCACCCACGAGGAGCTTTTCGACTGGGAGGCGCGGCTGCGCGCGCAGGTGCTGGAGCCGCTCGCCGCGGGCCGGCCCGCGCACTGGGCCCCGTACGACTGGACCCTGCGCCACTTCGGCCCGGAGCGGGTCCTGGAGCCCGCTCCGGTGCTGCTCGTCGAGGGCGTCGGTGCCGGGCGGCGCGCGCTGCGGCCGCGGCTGGCGCGGCTGCTGTGGATGGAGACGCCGCGGGCGGAGTCCTGGGGGCGCGGGCGAAACCGGGACGGGCGTGAACTCTCCGACTTCTGGGACGGATGGGAGCGCGCGGAGCGCGCGCACTTCTCGGATGATCCTTCACGCCCCTTCGCCGACATCCTGGTGCGGCAGAGCGGTACGGGATACGAGTGGACTTCCGGGACTGCCGGGACCGCGGCAACAGCGCCTTCCGTCACCGAGGGTCACGGGCTCCCCCGGGCCTGACGGCCCCTGCGGGTCCACTACGCCGAGGCTCGAACGCACCGCTTGACCGGGGGACGGCAGCGGTCCTACGTTCTGAATGCGCGGCCCTCACAGGCTGCCGCGGATGCGGAGCCCCCGACCATTCCCCCGTGATCGGGGGCTTCGTCCTGTCTCCGGGCCGCCCGGCGACCGCACGTCGCGGCGGCCTCGCGCGGGCGAATCCGCGCCGGCACCTCACCCTGTGTCACCACGCGTGACGCGGACGATCACCCGACCCGTCTTCGACGCACCCTACGTAAGGTGCGTAACCGCAGGTACGATGCACCCCTGATTTCATCAGCGCTGGGACAACTCGCGTGCGTGACGCGGGGGTTGTCGCGCACCACGGGGGCAGGCTTGTGGGGGACGTGATGGATTTCGCCGCGGTGGGCAGCGCACACGCCCCGGCCGAACTCGCCTGGCTGCGGGGCGTCGACGCCTGCACGATGGGCGCCTACCCGCAGGCCGAGGAGGAGTTCCGGACGGCGGTACGACTGGATCCCGCGATGGCCGACGCCTGGCTGGGCCTGCACGCGCTCCGGGTCGACACCACCGACGCCTTGTTGCGGATGTACGCCCACCGGGACCGCTTCGGGGAGCAGCGGGCCCGCCACCGGCGGACCCTCAACTCCTGGTACTGGCTCGGCTGGTGGGTACAGCCCGTACTGGAGAGCCGGCGCGACCTGCTGCTGGCGCACGCCTCGCACTGGCTGGACGGCCGCCACGTGCCCGAGCTGGACCAGGCGCTCGCCGCCCTGCCGCCCGTGGACACCGATCCGCAGGTGCGCTTCCTGCACGCGTGCCGGGCCTATCTCGTCAAGGACTGGGAGCAGTTGGTCCGCCACACCGAATCCCTGGTGGACGACCCGCTGCTGGGCATCGAGGCGGGTCTGTTCGGCGGGATGGCGCGGGTCCGGCTGGAGATGTACGGGCAGGCGGAGCCGCTGCTGTCGGCCTCGCTGATGCGCTGCCGCAGCGAGCAGCCGCAGCGCAAGGAGCTGCGGTACTGGCTGGCGCGGGCGCACGAGGGGACCGGGCGCAGCGCCGCGGCGCTGCCGCTCTACCGGGCGGTGCACCGGGTGGACCCGGCGTTCATGGACACGGCGGCCCGGCTGACGGCGATCGAGGACAGCGAGGACGCCGACGGGCTGGCCGGCTACGCGGGGGGCCCGGGTTACGAGGGTCTGGGCGGGCACGGCCCCTCCCCCTCGGGCGGGGACTTCGCGGCGGTGGCGTTAGGCGGCGGCCCGGTCCAGGACGTCGCGGCGGACGGGCAGTCGGAGCCGGATCCGCTGACGGCGGAGCCGCCGGAGCCGCGGCACGGCCCGGGGGCGCCCCCCGGACCCGGCCCGGGCCGGCCGGCGGGTGTACGGCAGAAGACGGCGCTGCCGGCCCAGCCGGGGCCGGTGGGACTGCCTGCCGGGCCGGCGGATCCGGCGGCGCTGGCCGAGGCGCTCGCGGAGCTCGAGCGGATGGTGGGCCTGGAGCCGGTCAAGCGGCAGGTGAAGGCACTCTCGGCGCAGTTGCACATGGCCCGGCTGCGGGCGGTCCAGGGTTTGCCGGTGCAGCCGCCGAAGCGGCACTTCGTGTTCTCGGGGCCGTCGGGTACGGGCAAGACGACGGTGGCGCGGATCCTGGGCCGGGTGTTCTACGCGCTGGGCCTGCTCGGCGGCGACCATCTGGTGGAGGCGGGCCGCGCGGACCTGGTCGGCGAGTTCCTCGGGCAGACGGCCGTCAAGGCGAACGAGCTGATCGACTCGGCGATCGGCGGGGTCCTGTTCGTGGACGAGGCGTACAGCCTCTCCAACTCCGGCTACAGCAAGGGCGACGCGTACGGCGACGAGGCCCTGCAGGTGCTGCTGAAGCGCGCGGAGGACAACCGCGACCGCCTGGTGGTGATCCTGGCGGGCTATCCGGCGGGTATGGACCGGCTGCTGGCCACCAATCCGGGGCTGTCCTCGCGGTTCACCACGCGGGTGGACTTCCCCAGCTACCGGCCGCTGGAGCTCTCCTCGATCGGCGGGGTGCTCGCGGACTCCAACGGCGACCGGTGGGACGACGAGGCGCTGGAGGAGCTGCGGAGCATCAGCGGGCACGTCGTGGAGCAGGGCTGGATCGACGAGCTCGGCAACGGCCGGTTCCTGCGCACCCTGTACGAGAAGAGCTGCGCCTACCGGGACCTGCGGCTGGCGGGCTTCGCGGGCGAGCCGTCGCGGGACGATCTGTCGACGCTGCGGCTGGCGGACCTGATGCAGGCCTACGGGGAGGTCCTTTCGGGCCGGGGCCCCCAGGAACGGCCGGAGCCCCCACCCCTGTAGAGGGCGGGGGGCTCCAGCCGGCCGGCAGCGGGTCAGCGGGCCAGGGCGTCCTGCGAGACCGGGACGGGAGCGGGCGCCGACGCCCGGCGGGCGGGCGGAGCCGTGCGGTGCGCGGGGTCGCGCACCTCGCCGACCAGGGTTTCGAGTACGTCCTCCATGGCGACCAGGCCGAGGACCCGACCGGCCGGATCCGCGACCTGCGCCAGGTGGGTGGCGTCCCGGCGCATGACGCTGAGGGCGTCGTCGAGCGGGAGGGTCGAGCAGACGGTGGTCATCCGCCTCCAGACCCGCTGGGGGACGGCCCGTTCCCGGTCCTCCAGGTCCAGTACGTCCTTCACGTGCAGGTAGCCCATGAAGGCGCCGCTCTCGGCGCGGACGGGGAAGCGGGAGTACCCGGTGCGGACCGTCAGCTGCTCGATCTGGCGCGGAGTGACGGAGGGCCCGACGGTGACGAGCCGGTCCGGGGCGAGGAGGACGTCGGTGACGGGGCGGCTGCCCAGTTCGAGCGCGTCCTCCAGGCGCTCCTGTTCGACCGGTTCCAGGAGCCCGGCCCGCCGGGAGTCCTTGAGCAGGCGGCCGAGCTGGGCGGAGGTGTAGACGGCCTCGACCTCGTCCTTGGGCTCGACCTTGAACAGCCGCAGGACGAGCGTGGCGCAGGCGCCCAGGGCCGTGGTGACCGGCCCGCACAGGCGGGCGAAGGCGACCAGGCCGGGGCTGAACCACAGGGCGGTCTTCTCGGGCGCGGCCATGGCGAGGTTCTTGGGGACCATCTCGCCGATGACCAGGTGCAGGACGACCACGGCGGCGAGCGCGAACGCGTAGCCGAGGGGGTGGACCAGGCCCTCGGGCACGTGGGCGGCGTGGAAGACGGGCTCCAGCAGCCGGGCCACCGTCGGTTCGGCGACCGCGCCGAGGGTGAGCGAGCACATGGTGATGCCGAACTGTGCGGCGGCCATCATGCGCGGCAGGTTCTCCAGGCCGTGGAGCACCTGGCGGGCCCGCTTGGAGCCGGCGGCCAGGGGTTCGATCTGGCTGCGGCGGACGGAGACGAGCGCGAACTCGGCGCCGACGAAGAAGCCGTTGGCCAGGACGAGGAGCAGGGCGAAGAGGAGCTGGAGCAGGGTCACCGGCCACCCACCGCTTCCAGCTCGGCGGGGGCGGGTACGTGACCCGGCGCGCCGGAACCCTGTGGGGCGGTGCGCACGAGGCGGACCCGTTCGGCGCGGTAGCGGCCGACCCGGCGGACGGAGAGCTTCCAGCCGGGCAGTTCCACGCGGTCCCCGGGGGCGGGGATGCGGCCGAGCAGGTCGGCGACGAGTCCGGCGACGGTCTCGTACGGGCCTTCGGGGACCTCGAGGCCTATCCGGCGCAGGGTCTGCACGCGGCAGCTGCCGTCGGCCTCCCAGGACGGGCGGCCGTCCTCGGCGGGTACGGCGGCCAGTTCGGGGCTCTGGTCCTCCGCGAGGTCGTGCTCGTCGCGGACCTCGCCGACGAGCTCCTCCACGATGTCCTCCAGGGTGACGACGCCGGCGGTGCCGCCGTACTCGTCGACGACCACGGCCATGGGCTGTTCGCTGCGCAGCCGTTCCAGCAGCGGCTGCACCGGCAGGGAGCCGGGCACCAGCAGCGGGGCGACGCAGATCCGGCTGACGCTGGTGCGGGCGCGCTCGGACTCGGGCACGGCGAGGGCGTCCTTGAGGTGGACGACCCCGGTGATCTCGTCGATGCGCTCGCGGTAGACGGGGAAGCGGGACAGGCCGGTGGCGCGCGTCAGGTTGAGCACGTCGGCGGCGGTGGCCGTGTGCTGGAGGGCGCTGACCTTGACCCGGGGGGTCATGACCAGCTGGGCCGTGAGCTCGCCGAGCGAGAGGGTGCGTACGAAGAGGTCGGCGGTGTCCTGTTCGAGGGCGCCGGCCTGGGCCGAGTGTCGGACCAGGGAGACCAGTTCGCCGGGGGTGCGTGCGGAGTCCATCTCGTCGGTGGGCTCGACGCCGAGCGCCCGGACGAGCCGGTTGGCGACGGCGTTGAGGGCCGCGATGACCGGCCGGAAGGCGCTGGAGAAGGCGTGCTGCGGGCCGGCGACGAAGCGGGCGACCTGGAGCGGCCGGGAGACCGCCCAGTTCTTCGGGACGAGCTCGCCGACGACCATCTGGACGGCGGAGGCGAGCAGCATGCCGATGACGACGGCCGCGCCGGGGACGGCGCCCCCGGGGAGGCCGGTCGCGGCGAGCGGCCCGGCCAGCAGGGCGGCGAGGGCGGGCTCGGCGAGCATGCCGACCACGAGGGAGGTGATGGTGATGCCGAGTTGGGTGCCGGAGAGCTGGAAGGAAAGCTCCCGAAGGGCCCGGACGACCGTGCGGGCACGGCGGTCGCCTTCGGCGGCTGCGCGTTCGGCCTCGGGTCTCTCCACCGTGACGAGGCCGAATTCGGCCGCCACGAAGAAACCGTTGGCGAGGATCAGGGCGAATGCCGCCGTGAGCAGGAGTAGCGGGATGGTCATGCCGCCGGCCCCATGGGGAGGGCGGCGCGGGTACTACCGGACGATCCGTCCATTGCTGGAGGGAGTCACTCCTCAAGTCGCAGGTGCCCACGGGCCGCGGGGTCCGGGGCCGGTGGGAGGGCGCACCGTCGCGCCCCCACACCAGGGTAGTCATTGAGATCGCCGCCGCAATGGGACGCAGCGACGGGGCCCGCCGGGCTCAGTCGTTCGTCGGGCCGGTGCCGTGGGCTTCGACGAGGGCGCGCAGGGCGCGGGCGTCGGCGATCGCCTGTGCCTTGGCGACGCCGGGCTGGATGCCGAGGGCGGGCAGGCTGGTGCCGTCGCTCAGGTCGAGGAAGACCCACGCGTCGCCCGGGCGGAGGTTGACGCGCAGGATCTGCGCCCACTCCAGGCGCCGGGTGTTGGTGAGGTTGACGACCGTGAGGCCGCCCTGGTCCGCGACCACCTTGGGTCGGCTGAGCAGGACGAGGACGGAGGTCAGCAGGGCCGCGGTGAAGACGAAGGCGATCCGCTCACCGGGGTGCAGGGTTTCGAGGATCAGGGCGATCGCCGTGATGGTGACGAACATGGCGGCGCCGACGCCCAGCAGGACGGCCCGGCTGCGGGTCGGCCGGAAGGTGACCGGCAGGGCGGGCGGTGCGGGCTGGGCGGTGGCGTCGGCCATGTTCGTCTGGTGCCTTCGGGTGGCGGAGCGTAGCGGTGTGGGGGGCGGGCGCCGGCGGGCCGGGGGACCCGCGGGGGCCTGGGTCAGAGGCGGCAGGCGTGGATCGAGGTGGTGAGGATCGCGCGGGCGCCGAGCTCGTACAGGTCGTCCATGATGCGCTGGGCCTCCTTGGCGGGGACCATCGCGCGGACGGCGACCCAGCCCTCGTTGTGCAGCGGGGAGACGGTCGGCGACTCCAGGCCCGGGGTGAGGGAGACGGCTCGCTCCAGGTGCTCGGCGCGGCAGTCGTAGTCCATCATCACGTAGCTGCGGGCCACCAGGACGCCCTGGAGGCGGCGCAGGAACTGCTGGGCCCGCGGGTCCTCGGGGTCGGTGCCGTTGCCGCGGATGACGACGGCCTCGGAGGTCATGATCGGCTCGCCGATGACCTCCAGGCCGGCGTTGCGCAGGCTGGTGCCGGTCTCGACCACGTCGGCGATGATCTGTGCGACGCCGAGCTGGATGGCGGTCTCGACCGCGCCGTCGAGGTGGACGACGGACGCCTCGATGCCCTTGTCGGCGAGGTGCTTGGCGACGATTCCCTCGTACGAGGTCGCGATGGTCATCCCGTGGAAGTCATCGGGGCCCTTCGCGGTGCCGGGGATGGTGGCGTAGCGGAAGGTCGAGCGGCCGAAGTTCAGCGCGAGGATCTCCTCGGCGCTGGCGCCGGAGTCGAGCAGCAGGTCGCGGCCGGTGATGCCGATGTCGAGCTTGCCGGAGGACACGTAGATCGCGATGTCCTTGGGGCGGAGGTAGAAGAACTCCACCTCGTTGTCGGGGTCGACGACCACGAGCTCCTTGGACTCCTTGCGCATCCGGTAGCCGGCCTCATGGAGCATCGCCGACGCCGGTCCGGAGAGTGAACCCTTGTTGGGGACGGCGATGCGCAGCATGGGTCTTCCTTTGGTGCGTAGGGGCGAAAGGGTGTGCTGGTACGGGTACGGGCGCACGGACGCCCCGGCGCCGTTGCGCCGGGGCCCGCGCGGAACTGTTCCGGCCTAGAGGTGCGCGTAGACGTCGTCGAGGGAGATGCCGCGCGCCACCATCATCACCTGGACGTGGTAGAGCAGCTGGGAGATCTCCTCGGCGGCGGCTTCCTTGCCCTCGTACTCGGCGGCCATCCAGACCTCGGCGGCCTCCTCGACGACCTTCTTGCCGATGGCATGGACGCCCTGGGCGACGAGCTCGGCGGTGCGGGAGGTGCTGGGGTCGCCGTTGGCGGCCTTGAGCTGGAGCTCGGTGAAGAGCTCTTCGAAGCTCTTGGGGGGTTTGTTCGCCATGATGGTCCTCAGAATACGGGGTGCGCGGCCGCCGATCAGCGCCAGGGCTCGCTGACGGTGCGCAGGGTCATGGCGGTGGAGACGGCGGCGGTGACCGCTTCGTGCCCCTTGTCCTCGTTCGACCCCTCGAGGCCGGCGCGGTCCAGCGCCTGCTCGTCGTTGTCGCAGGTCAGTACGCCGAAGCCGATGGGGACTCCGGTGTCGATCGACACCTGCACCAGGCCCTGGGTTACGCCCTGGCAGACGTAGTCGAAGTGCGGGGTGCCGCCGCGGATGACCACGCCGAGGGCGACGACGGCATCGTAACCGCGACCGGCCAGTACCTTCGCCACGACCGGGAGCTCGAAGCTGCCCGGGACGCGCAGGAGGGTGGGCTCGTCGATCCCCAGCTCGTGCAGGGCCCGCAGGGCGCCGTCGACCAGGCCGTCCATGACCTTCTCGTGCCACTGGGCCGCGATCACGGCGACTCGCAGGTCTCCGCAGTTCTTCACGCTCAGTTCGGGTGCGCCCTTGCCGCTCACAGCTCTGCTCCTCGGTGTTTCCGTGTTGGTGGGTGAAAGGTGAAGGAAGGTGTGTGGTGGGTGGGTCCGGCTACTGGTTGCCGCAGGCGGACGTGGTGACGGCCGCGTCCAGCCAGGGCAGGTCGTGGCCCATCCGGTCCCGCTTGGTGCGCAGGTAGCGCAGGTTGTGCTCGCCCGCCTCCATGGGCATCGACTCGCGGTCGGAGACCTCGATGCCGTGGCTCACGAGGGCGGCCGCCTTGCCGGGGTTGTTGGTCAGCAGCCGCACGCTGTGGACGCCGAGGTCGGCGAGCATCTGCGCGCCGGCCCCGTAGTCGCGGGCGTCGGCGGGCAGGCCCAGCTCCAGGTTGGCGTCGAGGGTGTCGCGGCCGAGCTCCTGGAGCTCGTAGGCGCGCAGCTTCGACAGCAGTCCGATGCCGCGGCCCTCGTGGCCGCGCAGGTAGACGATCACACCGCGGCCCGCGGCCTGGACGCGTTCCATGGCGGTGTGCAGCTGGGGGCCGCAGTCGCAGCGCTGCGACTGGAAGATGTCTCCGGTCAGGCACTCGGAGTGCATCCGGACCAGGACGTCCTCGCCGTCGCCGATGTCGCCGTGGACCAGGGCGACGTGCTCGACTCCGTCGACGGTGGAGCGGTAGCCGTACGCCGTGAAGTGGCCGAAGGACGTCGGCAGGCTGACCTGGGCCTCGCGGCGCACGGTCGGCTCGGCGGAGCGGCGGTAGGCGACCAGATCCTCGATCGAGATGATCGTCAGGCCGTGCTTGCGGGCGAAGGGGATCAGCTCGGGCAGCCGCAGCATGACGCCGTCCTCGCCGGCGATCTCCACGATGGCGCCGGCCGGGCGCAGGCCCGCGAGGCGGGCGAGGTCGACCGCGGCCTCGGTGTGGCCGTTGCGGACCAGGACGCCGCCGGGCTTGGCGCGCAGCGGGAAGACGTGGCCGGGGCGGACGAAGTCGGCGGGTCCCGAGACCCCGTCGGCGAGCAGCCGCAGGGTCGTGGCGCGGTCGGCGGCCGAGATGCCCGTGGTGACGCCGTGGGCGCCGCTCGCGTCGACGGAGACCGTGAAGGCGGTCTGCATGGACTCGGTGTTGTGCTGGACCATCTGCGGGAGTTCGAGGCGGTCGAGCTCGGGGCCCTCCATCGGGGCGCAGATCAGGCCGCGGCACTCGCTCATCATGAACGCGATGATCTCCGGGGTGGCCTTCTCCGCCGCGATGACGAGGTCGCCCTCGTTCTCGCGGTCCTCGTCGTCCACGACGACCACCGGGCGGCCGGCCGCGATGTCGCGGATGGCCTGCTCGACGGGGTCGAGGCGGAAGGTCTCCTCGGGCTCGACGTCGGGCACGGGCTTCAGGACGGGGTTCAGGGAGGTCATGCCGTTGCTCCTTCCAGAGCCGGGGCGGGGGTGGTGCGCGAGCGCTGGTACCAGTCGTAGGCGCCCCACAGCACGAGGGCGAAGTACACGACGTAGACGAGGCCGGAGAAGGCCAGTCCGCTGTTGAAGGCGAGGGGGACGCCGACCAGGTCGACCAGGAGCCACGCGAACCAGAACTCGACGAGGCCGCGGGCCTGGGCGACCATCGCGACGATGGTGCCGACGAAGATGTAGGCGTCGGCCCAGGGGCTCCAGGACAGGCTCGGGTAGAGGGTGAACAGGCCGCCGACGGCCAGCGTCCCGGCGGCCGCGCCGGCCAGCAGGACGCCGCGTTCCCTCCAGGTGGCGGTGCGGACGGCGATCGAGCCGTCCTGGGCCCGCTTCTTGCCCTTCTGCCAGGCCTGCCAGCCGAAGACGGCCACGCCGATGACGAGGAGCTGCTTGCCGACTCCGCCGGCGAGGTGGGCGGAGGCGTAGGCGCCGACGAGGATCAGGCCGGACAGGAGCTGTGCGGGCCAGGTCCATATGGAGCGGCGCCAGCCCAGGGCGAGGGCGCCCAGGCCCATCAGGTTGCCGATCATGTCGGACCAGATGACCTTCTGGCCGAAGACCTCGAAGGCGTCGGTGTTGAGCCAGGTCAGGGCGCTCACTGGGCCGTCTCCTGAGGGTTCAGCGGGTCGGTGCCGGCGACGAGCAGGCGCTCGACGTACTTGGCGAGGACGTCCACCTCCAGGTTGACCGGGTCGCCGGGCTGCTTGAGGCCCAGCGTGGTCAGCGCGAGGGTGGTGGGGATGAGGCTGATGGTGAACCAGTCGGCCGCGGCCTCGACCACCGTGAGGCTGACGCCGTCGACGGTGATGGACCCCTTCTCCACGACGTAGCGGGAGAGGTTCGCCGGGAGCGCGACCTTGACGAGCTCCCAGTGCTCCGAGGGGGTGCGGGAGAGGATCTCGCCGGTGCCGTCCACGTGGCCCTGGACCAGGTGGCCGCCGAGGCGTCCGCCCAGCGCCATCGGGCGCTCCAGGTTGACCCGGGAACCCGCGCTCAGGGCGCCGAGGCTGGAGCGGTTCAGGGTCTCCTGCATGACGTCGGCGGTGAACTCGCCGTCGGCGCTCTCCACGACGGTCAGGCAGACGCCGTTGACGGCGATGGAGTCGCCGTGCTTGGCGCCCTCGGTGACGAGGGGGCCGCGCAGGCGGAAGCGGGAGGCCTCGGGGAGTTCCTCGACGGCGGTGACTTCGCCCAGTTCTTCGACGATTCCGGTGAACACTCAGTGCTCCTTGAGGGCGGTGTGGGAGGTCAGGAGGGTGGGGACGGGGCGCACCGCGGGTACGGCGGTGACGCGGATGTCCGTGCCGATGCGGGCGGTCTCGGTGATCTCGAGCCGGAGCGCTTCGGTGAGGGTGGAGATGCCGGCGTCGGCCAACGCGTTCGGGCCGGCGCCGAGGAGGACCGGGGCGAGGTAGCCGACGACCTTGTCGACAGCTCCGGCGGCGACGAAGGCACCGGCCAGGGTGGGGCCGCCTTCGAGGAGTACGGAGCGGATGCCGCGCCGGTGGAGTTCGGCGAGCAGGGCGTCGACCGAGATCCCGTACTTGTCGTGGGGCAGGCGGGCCAGCTCCACGCCGGCGAGGTGCCGGGTGTCGGCCTCTTCGGCGACGGCGACCAGGGTGGGTGCCGCGTCGTCGAGGACCCGGGCGGTCGGCCGGATGGTGGCGTGGGTGTCGAGGACGACGCGCAGCGGCTGGTCGGCGGCGGCGAAGCCGTCCCGGCCGCGCACCGCGAGGTGCGGGTCGTCGGCGCGCAGGGTGCCCGAACCGACGACGACGGCGTCGGCCTCGGCGCGCAGCCGGTGGACGTCGGCCCGGGACTCGGGGCAGCTGATCCAGCGGCTGGTGCCGTCCGCGGCGGCGACGCGGCCGTCGAGGGTCGCGGCGTACTTCCACAGGATGTACGGGCGCCCGAGCCGTACGGAGGTCAGCCAGGCGGCGTTGCCCTCTTCGGCCTCGGCGGCCAGCAGCCCGCCCTCGGCGGTGATCCCGGCGGCGCGCAGGGTGTCGGCGCCGCCACTGGCCTGCTGGTTCGGGTCGGCGACGGCGTAGACGACGCGGGCGACGCCGGCCTCGACGAGTGCCTGCGCGCAGGGTCCCGTACGACCGGTGTGGTTGCAGGGTTCGAGGGTGACGTAGGCGGTGCCGCCGCGTGCGGCGGGGCCCGCCGCACGCAGGGCGTGGACCTCGGCGTGCGGGCCGCCGGCCCGCTCGTGCCAGCCCTCGCCCACGACGGTGCCCGCGGCGTCGGTGATCACGCATCCGACGACCGGGTTGGGGCGGGTGGAGCCGATTGCGCGGGCCGCCAGCTCGATGGCACGGGCCATGGCGGACGCGTCGCGGGTGTCTGCGCCGCGGGTGTCCGCGTCGTCGGCACCGTTGACGGGGTTGCCGCTGTCGTGCGCGTCGGCGTGTGTCGCCACCGGGTCCTCCTGCCTCATCGGGCACGGACTCCGGGGCCTGTCGGGATACGACAGATGAAGCGGGTAGCACACGCGGGGACGCCGAGGCCGGAAAACGGTCCGCTCGATCACGCGTCCCGAGGGACACGCCGATGGACCGCCGACGGCGGCGTACCGGTGACTGGCCCGCCGCGCACTGCCTCCCATCCGGACTTTAACCGTCGGTCCAGGAATTTCACCTGGTCAACCGGCCGCTGGCTGCGGACGGGTCGCGGACTATACCGCCGGTTCGGAATTACACCGACCCCGGAGTGCGCTGCTACTGGTACTGGAGCCAGTGTGCCACGGGTGATCGGCGGCCATGCGAGTGAGTCAATGTGGCCTGGGTCACACACCCGGTCACCCTCCGGCGCTGCCCTTGCGCCGTTCGGCCGCCCACGGCCGGCCTGGGGGATCCCGCCCGCGGGGCCGCGCGGCCCCGCCCGGATCCGGATCGGCGGGGGCCGGGGCCGGGGGCCGCCGGGCCTCCACTTTGGTCCAGACCTATTGACGGGTTGGTCTAGTCCTCTTAACGTTCCCCTCGTCTTCCCCGGGAGACAGCCCGTCAGATGTGCGCACGTCACGGGCCAACACGCACCACTTCCATGCCTGTTGTGTCCTGCCATCCTCCCCTCCCCAGGAGGCACAATGCTGTCCCCCACCCGGATGAGAGCCATGCTCCTGACGTCCGGCGCCGCAATCGCCGGCCTGCTGGTAGCGGGCCTCTCGGCAGGCGTCTCGCACGCCGCCGACAACGAGTCCTGTCGCCCCGACGGTCTGTACAAGACCGCGGGCGTCGACGTCCCGTACTGCTCGGTCTACGACACCGAGGGCCGCGAGAAGATGGGCGCCGACCACCAGCGGCGCGTCATCGGCTACTTCACCGGCTGGCGCACGGGCAAGGACGGCACCCCCGCCTACCTGCCCCACAACATCCCGTGGTCCAAGGTCACGCACCTGAACTACGCCTTCGCCCACGTGGGCGGCGACAACAAGATCTCCGTCGGCGCCGACAACGCGAACAACTCCGCCACCGGGATGACCTGGCCGGGCGTCGCGGGCGCCGAGATGGACCCCGCCCTGCCGTACAAGGGCAATTTCAACCTGCTGAACAAATTCAAGAAGCAGAACCCGAACGTCAAGACGCTGATCTCCGTCGGCGGCTGGGCCGAGACCGGCGGCTACTTCGGCGACGACGGCAACCGCGTCGCCTCCGGCGGTTTCTACTCGATGGCCACCAACGCCGACGGCTCGGTCAACCAGGCCGGCGTCGACACCTTCGCGGACTCCTCGGTCGAGTTCATCCGCAAGTACGGGTTCAACGGCGTCGACATCGACTACGAGTACCCGACCACCATGAAGGACGCGGGCAACCCGCTGGACTGGCAGCTGTCCAACGCCCGCCGGGCCGGTCTCGTCAAGGGCTACGACGCCCTGATGAAGAGCCTGCGCGAGAAGCTCGACCGGGCCGGCGCCACCGACGGCAAGCACTACCTGCTGACCGTCGCCGCCCCTTCCTCCGGCTACCTGCTGCGGGGCATGGAGACGTTCCAGATGCAGAAGTACCTGGACTACGTCAACATCATGTCCTACGACCTGCACGGCGCCTGGAACGAGTTCGTCGGCCCGAACGCCTCGCTGTTCGACGACGGCAAGGACGCCGAGCTGGCCGCCGCGAACGTCTACGGCAGCTCGCAGTACGGCGGCGTCGGATACCTCAACACCGACTGGGCCTACCACTACTTCCGCGGCTCCATGCCGGCCGGCCGCATCAACATCGGCCTGCCGTACTACACGCGCGGCCACAAGAACGTGCAGGGCGGCACCGACGGGCTGTGGGGCAAGGCCTCCGCGACCACCTGCCCGGCCGGCGCGGGCCTGACCAAGTGCGGTGACGGCGCGGTCGGCATCGACAACCTGTGGCACGACAAGGACACCAACGGCGTCGAGTCGCCGGCCGGTTCCAACCCGATGTGGCACGCCAAGAACCTGGAGAAGGGGATCGTCGGCGACTACGTCACCAGGTACGGCTTCCCGGCGAACACCACCCTGACCGGCACCTACGTCCGCAAGTACGACGCGACCCTGGTCGCGCCGTGGCTGTGGAACGCGCAGAAGAAGGTCTTCCTCTCCACGGAGGACGAGCAGTCGGTGGCGGCCAAGGCCGATTACGTGGTCGACCGCGGCATCGGCGGCACCATGGTCTGGGAGATGGCCGGCGACTACGGCTGGAACGCCGCCAAGGGCCAGTACGAGATGGGCGACACGCTCACCTCGCTGATGTACGACAAGTTCAAGGCGGCCTCCCCGTACGGCGCCAAGAAGTCCAACGCCGTGCTGCCGACGCAGGCCGTGGACATCAAGACGGAGTTCACCGAGTTCAAGCTGGGCGACTCCAACTACCCGATCACCCCGAAGCTCAAGATCACCAACAACACGCAGGCGACGCTGCCGGGCGGCACGGAGTTCCAGTTCGACTACTCGACCTCGGCTCCGGCCAACGCCTCCGACCAGTCGGGCTTCGGCACCAAGGTGATCAAGAGCGACCACACCGGCGGCAACGCCGGCGGCCTGAAGGGCGACTTCCACCGGGTCTCGCTGAAGCTGCCGGCATGGCAGACGCTGGCCCCGGGCGCCTCGGTCGACCTGGCCTTCAACTACTACCTGCCGGTCTCCACACCCTCCAACTGGACGGTGAACATCTCCGGTACGACGTACGCGCTCGCCGGTGACCTGGCACGCGGCGTCGCCGTGGTCCAGCCTGGCGGCACCACCCCGCCGACCACGACCCCGCCCACGACGACTCCGCCCACGACCACCCCGCCCACCACGACGCCGCCCACGACCACGCCTCCGACGGGTGGCGCCTGCACCGGCCCGGCGTACGTGGCGGGCACGGTCTACAACAGCGGCAGCCTCGTCTCCCACAAGGGCCACCACTGGAAGGCCCAGTGGTGGACGCAGAACGAGGAGCCCGGCAGCACCGGCGAGTGGGGCGTCTGGAAGGACCAGGGCGCCTGCTGACACCCCTGCGGGAACGCCGCACGGATGAAGGACCCCCGTGAAGGGGGAGGCGAGGACCCGGTGGCCCGGCGGCCACCGGGTCCTCGCGCGTGCGTGCGTGAGCCCTCCGTAGGCTGGTCCCCGTGATGGCACACCCCGCCGCCCCCGCCGCGGACTTCGAGGAACACCGGCCGCGGATCTTCGGCATCGCCTACCGCATGCTCGGGTCGGCCGCGGAGGCCGAGGACACCGTCCAGGACGCCTACCTGCGCTGGAACTCGGCCGCCGACCGCGATTCCATCGCGCACCTCGGCGCCTGGCTCGCCAAGGTCGTCACCCGTCTGTGTCTCAACCGGCTCACCTCGGCACGGGCCCGGCGCGAGGAGTACGCGGGCCCGTGGCTGCCGGAACCGGTGCTGACCGGGGACGGGACGCTCGGTCCGCTGGAGTCCGCCGAGCAGCGGGACGGCGTGTCGATGGCGCTGCTGGTGCTGCTGGAGCGGCTCACGCCGGTGGAGCGGGCGGTGTACGTGCTGCGTGAGGCCTTCGCGTACGGCCACCGTGAGATCGCCGGACTCCTGGACCTCTCCGAGGCCAACTGCCGCCAGCTCCACCGGCGGGCGGCCGGACGGCTCGCGGCGCCCGAACGGCGTTTCGCACCGGACCCCGCCCAGTGGCGGAGCCTGGTGGAGACCTTCCTCGCGGCCGCGCGCGGCGGGGAACTGGCGCGGCTGGAGTGCCTGCTCGCGGCCGACGCCCGGTACGTGGGGGACGGCGGCGGCGTCGTCAACTCGGCGCGGCGTCCGGTCGTCGGCCGGGAGGCCGTGGCCCGCTTCCTGCTGGGTGTGCTGCGCAAGTTCGCGGCGGACCTCCCCGTCTCCTGCGCCGAGGTCAACGGCGAACCCGCACTGGTCCTCGGCGAGGCGGCGGTCCTGTTCGTGCGCTTCGAGAACGGGCTGGTCAGCGGATTGTGGACGGTGCTCAACCCGGAGAAGCTGGGATTCCTCCGGCGCCAGTTGTCACATTCCGGGGGCCTGTCCGGTCCCAGCTGGTGAACCCACTCTTCAGCGAAGGACGGACACCATGAGCAGCGAGCACCCCATCCTCGTGACCGGCGGCACCGGAAACCTGGGCGCGTCGGTCGTACGGCGCCTGCGGGACGCGGGCCACGAGGTGCGCGTCCTGAGCCGGCACTCCGCCGACCACCCCGTCGACCTGCGCGACGGCAGCGGGCTGGACGCCGCGATGGCCGGCGTGCGGGTCGTCGTGCACTGCGCGAGCAGCCCGAGCGGCGGTGACGAGGTAGCCGCGGGACACCTGGTCGCGGCGGCGCGGCGGGCCGGAACCGTCACGAACATCGTCTACATCTCGATCGTCGGGGTGGACGTGGTGCCGCTCGGCTACTACAGGGCGAAGCTGGAGGTCGAAGGCATCCTGGAGCGGTCGGGGCTCGGCGTGACGATCCTGCGCACGACGCAGTTCCACGACCTGGTGGCGCGGCTGGTGGGAACGGCGGCGAAGGTCCCGGTGGTGGCGCCGCTGCCCAGCGGCGTCCGGGTGCAGCCGATCGCGGTCGAGGAGGTCGCGGCACGGCTGGCGGAGCTGGCGGTCCCGGCCCCGGCCGGCCGGGTCGCGGACATGGGCGGCCCGGAGATCCGCACGCTGGCCGAGCTGGGCCGCGCGTACCTGGCGGCGACCGGCCGACGGCGGCGGGTGGTGCCCCTGCCGCTCGCCGGGAAGGCCTACGCGGGCTTCAAGCGGGGCGGGCACCTGACGCCCGCGCACGCCGTGGGCACGGTGACCTTCGCCGAGTTCCTCGCGGGGGCTGACGGCCGCTGAGGGCCCGGCCGATCCGGGGTCGGCTCAGCCGAACAGCACCGCCTGGACCGCCTCGCGGGCGGCCAGGCGGGCTCCCGTGAGGACCGCGGGATCCCCGAGGGCGGTCGCCCGGACCTCCGTGGGGACCGGGGACATCGCGGCGAGGCGGCCCGCGACCCGGTCCGCGAGGGCCGCGCCCCCCGCGCGGCCGAGTTCGCCGCCGAGCACGACGCAGCCGGGGTCCAGGAGGGCCGCGACGGCCGCCGCGCCCAGCGCGAGCCGGTCGGCCAGGGCGTCCAGGAAGGCGTCGCCCGCCGCGCCCGCGGCCGCTTCCTCCACCGGGCCGTGGAATCCGTACGAGGCCGCGAGGGCGGCCACGGCGTCGCGCCCGGCCAGCGAGTTGAAGCCGCCCGCGCAGTCCGTGGCCGATGGCAGCCCGTTCGGGCCGGGCACCGGCAGGAAGCCGATCTCGCCCGCCCCGCCGGAGGCGCCGCGGCGCAGCCTGCCGTCCAGGACCACCGCGGCGCCGACCCCTTCGCTGAGCCACAGCAGTACGAAGGACTCCACGTCCCGCGCCGCCCCGACCCGCTGCTCGGCGAGGGCCGCCAGATTCGTCTCGTTCTCGACCACGACCACCGCCGGCAGCCGCCGCTGCAGGGCCGCCACCAGGTCCCGGTGCCAGGCCGGCAGCCCGATGGTGTTGCCGAGTTCGCCGCTGCCGGGCGCCACCAGTCCCGGCGCGCCGATCACCACCGTGTGCAGCCGGTCAGCGCCCGCCTCCCGCGCGAGCTCCTCCAGCCGGTCCACCGCTTCGTCCACGGCGTCCACCGGCAGCGCCGCCTGCGCCAGCGGCCGCCCGAGGAGGTCGGCTACGACCGCCGTCGCGCTGTCCGTCCGGACGTCGAGCGCCGCGAGGTAGGCGCGCCGCGCGACGATCCCGTACAGCCGGGCGTTGGGTCCGCGCCGCTGTTCGCCGGATTCCCCGACGACCTCGATCAGTCCCGCCCGGGTGAGCCGCTCGACGAGGTCGGCGACGGAGGGGCGGGACAGGCCGGTGAGCTTCTTGAGCTGGGTGGCCGTCAGGGCGCCCTCGTCCTGGAGCAGCCCCAGGGCGAGCCGGTCGTTGATGGCCCGGGCCGTGCTCGGGGAGGCCGGCGACGGGGACGGGCCGGGGGCCGGGGCGTCGGCGGCGCGGGTCGGGGCGTTGGCGGGAGTCACGGCGTCATCTTAAGAGCTCCCCGGGCATTAACTATCAGGCAGGGTCCCTGATAGTTTGTGCGTCATGACCGGGGAACCCGACCTCAGCCCGGCGCGACTGCGCCATGCCCGCTTCGCCGTCGCCGGCGTCTTCTGCGCACACGGCGCGGTCACCGGCTCCTTCGCCACCCGCATCCCCTGGATCCAGGACCACGCGCAGCTCAGCGCGGGCACCCTGGGCCTGGCCCTCGCCTTCCCCGCCCTCGGCGCCGCGCTGGCGATGCCGCTGGCCGGGCGGATCAACCACCGCCTCGGCGCGCGCACCGCGCTGCGGCTGCTGCTGGCCCTGTGGACGCTCTCGCTCGCCCTGCCGAGCCTCGCCCCGAACCTGGCGACCCTCTGCTTCGCCCTCTTCGTCTACGGAGCCACGGCCGGCATGTCCGACGTGGCGATGAACGCGCTGGGCGTGGAGACCGAGAACCGGCTGAATCGCTCGATCATGTCCTCCCTGCACGGCATGTGGAGCGTGGGCGCCCTGATCGGCTCGGCCGCCGGAACGGTCGCCGCGCACACCGGCGCCGACGCCCGCCTCCACCACCTGATCGCCGCGCTCGCCCTGACGGCGGCCGGGCTGTTCGCCGTACGGGGGGTGCTGGACCTGCGCACCGACGGGGACGGCGAGGCGCCGCCGCACTTCGCACTGCCGCCCAAGTCCGCGCTGTTCATCGGGGCGATCGGCTTCTGCGCGGTCTTCGCCGAGGGTGCGAGCATGGACTGGTCGGCGGTGTACCTGCGGGACGTGCTGCACACGGACGCCGGGCTCGCCGCGGCCTCCACCACCGCCTTCGCGCTCACCATGGCGCTGGCCCGGCTCGCCGGGGACAGGGTCGTGGACCGGTTCGGGCCGGTGCGCACGGTCCGCGCGGGCGGGGTACTGGCCACCGCGGGCGGGATCCTGGTGGTCACGGTGCGCAGTCCGGGGGCGGCCCTGGCCGGCTTCGGGCTGATCGGACTCGGCATCGCCGTGGTGGTCCCGCTGGCCTTCGCGGCCGCCGCGCGCAGCGGTCCGGCCCCGGCGCAGGCCATCGCGGGTGTCGCGACGATCACGTACACCTCGGGGCTGATCGCCCCGTCGGCGATCGGCGCGGTGGCCGACGCGACCTCGCTGGTGGTGTCGTTCGGCCTGGTCACGCTGCTGGCGTTCGCGCTGATCGCGGGGGCGGCCGTACTGCGGTCCCGGCCGGTGGCGGCCGCGAGCGGTGCGGAGCCGCCGCCGGGGGCCGACCCTGCCGGCGCCGTCAACCAGGACGAACCCGCCGCTATCCAGCCGTAACATGGCGCCCGGTGCCTGGCCGCCCGCGGCCACGTAGCCCTACCGGACCTTGACGAACGAAAAGCGGTGGAACATGGGCCTCGGCGTGCGCTGGACCCTGCACGGAGACGGGCGGACCCCGGCTCCCGGCGCGGTGGTGCGGCCGGAGGAGCGGCTGTCGTGGCCGCGGACCGCCGGGCTGGGCGCCCAGCACGTCGTGGCGATGTTCGGGGCGAGTTTCGTCGCCCCGGTCCTCATGGGCCTGGACCCGAACCTCGCCATCATGATGTCGGGCGTCGCCACCGTCATCTTCCTGCTCGCGACGCGCGGCCGGGTCCCCTCCTACCTGGGCTGCTCGCTCTCCTTCGTGGGCGTCGCGGCCGCCATCAGGGCGGGCGGCGGGAACAGCGCGACGGTCACGGGCGCGGTGTTCGTGGTCGGCGCGGCGCTGTTCCTGGCCGGTCTGGCCGTCCAGCGGTTCGGGGCGCGGATCATCCACGCGGCGATGCCGCCGGTGGTGACCGGCGCGGTCGTGATGCTGATCGGCTTCAACCTGGCGCCCGTGACGGCGTCCACGTACTGGCCGCAGGACCAGTGGACGGCGCTGCTGACCATGATGTTCACCGGGCTGGCCGTGGTCTGCCTGCCGGGCTTCTGGTCGCGGATCGCGATCTTCCTCGGCCTGATCTTCGGGTACGGCATCTCCTGGCTGTTCGACCTGCTCTTCGGCAAGATCCACTCCACGGCGGGCGGGACGGC
Source organism: Streptomyces sp. NPDC060049 (assembly GCF_042736715.1). Taxonomy (NCBI): domain Bacteria; kingdom Bacillati; phylum Actinomycetota; class Actinomycetes; order Kitasatosporales; family Streptomycetaceae; genus Streptomyces; species Streptomyces sp. NPDC060049. Next base: position 69,646 of record NZ_JBHWVV010000025.1, read on the forward strand.
GGCCGTCGACCACTGGCGGCTCGACCTGTCCGCGGTCTCCGAGGCCGACTGGATCGGGCTGCCGGCCTTCCACGCGCCGGCCTTCGAGTGGTCGGCGATCCTGATCGCCCTGCCGGTCGTCATCGCGCTGATCGCGGAGAACGCCGGACACATCAAGGCCGTCGGCGAGATGACCGGCGACCCGCTCGACGACAAGCTCGGCACCGCCATCGCGGCCGACGGCGCCGCGTCGATGCTCTCCACCGCGGTCGGCGGCCCGCCGAACACCACGTACTCCGAGAACATCGGCGTCATGGCCGCCACCCGCGTCTACTCCACGGCGGCCTACTGGGCCGCGGCCGGCTTCGCGCTCCTCTTCGGCCTGTGCCCCAAGTTCGGCGCGGTCGTCGCCGCGATCCCCGGCGGGGTGCTGGGCGGCATCACCGTGATCCTGTACGGCATGATCGGCCTGCTCGGCGCGCAGATCTGGATCAACGGCGGGGTGGACCTGCGCAACCCGCTGAACCTGGTGCCGGCCGCGGCGGGCATCATCATCGGCATCGGCGGGGTCAAGCTGGACATCACCGACAGCTTCGAGCTGGGCGGGATCGCACTCGGCACGATCGTCGTCATGGTCGGCTACCACGTCCTGCGGTACTTCGCCCCCGCGCACCTGAAGCGGCAGGAGCCGCTGCTCGACGCCGGCACCTCCGACTACGACGAGGGCGAGGGCGAGGGCGGGGACGACGGCGGCGGGGACGGGGACGGGGACGGGGCCGGTAGGAACGGCCGGCCCTCCGGGACCGTCGAAGACTCCGGGGACAAGCGGGGTTGACGCGGTTTCGCCCGAACCGGCGAAGCGTACGGCCAAGTTCCCCTGATCCCGGCCCGCGGCTGGGACGCTGCCTCCCATGGTCCCCATGGAAGCGGTGCTGGCGCGGATGCGCGCCCTGGACGAGCGGCTCCCCGAGCGCGACGGCGTCGCCGTCTTCAACCGGGTGTACCTCACGGTGACCCAGACGCTCCACGAGCGGATCGCGTACGGGGCCTTCCCCTCGCCGCGCAGGGCGCAGACGCTCAGCGTCCGCTTCGCCGAGCGCTATCTCACGGCGGTGGAGACGGACCGGGCCCCGGCGTGCTGGCGGCCGCTGCTGCAGTACCGCCGCCATCCGGGAATCCGGCCGCTCCAGCACGCGCTGGCCGGGATCAACGCGCACATCGGCCACGACCTGGCACTGGCGGTGGTCTCCACGTGCCGCTCCCTGGAGTGCGAGCCGGCCGCGCTCGAAGCGGACTTCGACCGGGTCGGCGACACCCTGGTGTCCCTGGAGGAGCACATCCGGGAGGACCTGATGCCCGGTCCGGACGTCCTGGAGATCGCGGACCCGCTGACGCACCTGCTGGGCGCCTGGAGCCTGGAACGGGCCCGGGCGGGAGCCTGGGCCTCGGCCCGACTGCTGTGGTCGCTGCGCCGCTCCCCCGATCTGGCCGAGGAGTTCACCGAATCCCTCGACGCGGGCGTCGGCCTGGTGGGCCGCTGCCTACTGACCCCGACGGGCTGAGACCGGGCCGCCAGGGCGGGCACGGCCCGGGCGTGAGAACGGGCCGCCGCCGCGTTCGTGCGCGGGGGCGGCCCGTGGTCGGGGGGGGCCGTGGGGCAGGGGCCCGGGAGGGTCAGTCCTCGGGGAGTTCGACCGGGGCGATCTCGTCGTAGACGTCGCCCGGGCCCGGGTTGGTGGAGTCCGTGGAACCGCCGAGGTGGTGCATCACGCCCCAGACCGCGTTCAGCGCCGTCTGGACGGCGCCCTCCGCCCAGCCGGCCGTCCAGGAGATGTCGTCGCCCGCGAGGAAGATGCCGCGCTTGTCCTCGGGGAGGCGGTCCTGCATGAAGTGGGTGAACAGGCGCCGCTGGTAGCGGTAGTGGCCCGGCAGGTTGGCCTTGAACGCGCCCATGAAGTAGGGCTCGTTCTCCCACGACACGGTCACCGGGTTGCCGATGACGTGGCGGCGGATGTCCACCTTGGGGTAGATCTCGCCGAGGGACTTCAGCATGACCTCCATCCGCTCGTTCGCGGACAGCGGCAGCCACTTCAGGCTGTCGTCGCACCACGTGTACGAGAGGCAGATGACGGCGGGCTTGTCCGGCCCGTTGTCCAGGAGGTACGTACCGCGGGTCATGCGGTCGGTCAGGGTCATCGACATGACGTCGCGGCCCGTGTCCTCGTCCTTGTCCAGCCAGAACGGCCGGTCCACGGGGATGAAGAGCTTGGACGACTCCATGTAGTGGGTCCGCTCGATCGCCGTCCAGTGGTCGATCGGGAAGAGCGAGTCGTCGCACGCGATCTTGGACAGGAGCATCCACGACTGGGCCGTGAAGATCGCCGCGCGGTAGGTGCGGATGTCGCCCGAGGCGTCCGTCACCGTGATGCGGTTGCCGGCCGTGCGGTGCAGGCGGGTCACGGCCGGACGCGGCGCGCCGCCGTGGAGCGAGGAGAGGGAGGTGCCCTGCGCCCAGTGGACGATCTTCTCGGGCTCGCGGTCCCACATGCGCAGCGGAAGCTGCTGCGAGCCGCCCACGATGCCGCGGTGGTGGTCGTCGGCCTCGGTGTAGACGACGCGCAGGATCTCCAGGATCGAGTTCGGGAAGTCGGTGTCCCAGCCGCCCGTGCCGAAGCCGACCTGGCCGAAGATCTCGCGCTTGCGGAAGGACTTGAAGGCCTCGGACTTGCAGAGGAACCCGTAGAAGGTCTCGTCGTCGAGCTTCTCGACGAGCTTCGCCCAGATCTCGCGGATGCGCGGGACGTCCCGCTCGCGCATCGCGGTGTTCATGTCGGAGAAGTCGGCGCCCTCGTCGAGGCAGTCGTTCCACGCGGCGGCCACGTCGCGGTAGATCTGCGGGAGGTCGGCGATGGTCTCGGCGTAGTGGGTCTCGCCCTTGAGGTCGACGACCGTCGAGGGGGTTGCCTCGGCGAGCGGGTTCGGGAAGGGCTCGGTGACCAGGCCGACGAGGTCGATGTAGTGCTGGAGTGCGGTGGAGGACGGCGGGAAGCGCATGGCGCCCATCTCCGCGGTCAGTTCCTCGGTGCCCGCGCCTTCGAAGCCGACGGTGCGCAGCCGGCCGCCGATCTGGTCCGCCTCGTACACGACGGGCTTGAGGCCCATCTTCATCAGCTCGTACGCCGAGATGATGCCGGACAGCCCGCCGCCGATGACGGCGACCTCGGTTCCGTGCTCGGTCGCCGGTATCTGGCCGAGGCCCGCCGGGTGGGCGAGGAAGTCGTCGTACGCGTAGGGGAAGTCCGGACCGAACATCGTGATCGGCGGCTGACCGTCGCTGTGCGGGACGGCGGTGGTGGGCACCGTGGACGTCATGGGGTACGACTCCTAGCGGGTGGGGCAGGGGGGAAGGGCAAGCGGGGGGCGGCGCGGCCGCGGTCAGACGAGGGAGGCGTACAGGCCGGGGCGGCGGTCGCGCAGGTACGGGTTGGTCTCGCGCGAGACGCGCAGCAGCTCGGGGTCGGCCTCGCCGAACACCAGCTCCTCGCCGCGGCCGGCCCGGGTCCGGGTGACGCCGTCGGGGCTCGCCAGGCAGCTCAGGCCGACGAACTCGAACTCGCCCTCGGGGCCGGTCCGGTTGACGTACGCGATGTACATCTGGTTCTCGAAGGCCCGTACGGGGACGAGCTGTTCGGCGACGAACTGGAACGGGTGCATCTGCGCGGTCGGCACCAGGAGGAGGTCGGTGCCGGCGAGCGCGTGCGCCCGTACGTTCTCGGGGAACTCCACGTCGTAGCAGATCATGACGCCGACGCGGAGACCGTGCAGGTCCGCCTGGACGACGGCGGTGTCGCCGGGGGTGAAGGCGTCCTGCTCGAAGCAGCCGAAGAGGTGGGTCTTGCGGTAGTTCGCCAGCCGCTCCCCGTCGGGACCGATGAGCTGCGCCGCGTTGTAGACGGCCTCGCCGTCCCGCTCGGGGTAGCCGTAGAGCACGGCCACGCCGTGGCGGCGGGCGATCTCGCCGATGGCGCGCGCGGACATGCCGTCGGCCGGTTCGGCGAGCCGGGCGATGTCCTCGATCTCCAGCGCGTAGCCGGTCAGGAACATCTCCGAGGTCACGAGGATCCCGGCCTCCGCCTGCGCGGCGCGGGCCACTGCCTCGTCGAGCGCCTTCAGGTTGTCGGCGGTGTCGCCGAGCCGTCCGGAGCTCTGCAGGAGGGCGGTGCGCAGCGGGGGCATGGGCGTACCTCTGTGACAGAAGGGGTGGGGGTTCCTTCAACGGTACGTTCGCGCGTTCGACGCCGACAAGCCGTGACCGTTGCGCTCCGCAACGATTCGTTGCGTGTTGCGGGACCGGTGCGGCGATTCGTTGCGCGCGGGCGCCGTTCGAAGGTCCCGGGACCGGCTCGGGCGGGAGGGGACGCGGGTGGTGTGACGAGCCGGCCCACCGGGTCCACCGGGTCCTTATCGTCTCGCGGGCCCCGGTTAGGCTGGCGATGATCACAAGGTCACGCCGCCGCCCGGGCCGTCCGGACCGCCCGCGCCGTACGGAGGAATCACCCCCATGTCCCGTGAGTCCCGGCCCGACGCGGTCCTCGACAATCCCGTCTGGGCCGCGCTCGACGGCCCGCACCGGGGCTTCGCCGAGACCGGCCCCGCCGGGCTGGCCGCCCGCTACGCCTCCGGCGTGTCGCCCTTCGGCGCGCTCTGCGATCCCGAGGACCCGCACGCCTGGGCCGATCTGGCCGCGCTCGTCGGCCCCGGGCAGGAGGTCTGGCTGACCGGCCTGCCGACGCCGCCGGCCGGCTGGGAGACCCTGTTGTCCCTGCCGGGCGTGCAGCTGGACGGCCGGCCGGTGCGGGGCGAGGAGGAGCCCGAGGCGGTGCTGCTGGGCCCCGCCGACGTGCCGGAGATGATGGAGCTGGTGGGGCTGACCAGGCCCGGCCCGTTCGGCGACCGCACCATCGAGCTGGGCACGTACCTCGGGATCCGCCGCGGTGGCCGGCTCGTCGCGATGGCCGGTGAGCGGATGCGCCCGCCGGGCTGGTCGGAGATCAGCGCGGTGTGCACGCACCCCGGGTACCGGGGCCAGGGGCTGGCCGGGCGGCTGATCCGCGCGGTCGTGGCCGCCGTCGAGGAGCGCGGCGACAGCCCGTTCCTGCACGCGGCCGCTTCGAACACCTCGGCCATCGGGTTGTACGAGGCGATGGGCTTCACCCTGCGCCGGGAGCCGCTCTTCATCGGGCTGCGCACACCGGGCAGGGAGGACTGACCGACCGGTCGAGGCGGGTTGCCGCGGAGCGACCGACCCGGTCGAGGCGGGTTGCCACCGGGCGCGGGACCGTTCCGGGCCGGGCGGCAGAGATCCGTGTGTGGCACAAAGACCTTCGCGCACGGAGGGTTTGGCACTGCGCGGAGCGGTCACACGCGGAAGAGAGCGTCGACCGCAACGCGAAGGGAAAGAAACACATGACCGGCAGGAACGCCCAGACCGCCACGCCCCCCGTGTCCCCCGCGTCTCACGGGACACCCAAGGCCGACGTGACCCGGTTGCCCGGTTCCGCCCTCCACCATTGGCAGTGGCAGTCGCGCGCGGCCTGCCGCGACCTGGGTTCGACCCGGTTCTTCCACCCGGCCGGTGAGCGGGGTGAGGACCGGGAGCAGCGCGACGCGGCCGCGAAGCGGGTCTGCGCCGGCTGCCCGGTCCGCGCGGCCTGCCTGGACTACGCCCTGCGCACGAAGGAGCCCTTCGGCGTGTGGGGCGGCCTGACCGAGGAGGAGCGCCGCGCGCTCCCCCGCCCTGTCCGGGGCGGGAGGAGTGCGGCGACCGTGCCGGACCGGGAGGCTACGCCGGCGCACCGGATGTGAAGCGGCGCAGCAGCGGGGACAGGACGAGGACCGATTTGGTGCGCTCCACGAAGGGCTCGCCCGCGATCCGCTCCAGGACCCGCTCGAAGTGCCTCATGTCGGAGGCGAAGATCTGGACGAGGGCGTCCGCGTCGCCGGTGACGGTCGACGCGGACACCACCTCGGGGTAGCGCTCCAGCCCGCGCCGGATGTCGTCCGGCGAGGTGTTGTGACGGCAGTACATCTCGATGAAGCCCTCGGTCTCCCAGCCCATGGCGGCGGGGTCCACGCGGACCGTGAAGCCGGTGATGGTCCCCTCGGCGCGCAGCCGGTCCACGCGCCTCTTCACGGCGGGGGCGGAGAGACCGACCTCGGAGCCGATGTCCGCGTAGGAGCGGCGGGCGTCTTCGGCGAGGGCGTGCACGATGCGTTCGTCGAGATCGTTCAGTCGCACGGGGTGAATCGCTTCTATTCAGCGGCCTCCGCGGCCGGGGCGGCCGGGGCGGCCACAGTGGCCAGGCTGGAGCGGCGCATGCCGTAGAAGAAGTAGATCACGAGCCCGACCGCCATCCAGCCACCGAAGACCAGCCAGGTGATTCCCGGCAGCTCCGTCATCAGGTACCCGCACAGGAGGAAGCCCACGATCGGGGTGACCGGGAAGAGGGCGACCCTGAAGGTGCGGTTCATGTGGGGGCGGGTGTAGCGCAGGATGACCACGGCGACGTTGACGAGGCCGAAGGCGAAGAGCGTGCCGATGCTGGTGGCGTTGGCGAGCTCGCCGAGCGGGATGAAGGCGCCGAGCAGGCCGCAGAAGGCACAGACGAGGATCGTGTTGATCCGCGGGGTGCCGGTCTTCGGGTCGACCTTCGCGAAGGCCTTCGGCATCAGGCCGTCGCGGGACATCGCGAACAGGATGCGGGTCTGGCCGTACAGCACGGCGAAGACGACGCTGGCGATGGCGACGACCGCGCCGGCGGCGAGGATGACGCTCCAGAAGGCGTGGCCGGTGACGTTCTCCATGATCTGCGCCAGGGCGGCCTCGCTGCCCTCGAAGTCCTGCCACGGCATGGCGCCGACGGCGACCAGGGCGACGAGGCAGTACAGGGCGGTGACGATCAGCAGCGAGAGCATGATCGCGCGCGGGAGGTCCCGCTTCGGGTTCTTGGCTTCCTCACCGGCGGTGGAGGCGGCGTCGAAGCCGATGTACGAGAAGAACAGCATCGAGGCGGCGGTGCTGATGGCGGTGACGCCGAGCGGGGCCAGCGGGGTGTAGTTGCCGGCCTTGATGCCCATGAAGCCGATGACGCAGAAGAGCACGAGCGTGACGATCTTGACGCCGACCATGATCGAGTTGATCCGGGCGCTCTCCTTGGCCCCGCGCAGCAGGAACACCATGCAGAGCAGGACCACGACCAGGGCGGGCAGGTTGATGTAGCCGCCCTCGCCCAGCGGGGCGGAGAAGCCCTGGGGGATGGTGAAGCCGAGGGTGCCGTCGAGCAGCTCGTTGAGGTACTGGCCCCAGCCGACGGCGACGGCCGCGACCGAGACGCCGTACTCCAGGACCAGGCACCAGCCGCAGACCCAGGCGATGAGCTCGCCCATGGTGGCGTAGGCGTACGAGTACGAGGAGCCCGCGACCGGTATGGAGCCGGCCAGCTCGGCGTAGGAGAGGGCGGAGAACAGCGCCGTCAGGCCCGCGACGATGAACGCGATGAAGACGGCGGGGCCGGCGATCGGCGTGGCCTCGCCGAGGACGACGAAGATGCCGGTGCCCAGCGTCGCGCCGATGCTGATCATGGTGAGCTGCCACATGGTGAGCGACCGCTTGAGCGCGCCGCCCTCGCCCTGGCCGCCCTCGGCGACCAGCTGCTCCACCGGCTTGCGGCGGAGCAGGGGGTGGGCAGGCTTGCGGAGCTCGGGGGTGAGCGGTGGCGCCTGGCCGTGATCGAGCACGAGGGGACTCCTTTGTCACTGCGGGTGGGGTGTCGGCGTCGACCGCAGCGGTCCCGGAGCAGGAGCAGGCAGCGCTGGAGCCTGCCTGGGCATGGGGGACCGCCGAGCGGGCGGTCCACGCCACTCCACGTACAGCGAGTGAGCCTACGAGCTGAGGGATACCGCCCGTAATGCACCATCCTTGCACATTGGCGCACGATCGTTGCGTGGATCTGTCCTAGATGGTCCTTTGTTGCGTACGGATGATCGATCGCTGCGCAGCACCTCCGAGACCCCGTTTATTGACACTTCGTCAGATCTGCCGCAGCGTGCCGTCATGGATCTGGACGTGCTCTACGAGATCGACGTACCGAGGCCCTGGCCGGGTGCCCATCCCCACGGCCAGCGGACCGCCGAGCAGCGGGCCTACCGGGAGGCCGTCGAGCAGATCCGGCTCGCCGACCGGATGGGCTTTCGCACCGTGTGGGCGGTCGAGCACCACTTCCGCGAGGGCCGCTCGCACTGCCCGGCCCCCGAGGTGCTCCTCGGACACCTGGCCGGGCTCACGGAGCGCATCCGGCTCGGCTTCGGCGTGACCCTCACCCCCTTCGGCTTCACGCCGCCCCAGCGCATCGCGGAGAAGGTCGCCACCGTCGACGTGCTCTCCGGCGGCCGCGTCGAATGGGGCACCGGCCGTTCCACGCCCATGGAGCAGACCGCCTTCGGGGTGGACCGCGAGAAGTCGCGGGACGACTGGCGCGAGGCCATCGAGATCGTGACCGGGATGTGGCGCGAGGAGTACTTCGCCCACGAGTCGCCGCGCTTCCGCTTCCCGCGCCGCATGGTCACCCCCAAGCCGGTGCAGGACCCGCACCCGCCCGCCTGGATGGCGGCCACCTCCCCCGGGTCCGCAGAGGTCGCGGGCGCGCACGGCCTCGGGCTGCTCTCCTTCTCGATCATGCAGCCGCTGGAGGCGATGGCCGCCCAGGTCGCCGCGTACCGGGCGGCGGCCGCGGCTGCGAGCCCGCTCACCGACGTCACCACGGACCGGGTCGCCGCCTACACCCTGGTCCACGCGACGCCGCCGCGCACCGCCGCCGACGCCCGCGTATGGGAGTCGGTCGCCTGGTGGTACTCGAACCTCGCGCGGTTCACCCTGGAGTGGGAGCTGCCGCACCTGAGCCCCGAGGAACGCGAGCGGACCTTCCCGCTGCTCACGCCGATCCTCGAGGGAAACGTACCCGTAAGGGAGTTCGGCGACGGCGACATGATCCTGATCGGGGACGCGCAGACGATCGTCACCAAGGCCAAGCGGTACGCGGACCTCGGCGTCGACCAGCTCATCTGCTACGTCCAGTGGGGGTACCTGGAGCACCGGGAGATCCTGCGGACCCTGGAGATCCTCGGAAAGGAAGTCATCCCGGAGCTGGCCCGCTACGAGCCCCGCCGGGAGCGGGCATGACCGCGGAGCCCGGGGAAGCGCGGGACCTCGACGCCTCCCCCGCCCCCGCTCCCCTCGACACCTCCGCCGCCCCCGCACCCCTCGACACCTCCCCCGTCCCCGACTACGCCGCCCTGCACCGCCTCGACGGCCGCGGCCTCGTCCTGCTCGGCGCGGGCAACGGCATCGGCCGCCAGACCGCGCACGCGCTGGCCGCCGGCGGCGCCCGCGTGCTGTGCGTGGACGTGGACGGCGACCGGGCCCGGGCGGTCGCCGCCGAGACCGGCGGGGTCCCCCACACGGCCGACGTCACCCGCCGCGACCCGATGCGGGAGCTCTTCGCCGAAGCCCCGCGGCTGCTCGGCGGCCGCCCGGTCGGCGGGGTCGTCGACGTCGTCGGCATGGCACGCTACGCCGCCCTGACCGAGCTGGACGACGCCGACTGGGACTGGCACTTCGACCTGGTGCTGCGGCACGCCTGGCTGGCCGTGCAGTACGGCGGCGAGGCCGTGGCGGCGGCCGGCGGCGGTCCGCTCGTCTTCGTCGCCTCCGTTTCCGGCCTCACCGCCGCTCCGCTGCACGCCGCGTACGGGGCCGCGAAGGCCGGCCTGATGTCACTGGTGCGCTCGGCGGCGGTCGAACTGGGCCCGCGCGGGGTACGGGTCAACGCGGTGGCACCGGGTGTGGTGCGGACCCCGCGGGTCGCCGCGCTGCTGGGCACCGAGGGGCGGCTGCGCAACGCGCGGAACGCCCCCCTGGGCCGGGTCGCCGAGACCGCGGACATCGCGGCCGCGCTGTATTTCCTGGCGTCGCCGCAGTCCGCGTACATCACGGGGCAGACGCTCGTGGTGGATGGCGGGGTCGGCGTGAAGTTCCCGTACCCGACGATCGGAGGCGAGCAGTGAGCACGCGCGAAACCGAGGACGCGGACCGGGAGCGGACCCCGCTGCGCATGATCCCGCAGCACCCGGACACCGCCACCGGCGCGGAGAGCGCCGTCGGCGGGCAGTGGCTGGACCCCGGCCCCTTCCTGCGCGGCGTGGCCTGGCTGGACGGGGGCCGCCCGGTGCGGGCCGACCCCGCCGACACGATGCGGCTGCCCTGGGACACCGGCGAACGGGCGACCCTGCCCATCGGGGTGCGCCTGGAGTTCACCGCCCGGGGCGCGCGGGCGGTGGAGATCCGCTACCGGGCGACCGTGCCCGGTCCCACCGACGCGCTGCGCGACCTGGCGCACGGCTTCGCCCTCTGGGACCGGCACGGGGTGGTGCGCGAGCTGTACACCGAGCCGGCTCCGGAAGCCGTCGTACGCATCGAGCTGCCCGGCGGCTCCGGCCCGTTCACGGTCCATCCGCCCGAGACGCAGTCCCCGCTGATCCTCGGCGTACGGGGGGTCGGCGGCGAGGTCGACCCCGCGCCGCCCGCCCCGCGCTGGGTGGTGCACGGGGACTCGATCACCGAGGGCTGGTGGTCCACGCGGCCCGCACACGGCTGGCCGGCGATCGCCGGGCGGGCCCTCGGCTGGGACACGGTCAACCTCGGCTACGCGGGCGCGGCCCGCGGAGAGCTTGCCACCGCCGAGCAGATCGCCGGGCTCCCCGCCGATGCCCTCACCCTTGCCTTCGGCACCAACTGCTGGTCCCGCGTGCCCTTTTCGGCGCCGCTGCTGTACGAGACCACCCGCGCGTTCATCGAACTGGTCCGCCAGGGCCACCCCCGGACACCGCTGCTGCTGCTCTCCCCCGTACTGCGCCCCGACGCCGAGCGCACCCCGAACAAGCTGGGCGCCACCCTCGGCGCACTGCGCGACGCGATGGAGCGCGCCACCCGGGACCGGATCGCCGCCGGGGACGACCGCCTCGCCCTGCTGCCGGGGCGCGACCTGCTGGGCCCCGAGCACCTGGCGGACGGCCTGCATCCCAACGACTCCGGTCACCACACGCTCGGCCTCGCTGTGGCCACGGCCGTGCGGCGGGCCGGGTTCGACGCGGGGTGAGTGAAACAGCCCACACCGCACGCGTTGAACGCAACGACTCCAACGAGGCGTGTCCTGCACACAGTTGCCGCCGCTCCGCACCGACGGGCGCAGCGGCGGACACCGGGACCACACGTGGGAGAGTTCACCATGGGTATCAAGCGCGGAACCACCCTGGCGGCCGTGGCGGTCGTCGTCGCACTCGGCGCGACCGCCTGCGGCGGGGGCGACAAGGCAGGCGACACCACCGCGCCGGCCGGCGCCGTCGCCTCCGCCCAGACCTCCGGCAACGGCGACGGGTACGGCTACGGCGAAGCCGCGGGCTCGGGCTCCGGCTCGGGCTCGGCCTTGGACGGCGCCGCCAAGCCCGCGGGCCAGCTGGCCGTCACACCGGACGACCAACTGGGCCCGGTCCTCACCGACAGCGCGGGCTTCACCCTGTACCGCTTCGACAAGGACACCGCGAAGCCGCCGAAGTCGAACTGCGACGGGGACTGCGCGAAGACGTGGCCGGTGGTCGCCGCCGGTGACGCGACCGCCGCCGCGGGCACCGACCCGGCGCTCCTGGGCGAGGTGGTCCGCACCGACGGCAGCAAGCAGCTGACGGTGGCCGGCTGGCCCGTGTACCGGTACTCCAAGGACACGAAGGCGGGCGACACCAACGGGCAGGGCGTCGGCGGCACCTGGTTCGCGGCCGCTCCCGACGGCAAGAAGGCGGCGAAGCCGGCCGCCGCGGCTCCGGCCGCCCCTCCGGCCGGCGCGGACCAGGCCGAGGGCGCGCTGACCGTGGCCAAGGACCCCAAGCTGGGCGACCACATCGTCGACGGCAACGGGATGACCGTCTACCGGTTCAAGCCCGACACCGCCTGGCCGATGGTTTCCAAGTGCGAGGGCGACTGCGAGGCCAAGTGGCCGGTCGTGCCGCCGGTGGACCAGGCGAACGCCAAGGGAATCATCGAGAAGAACTACCTGGTCCTGGACCGCCCCGACGGCAAGAAGCAGCAGACGGTGAACTGCTGGCCCGTCTACACCTTCAGCGGCGACAAGAAGGCCGGCGACACCAACGGCCAGGGCGTCGGCGGCACCTGGTACGCGGTCGCCCCCGACGGCAAGCTCATCACCGGCAAGTAGCCGCACCTCCGCGCCCCGGGAGGGCGCGGCCCCTGACCACCTGACGGCGCGGCCCCTGCCTCTCCTCCCCCCGAGGCAGGGGCCGCGCACCATACCGCCCGTGCTGTGGCCGGGGAGGTCCACGGGTCGCCCCCGGTGGACCTGCCCGGCCACAGCACTAGACTCCGCGCCATGCTGCGCGTTCTGGCCGTCGACGACGAGAAGCCCCTGCTCGAAGAGCTCCTCTACCTGCTGCGCTCCGACCCCCGCGTACGCAGCGCCGAGGGTGCCTCGGACGCCACCGAGGCGCTGCGCCGGATCACCCGCGCGCTGGAGAGCGGCCCGGACGGGGCCGACGGCATCGACGTGGTCTTCCTCGACATCCACATGGCGGGACTGACCGGGCTGGACATCGCCCGGCTGCTGGCCGGGTTCGCGCGGCCGCCGCTGATCGTGTTCGTCACCGCCCACGAGGGGTTCGCCGTACAGGCCTTCGACCTCAAGGCCGTGGACTACGTGCTCAAACCGGTGCGGCCGGAGCGGCTGGCCGAGGCCGTGCGGCGGGCCTGCGCGCAGTCCGGCCGGGCAGAGCTGCCGCCGGAGTCCGCCCTCCTCGAAGCGGCGCCGCGTCCGCCGGCCCCCGTGGCGGGCCCCGCGTCCGCGGCCGCCGACCACGGTCCGGACCGCGCCCCCGACCAGATCGCCGTCGAACTGGGCGGCGTCACCCGATTCGTGGCGATCGCGGACATCGCGTACGTGGAGGCCCAGGGCGACTACGCCAGGCTGCACACCGACGACGGCAGCCACCTGGTGCGGATACCGCTGTCCACGCTGGAGGAGCGGTGGGCCGCGCGCGGGTTCGTCCGCATCCACCGCCGCCATCTGGTGGCACTGGGCCGCATCGACGAACTGCGCCTGGACGCCGGCACCACCACGGTGCGCGTCGGACCGGCCGAACTCCAGGTGAGCCGACGGCACGCGCGGGAACTGCGGGACCTGTTGATGCGCCGGGCCGTGCGCTGAGGTTGGGGCCGGGGGCCGGCGGGCGGGGGCCGGGGGCCGGCGGGCGGGTCTTGCCGACCGTCCGGCGCTCATGCCGCCCGTTCACCGTTCCGGGAGGGGCGTACGGCGATCCGCCGGGGCCGTCGGCCGCAGGGGTCGCGGGGCCGGCGCCGGGGCCGGCCGGCCGCGCGTATCGTGGATCTTCCGCCCCGGGAGGTAGCAGATGTCCGAAATCCAGGCGCTGCTCGACACGTTGACCGGGCTTCCCCGCACACGTCCGGCCGGGCCCGTCGAGGCCGAGGCCCTGCTGGCCCGCCTGCGCAGCGCGGCCGCCCGCTGGGCGGACGTACTGTACGAGGCCCACGAGGGCGTGCGCGGGCAGGTGCCGCCCCGGGCGGAGGCGGCACTGACGCTGGCCTTCCGGCGCGCCGAGGAGTCGTACGTGGAGTTGGAGATCGCCCTGCGCGACTGCGCGGAGCACCGCGACCCCGCGCTCTGACGGTCACGGCACCAGGGAGCTGTCCGATGGGGCGCGCCCGTTCATGGATACGGGTCGTCCCCGGCAGCCTCAAGGCGGCCGCAGAATCCAGTTGATCTACTGGCCTAGGGTTCCTGCATGACGACCACACTCTCTCTGCGGGAGATCACCCCGGCCAACTTCGACGTCGCAATCGCTCTGCGGGTCCGTCCGGACCAAGAGCACTTGGTCGCGCCGGTCGTGAAATCTCTGGCCGAGGCGTATGTCCATCCCGGCATGGCCTGGCCCCGCCTCATCGTCGACGGTGACCGTCCGGTCGGTTTCCTCATGGCCTTCCACGGCATCGACTGGAAGGGCGACGGCACGGGCACGGACATCCGGTCGGGTCTCTGGCGGCTCAACATCGCGGCCGGCGAACAGGCTCGCGGTTACGGTCGCTTCGCGGTCGAGTCCGTCGCCGCTGAAATTCGCCGTCGCGGCGGCACCCGTCTGACCGCGACGTGGCATCCGGGCACGGGCGGCCCCGAGGGTTTCTACCTCGGGCTCGGGTTCCGTCTGACGGGTGAGACCAGCGGAGGCCAGACAGTGGGCGAGCTGGACTTGCGCTGAGGGGCGACCTCTCGGACAGGCACTGGCGCCGTGGCCGGGAAGGCGTGCGCGAGGGCCTGTCGAGCGGCCCGGGGGCATGCGTAGACTCCCGTGACCCCGCCCCGCCGCCCCGCGGCCCCCAGCCGAAGGGACCCGACCGGTGAACCACACGTACGCGCTGACCGCGGTCACCGTCGTCGTCCTGGTCACGGTGCTGGTCGGCGCGCTGGGCCTGCGGATATCCCGGACAACCTCCGACTTCTACGTGGCTTCGCGCACGGTCGGCCCCCGCCTCAACGCCGCGGCCATCGGCGGCGAGTACCTCTCCGCGGCCTCCTTCCTCGGCGTGGCCGGCCTGGTCCTGCTCCAGGGTCCGCAGATGCTCTGGTACCCGGTGGGCTACACGGCCGGGTACCTGGTCCTGCTGGTGCTCGTGGCGGCCCCGCTGCGCCGTTCGGGCGCCTACACGCTGCCCGACTTCGCCGAGGCCCGCCTCGAATCGCAGGCCGTGCGGCGGATCGCGGTGCTGTTCGTGCTCGGGGTCGGCTGGCTGTACCTGCTGCCGCAGTTCCAGGGCGCGGGCCTGACGCTGCAGATCCTGACCGGGGCCCCGCACTGGGTGGGCGGGGTGGTCGTCGCCTGCGTGGTGACGGCGGCGGTCGCGGCCGGCGGCATGCGCAGCATCACCTTCGTGCAGGCCTTCCAGTACTGGCTGAAACTGACCGCCCTGCTGGTCCCGGTGTTCTTCCTGCTGGCGGCCTGGGCGGGGGACGGCGCGCCGCGCGCCGGCTTCGACGCCCCAGCGGTCTTCCGCGAGCACACCGCCGTCACCCTGGCCGAGGACGTACGGCTGTCCGTGGACGCGCCGCTGACGGTGACGGTGACCGGCCGGGTGGACGGGCACGCGTACGAGGACGAGCCCGTGACCCTCGCCTCCGGGCAGCATTCCGTACGGGCGCACACGCGCCTGGCCTTCGCACCGGACTCACCGGTGCCGCAGACCCGCACCGAGGCCGGACCCGGCGTGTCGAGCTGGTCGCAGCCGCTGTCCGGGGACCGGCCTGAGCTGCGGCTGTACGCGACGTACGGGCTGATCCTGGCCACCTTCCTCGGAACCATGGGGCTGCCGCACGTGGCGGTGCGCTTCTACACGAGCCCGAACGGGCGGACGGCGCGGCGGACCACGCTGGTGGTGCTCGGACTGGTCGGCACCTTCTACCTGCTGCCTCCCGTGTACGGGGTGCTGGGCCGGATCTACGCCCCCGAGCTGGCCCTGACCGGCGAGGCCGACGCGGCGGTGTTGGTCCTGCCGGCCCGGATGGTGGGCGGGACGGCGGGGGAGCTGCTGGGGGCGCTGCTGGCCGGGGGCGCGTTCGCGGCGTTCCTGTCGACGGCGTCGGGGCTGACGATGGCGGTGGCCGGCGTGCTGCACCAGGACGTGCTGCCTTCGCGGGGGGTGCGCAGCTTCCGGGTCGCGGTGCTGGTGGCGATCCTGGTACCGCTGGTCGGGAGCGTGGCGGCGACGGACGTGCCGGTGGCGGACGCGGTGGGGCTGGCCTTCGCGGTGTCGGCGTCCTCGTTCTGCCCGCTGCTGGTACTGGGGATCTGGTGGCGCGGGCTGACCGCGCCGGGGGCGGTGGCCGGGCTGGTGACGGGGGGCGGGGCGGCACTCGGCGCGGTGCTGGCGACGCGGGCCGGGCTGGCTCCGGCCGGCTGGGCGAACACGCTGCTGGCGTGGCCGGCCGTGTGGTCGGTGCCGCTGGGGTTCGTGACGATGGTGGGGGTGTCGCTGGCTACGCGCGGGCGGATCCCGGCGGGGACGGCGGCGATCCTGGCCCGGCTCCACCTGCCGGAGGACGTGGCGGGTGAGGCGCCGGCCCGCGTGGGCGGCGGCGCGGGCAGCGGCAAGGGCGGTGCTCCGTGACCGGAGCGGTGCTCTCGGTCCTGTCGGCGACCGCCGCCGCGCTGCTGCTCGGCGCCGGCTGGGCAGGCGGCCGGTGGCAGGCCCGGCGCGGCGAACGCGCCCTCGGCCTGGACCTCGGCACCCCCGTCGAGCGGGCCACCTTCCACACCCTGCACACCGCCTCGCTGGCCGCTCCCCCGCTGCGCGCCGGCCTCACTCAGGACGCGGCCCGCAAGGCCGCCAAACGTCTGCGCTCCCTGCTCGGCACCGAGGCCCTGTGCCTCACGGACCGCGGACACGTCCTCGCCTGGGACGGCCCCGGCGCCGACCACCACGAGGAGCGGGTGATGGCCCGGGTCGCGGTCCTGCTGGAATCGGGTCGCAGCCAGAGCGTGCGAACCGAGTGCGAGCGGCCCCACTGCCCGCTGAAGTGGGCGGTGGTCGCCCCGCTGACCGGTGAGGACGGGATGCTGGGCGCACTGGTGGCCTACGGGTCCCACGAGTCGGCGGTGCTGGTGCGGGCCGCGACCGAGGTCGCGCGCTGGGTCTCCGTACAGCTGGAGCTGTCCGAGCTGGACCGCTCGCGGACCCGGCTGATGGAGGCGGAGATCAAGGCGCTGCGCGCGCAGATCTCCCCCCACTTCATCTTCAACTCCCTGGCGGCGATCGCCTCGTTCGTGCGCACCGATCCGGAGCGGGCCCGGGATTTGCTCCTGGAGTTCGCGGACTTCACCCGCTACTCCTTCCGCCGGCACGGGGACTTCACGACGCTGGCCGAGGAGCTGCGTTCCATCGAGCAGTACCTGGCGCTGGCCGGGGCCCGGTTCGGGGAGCGTCTGAAGCTGACCCTGCAGGTGGCACCCGAAGTGCTGCCCGTGGCGCTTCCGTTCCTGTGCCTGCAACCGCTCGTGGAGAACGCGGTCAAGCACGGGCTGGAGGACTCCACCGAGGAGTGCCGGATCACGATCGCGGCCCGGGACGCGGGCGCGGAGGCGCTGATCACCATCGAGGACAACGGCGTCGGGATGGATCCGGCGCTGCTCCGCCGGATCCTGGCCGGGGAGCACGCGGGCTCCTCCTCGGGCGTCGGGCTGCCCAATGTCGACGAGCGGCTGCGCCAGGTCTACGGCGACGACCACGGGCTCGTCATCGAAACGGGCGTCGGGGCCGGCATGAAGATCACCGTGCGCGTTCCCAAGTACCGTGCAGGAGTGCACAGTTCAGCACCGGAGGGTCGGCTCCCCCGACGCTGACCGAACCTGGAGACCGGACCTGGGGACCGAACCGTAGCCCGGACCCGGAAGCCCGGACCCGGAAGCCACGACGGCCCCGGTCCCCGTCCGGGAAGGACGGGGACCGGGGCCGCAACGCGGGTCCCGGGCGGGGGGACTAGCTCCAGCTGGCGTGCAGCGGCTTGCCCTCGGCGTAGCCGGCCGCGGACTGGACGCCCACGACGGCCTTCTCCTCGAACTCCGCGAGGGAGCCCGCACCCGCGTAGGTGCAGGAGGAACGGACACCGGCGATGATCGAGTCGATCAGGTCCTCGACACCCGGACGGGCCGGGTCGAGGAACATCCGCGAGGTGGAGATGCCCTCCTCGAAGAGCCCCTTGCGGGCACGGTCGTACGCCGACTCCTCCGACGTGCGGTTCTGCACCGCGCGCGCCGAGGCCATGCCGAAGGACTCCTTGTACAGGCGGCCGTCGGCCGACTGCTGCAGGTCGCCCGGGGACTCGTAGGTACCGGCGAACCAGGAGCCGATCATGACGTTCGAGGCGCCGGCGGCCAGCGCCATCGCCACGTCGCGCGGGTGGCGGACGCCGCCGTCGGCCCACACGTGCTTCCCGTACTTCTTCGCCTCGGCCGCGCACTCCAGCACCGCGGAGAACTGCGGGCGGCCCACACCGGTCATCATGCGGGTGGTGCACATGGCGCCGGGGCCCACACCGACCTTGATGATGTCGGCGCCGGCATCGATGAGGTCCTTGACGCCCTCGGCGGCGACGATGTTGCCGGCGACGATCGGGACCCGAGGGTCGAGCGCGCGAACGGCCTTGATCGCGCTGATCATGGATTCCTGGTGGCCGTGCGCCGTGTCGATGACGAGCGTGTCCACGCCCGCGTCGAGCAGCTGCTTGGCCTTCTGCACGAAGTCGCCGTTGATGCCGACGGCGGCCGCGACGCGCAGCTTGCCGTCGGCGTCGGTGGCGGGGGTGTACAGGGTCGCGCGCAGCGCGGCCTTGCGGGTGAGGATGCCGACGAGCTTGCCGTCCTCGTCGACGGCCGGGGCCAGCTTGCGGTGGCCGGCGTCGAGCTTGTTGAAGGCCTCGCGGGGGTCGATGTCGGCGTCGATGAGCAGGAGCTCCTTCGACATGACCTCGGAGAGCTGGGTGAAGCGGTCCACGCCGGTCAGGTCGTGGTCGGTGACGACGCCCACCGGGCGGCCCTCGGAGTCCACGACGACGCCGGCGCCGTGCGCCCGCTTGGGCAGCAGGGACAGTGCGTCGGCGACGGTCTGGGTGGGCGCCAGCGTGATCGGGGTGTCGAGCACGAGGTGGCGGGTCTTCACCCAGGAGATGACGTCGGTGACGATCTCGATGGGGATGTCCTGCGGGATGACGACGATGCCGCCGCGGCGGGCGACCGTCTCGGCCATCCGGCGGCCGGCGATGGCGGTCATGTTGGCCACGACCAGCGGAATGGTGGTGCCGGTGCCGTCGGGGGCGGACAGGTCGACGCCCTGGCGGGAACCCACCGCGGAGCGGCTCGGCACCATGAACACATCGTCGTACGTCAGGTCGTACGGCGGCTTCAGGTCATTGAGAAAACGCACGTGCAGAACATCCCAGTCGAATCGGAGGAGCCCGTCCTACCCACGTCAGGGCAGCCGAGGAAACGCACGTACTTCATTCTCCCACGGCCCGGTGTTTACACGTCCGGGCTGATCGTCCAGGACGCACGGGGCCGTGTGGTCGTTTCCTACGGGACCTTAGTCCCGACGGCCCGCCGGAGCGGAGCGGCGCGGCCGTTGGCGCGCGACGGCCGGGTGGACGCCGCGGGCCTGACCGGTGTACGGCCCGGGCCCGCGCCCGCGGACTCCGAGCAGCATCGCGGCGTGGGCGACGCTGGCGAGGGTGGCGTGGTGGTGCCAGCCCCGGAAGGACCGGCCCTCGAAGTCCCGGATGCCGGCGGGTTCGCACACCTCGGCGAAGTCGAGCGCGACCCGGTCGGTGAGCTTGGCCAGCAGGAACAGCTGTGCGAGCGGCCGGTCGCCGATGTTGGTGATCCAGAACTCCGAGGGCAGCGGGGCCGCCTCGGACCACGCTCCGACGAGCAGCAGCGGGGTGTTCGGCGCCGCGAGGGGCCCCTCCTCCCCGGCGCTCGCGGACACGGCGGCCGAGGCGAGCAGGGTCACCGCTGATCCGGCGCGGCCGTAGGGGGTCCATTCGACGGCGCGGCGCCGCGAGCGCAGGGAGTCGACGAGTTCCCGGGCGGGCGCGGTGTGGGGTCCGGGCCTGAGCCGACCGGCCCCCGCGAAGGAGACGGGCAGGGTGCCGTCCACCTTGAACACGAAGGGGATGTCCTGGAGCGCGAAGGACTCGACGCACCGCCCGATCTCGGTGTTGGCCACTTCCATCACCACGGGCCTGCGCTGGAGCTGCCAGGTGGCGGCCATCCTGCGGACCGCGTGTACGGCGTCCTGGGCGGGGGTGAGCGAGCGCGCCGTGTCGGGAATGCCGGCCCGCCGCCGGCGCGGGACCTCCGACGTCCAGGGTCCGGGGAGGGTGAGCGTCCACTCGACGGGGAAGCCCGCGTCGCCGGAGGCGAGCCAGACGCCGGCTGCCTGCTGGCAGTTGGCCGTGCGGCCGAGCTGGGGGACGAACTGCCGGCCGACCCCCACCGAGCGGTCGCCGGCCTTTTCGATGACCATCGGCTGGACCACCCAGGCCAGCGGGAGCTGGACGGCGCGTTCGAGGTGCTGTGCGAGGGAGCGTCGGACGGGCGCCCAGTCCCAGGGGGATTTGCTGATGAACTGCTGGAGGCTCTGTTCGACGGAACCGGCCCCAGATCCGGCGATGTTGCGGATGGTCTTCTTCCCGTTGGTGCGCACGAGGCCGTCGAGGTAGACGCGGGCCCAGTTCCGCTGGTCCCGCCGGGGTAAGGACTCGAAGAACAGCGAGATCGACGCGTCGATCACTGCGGCGATCTCCTTGCCGGATTCCTCCGGCAGGACTAAGCGAGCCATCCGGGCCTCCCCCGCGACCAGCTGGATCCGACAACCTGCCCGACCATCGAGAAGGCGGCCGCGCGGTCCGCACACGGGGAGTCCACCAGCCCGCCCTCGCCTCACACGTTACCCAGATATCGGGAGTCCACCGCCGCATCCGGCGACCGGGCGCCAGATCCGGCCATCGCTGACGAAGAGCTTCCCGAACACCACGAAAACGGCCCGGGCCCTTGCGATCAAGGCGGCACCGGACGCACCGTTGATTACATGATTACAACCGAGCAGAACGAACAGCTCCGGGCGTGGTTCGCCGAGCGCCTGCCGGTGGACGTCTACGAGTCGCTCCTGTCCGTCACGGTGGACCGGGAGGAGATCACGGTCGTCGGAACCCTCCCGGCCGCCGAGTCGGTCGCCGCGTTCCGCGAGCGCACCCGCGAACAACGGGTCGAGGTCGCCCGGGAGGCGGAGGAGCTCTACCGCCGCAAGGTGTCCTGGGCCGTCCGGTCGGGCGAGGAAACGACCCTCTTCACCCACCTCGCGGTCCCGGTCATGACCCGCCTGCGCCAGCCCGAGCGCCAGGTCCTCGACACCCTGGTCGCCGGCGGCGTCGCCCGCAGCCGCGCCGACGCGCTGGCCTGGTGCGTCCGCCTGGTCGGACGCAACACCGACACCTGGCTGGCGGACCTTCGCGAGTCCCTGGACCGGGTCCGACAGGTGCGGGCCGAGGGCCCGGACGTCGCCGACTCCGAGGAGTCCGGGCCGTAACGCCGCAACACCTCCGCTTCCGCGCATGATCACGCGCCGCCGACCCGGACCGGCGGCGATCGACGCCCGACCCCAGGGAGAGACGCACACCATGACCACCTCCGTCGAATACATCCGCTACCGGATCGCATTGGACGACCGACCGGCCTTCGAGGGCGCCTACGCCAGGGCCGCCGACGCCCTGGCGGCCTCCCCGGAGTGCATCGACTACGAGCTGGCCCGCTGCGAGGAAGAGCCCGAGCTCTACATCCTGCGCATCCGCTGGACCTCGGTCGAGGCCCACCTCACGGGATTCCGCAAGGGAGAGCACTTCCCGGCGTTCTTCTCGGCGATCCGTCCGTACGTGACGGCCATCGAGGAGATGCAGCACTACGTCGTCACCGAGGTGGCCGGCCCCGGAAAGGCGTCGATCCCCTCATGAGCACCACACCCGGCACCACGCCCACGATCTACGAGTGGATGGGCGGGGAGGAGGCGATGAACCGCCTCACGGACGCCTTCTACGCCCACGTCCTGCGCGACGAGGTCCTGGCCCCGGTCTTCGCCGGCATGGACCCCGGGCACGCCCGGCACGTCGCGGTCTGGCTGGCGGAGGTCTTCGGCGGCCCGGCGCGGTACACGGCCTCGCACGGCGGTCACCGGCACATGGCCACCAAGCACCTGGGCCGCGCGATCACCGAACGGCAGCGGCGCCGCTGGGTGGACCTGCTGATGGACACCGCCGACGAGGTGGGCCTGCCCGGCGACCCGGAGTTCCGCGCGGTCTTCGCGTACTACATCGAGTGGGGCACCCGCATGGCCCTGATCTACTCGGGGCCCAACCCGCCCCCGGTCGACGCGGCCCCGATCCCCGTCTGGTCCTGGGGGCAGACCCCGCCCTGGACCCCGAAGGGCTAGGGCCGACTCTTTCGGATCTTGCCGGGCCCGCGGCGTCCCCAGCCGCCACCCGCTCTCGGCCCCGCCGGCGTCACGGGGCCCGGCTCAGTGCCCGCCGCCGGCCTTGCCACGCACCGTGCCGTCCGGCGGCTCGGCCAGCAGCACGGTCAGGGCGGTCCCGTCGTCCTCGCGCCAGAAGTCGACGGCTTCCTCCAGGATCTCCCGCAGCGTCTCCCAGTCGTCCGGCCGCTCGATCGCGTACCCCCGCCAGGACGTCACCGCCACCAGCCGGCCGGGCGCGTCCGGCAGCCACGACAGGTCGCGCAGCGCGTCGGCCAGCGCGTCCCAGTTCCCACCGAAGTAGTCGGGAGCCCCCAGCGCCCCGCCGCACCGCCGCATCAGCTCCGCCTTGCTCCGTACGCCGTCCAGGTCCAGCCGGACGGTCGCCCAGCCCGCGGCTTCGGCGGCTTCGAGCGCGGGGGCGAGCGGCTGCGGGTCCAGGGTCATCGGATAACCGCCTTGAAGGTCTTGTAGTGGTCGTCCGTGTAGAAGAACTCCCCGCCCTCGCCGGTCACGATCCGGCGGGCCCCGCGGTCCCGCTCACCGGGCGTCCTCACGGTGAACTCGTGGTAGTAGCCGCGCTTCTGCCGGGGCAGGATCTTCTCGAAATTGCCGAAGACCGTCCCGTCCTGGCGGTACTGGTACGGCCCGCCCTTGTCGATCAGCGCGAGTACGTCCCGGGCCTGCCGCGGCAGCGCGTCGGCCCGTACGGTGGCCATCCCCTTCGCCCACCCGGGCGTCGGCACGGGCACGGCGGAACTCTCCGCCCCGCTCGGGGCGGTACCTACCGGGGCGCCGGGACTAGCGGCACCGGTGTTGGCGGCGGTAGGCGCGGGTTTCTTCCCGCCGCAACCCACCGCGCCGACCAGCGCCGCACAAAGGAACACGGCCCCCAGTACACGCAGCAACGATCGGGGCACGTTCCGAAAGATCATGCACCGATCGTGCCAAATATCCGATTCGCCCGCGAATCGCGCGCTCTCTTCAGAGCGCGGCCATCTTGGTGTACGGGCTCAGGATGCGCTTGCGGACCTCCGGCCCGAATTCGACGAGGACAGCGATCCCCTCCTCAACGGCGACGACACGGCCGAGGCCGTGCTCATCGTGAGTAACCCGGTCGCCGACGCTGAAGTGCCGGAGGGGCGCTTCCACGGGGGCCTTGAACGGGCTGGACGGCAAATGGCGGCGAGGTACTGCGGACTTTGTCATTGCACCCAGTATGCGCCCCGCAGGCCGTCGAACGGTCCGCCGTTCGGATCTCAATTACGGCACCATCCGCACCGGGGAACCTCCGCGGCGCGTGTTCGGCCCCCGTTCGTCCGGCCAATCGGACCAATCCGAACAATCACTCGTCGGGGTCGGCCCGCTCCAGGGCGGGCCGCAGCCCGGGCTGGGATTCCGTGAGCAGGTAGTCCGCCACGGCGGTGTCGGTGACGAGGCTGGTCACGAGTCCCGACCGCAGCACCGCCCCGATCGCGGACGCCTTGCGCAGCCCGCCGGCGATGGCGACGACCTCGGGGATCCGGCGCAGCCGATCGGCCTCCACGGTGATGCAGCGCTCGCCGAGGTCCCGCCCGACCCGGCGGCCCTGCGCGTCGAACAAGTGGGCCGACATCTCGGCGGCGACGCCCAGCGAGGCGTAGTGAGCCCGCTCCTCGTCGCTCAGCATGTCGTGGACGGTCGAGATCCCCGGCTCCCACGACCCGATGGAGACCGCGGCGACGGTCACCTTGTCGAAGTACTCGAAGGCCCGCGCGATGCCCGTCTGGTTGCGCAGGGCGGCAGCGGTCGCGGGGTCGGGCAGCAGCATCGGCGCGTAGATGGGGTGCGCGTCCCCGCCCGACACCTGCGCGGCCCTGCGTACGGCCTCCACGGACCCGCGCTCGGCCGTCCCCGCGTCGTACACGCCGGTCAGCTGGACGACGGTGCAGGGGGGCAGCCGGTGCAGGGAGGCGGCCATGTGGATGGTGGAGCGCCCCCACGCGAGGCCCAGTACGTCGCCCTCGTTGACGAGCTCCCCCAGCAGGTCGGCCGCCACGGCGCCCAGGTTCTCCGGGTCCGGGGCGTCCTCGGTGGCATCGGCCGGGGACTCGACGACCACGGCGTGCCGCAGCCCGTAGCGGGACCGCAGCGCGTCCGAGCGCTCCGCGTCCAGCTCCGCCGGCACCCGGATCTCGATGCGTACGAGGTCGCGCTCCAGGGCGGTCTCCAGGACCCTGGCCACCTTGAAGCGGCTCACGCCGAACTCCTCGGCGATCTGGATCTTGGACTTTCCCTCCAGGTAGAAGCGGCGCGCCATGGCCGCCGCCTGCACCAGCTCCGCGGGTCCCATCCGCAGGGCTGACCGTCCCGCCGACATTGCAGACACCGCGTTCTCCTCACTGCTGTTCACACTCTCGACTCGCCGTTCATCCTGTCAGATACGGCGGCCGTTGATCAGCCTGGACAGCTCCCGTTCACCGAGCTGTTCACCGAGCCTTGTCTCAGTGGTCGCAAGCCCAGGGGGCCGCCGCGATGGCCGCACCCGCCTGCTCACGCAGCGTGCGCACGGCGGACGCCGGATCGACCGCTCCGTAGACCGCGCTGCCCGCGACGAACACGTCCGCGCCGGCCTCGGCGCACCGCTCGATGGTCGAGGCGGAGACCCCGCCGTCGACCTGGAGCCACAGCTCCAGACCGTGCTTGGCGATCAGCTCCCGGGTACGGCGGATCTTGGGCAGCATGATGTCGAGAAAGGGCTGGCCGCCGAAGCCGGGCTCGACCGTCATGATCAGCAGCATGTCGAGCTCGGGGAGGATGTCCTCGTACTGCTCGATGGGCGTCGCGGGCTTCAGCGCCATGGAGGCGCGAGCACCCTTGGCCCGGATCTCCCGCGCGAGCCGCACGGGCGCCGCGGCCGCCTCGGCGTGGAAGGTGACCGACCCGGCGCCCGCCTCGATGTACTGGGGGGCCCAGCGGTCGGGGTCCTCGATCATGAGGTGCAGATCGAGCGGAATGTCCGTCGCCCGGCTCAGCGACTCCACGATCGGCACACCGAGCGTGAGGTTCGGGACGAAGTGGTTGTCCATGACGTCGACATGGAGCCAGTCCGCCCCCTGGACGGCCTTCGCCTCGTCGGCGAGCCGGGCGAAGTCGGCGGACAAGATGCTGGGATTGATCTGAACGGCCATGCCCCAAGCGTGCCATGCCGTCGAACGGTTCCGGCCACTACCCCGAAACTCCCGTCCCCGGCGGGAGGACCGGCCCGGCGGCGGGCCCGTACGCCTCCCGCCCGCTCCCGCCGCCGGGCCTCGGCGGCCGTCCGGAAGAGTCGGCCTAAGCCGTCCTGCGCAGCAGCGCCAGGTACATCGCGTCCGTCCCGTGCAGGTGCGGCCACAACTGCACGTCGGGGCCGTCGCCCAGCGCCGGCACCCCCTGCATGTACGGCCGCGCGTCGATCAGTTCCGCCGCGATCGGGGCGGCGCCCGCGCCGCGGCCCTTCAGTACGTCCTCGACGACCACCCGGGTCTCCGCCAGGTGCGGCGAGCACGTCGCGTAGCCCACGACGCCGCCCACCCGGACGGCCGACAGGGCCTCGCGCAACAGCCCGCGCTGGAGCGGCGCGAAGCTCTCCAGGTCCTCCGGCCGACGGCGCCAGCGGGCCTCCGGGCGGCGGCGCAGCGCGCCGAGGCCCGAGCAGGGGACGTCCATCAGGACCCGGTCGAAGGACCCCGGCAGCCACGGCGGCCGCGTCCCGTCCGCGGTGATGACCTGGTACGGGCCGGGGTTGCCGGCGAGCGCGCGCTCGACCAGCCGCGCCCGGTGCGGCTGCTTCTCGGAGGCCAGCAGGAACGCCCCGCGCTCCGCGGCCAGCGCGGCCAGCAGCGCGGCCTTGCCGCCGGGTCCCGCGCAGCCGTCCAGCCAGCGGGCGTCGCGGCCCTCGACCGGTACGGCCGCCAGGGCCATCGCCACCAGCTGGCTGCCCTCGTCCTGGACGCCGGCGCGGCCGTCGCGGACGGCCTCCAGCGCGCCCGGTTCGCCGCCCTCCGCCATCCGCACCGCGTATGGGGACCAGCGCCCCGGCAGCGCCGAGTCCTCGCCGACCGCCTCCAGCAGCTCTTGGGTGGTCGACCGGCCGGGCCGCGCCACCAGCGTGACCTCGGGCCGCTCGTTGTCGGCCTCCAGCAGGTCCTCGATGCCGGCCCGCCCGCCGCCCAGCGCGTCCCACAGGGCGCTGACGACCCACCTCGGGTGCGAGTGGTAGACGGCGAGGTGTTCCTCGGCGTCGTCCTCGTACGGGGGCGCCACCTTCTCGAGCCAGCCGTCCAGGTCGTGCGCGGAGATCTTCCGCAGCACGGCGTTCACGAACTTCGCGCGCCCGTCCCCGAGCACGACCCGGGCCAGCTCCACGCTCGCCGAGACCGCCGCGTGCGTGGGGATCCGGGTGCCGAGCAGCTGGTGCGCCCCCAGCGAGAGCACGTCGAGCACCGGCGGGTCCACCTCGCGCAGCGGCCGGTCGATGCACGCCTTGATGACCGCGTCGTACGTGCCCTGGCGGCGCAGCGTCCCGTACACCAGCTCGGTGGCCAGTGCCGCGTCCCGCGCCTGGAAGCTCTCGTCCTGACGGGCCTTCTTCAGCAGCGGTGGCAGCACGAGGTTCGCGTAGGCGTCGCGCTCGTCCACCGCCCGCAGCACCTCGAAGGCCAGCATCCGGACGGGGTCCTTCTGCGGCCGGCGGTACGGCTTGCCCGACTTGGCCGGCTTGCCGCCGCCCTTGCCCGAGGTGGCTGCCGGTCGGCTACGGGGCTGTTCGCTCACGTGAAAGGTGCTCCGGGGTTACGTAACGCTGGGGATGGAACGAAGCGGCGCCGGGGGCGGCTGCCGCGGAAGTCCGCGGACCTCGGCCCGACGGGGACCGGATCAGCCTACGTCGGCGGCGCCCAGGCGCTCGCCGGGAGCGATCCGCACCCCGCGCGCCCAGTCGGCGGCCTTCATCGGCTTCTTGCCCTGCGGCTGCACCCAGAGCAGCTCCACGGCGTGCGACCCGGTGCCGACGTAGACGTTGTTCTTGCCCACGCCCAGGTCGCCCGGTGCGAGGTCCGTGCGGTCGCCGACCAGTGCGAGGGAGATGAGCTTGAGCCGCTCCCCCCGGAAGACCGTCCATGCGCCCGGCGCCGGGGTGCAGCCGCGCACCAGCCGGTCGGCGCGCATCGCGGGCGCCGTCCAGTCGACCCGGGCGTCCTCGACGGTGATCTTCGGGGCGAGGGAGATCCCGTCGGCGGGCTGCTCGACGGCGCGCAGGGTGCCGTCCTCGATGCCGTCCATGGTGGCGAGCAGCAGGCCGGATCCCGCGAAGGCGAGGCGGGTCAGCAGGTCCCCGCTGGTGTCGGTGGCGCGGATCTCCTCGGTGAGGATCCCGTAGACGGGGCCGGAGTCGAGCCCTTCCTCGATCCGGAAGGTGGAGGCGCCGGTGAGCTGGTCGCCCGCCATGATCGAATGCTGTACGGGCGCGGCACCGCGCCACGCGGGCAGCAGCGAGAAGTGCAGGTTGACCCAGCCGTGCGCGGGGATGTCGAGGGCGCTCTTGGGGAGCAGCGCGCCGTACGCGACGACCGGGCAGCAGTCCGGGCCGATCTCCCGCAGCCGGGCCTGGAACTCCGGATCGCGCGGCCGGGTGGGCTTGAGGACCTCGATGCCGGCTTCCTCGGCGCGCTGGGCGACGGGGCTGGCGACGAGGCGGCGGCCACGTCCGGCGGGTGCGTCCGGCCGGGTCACGACGGCGGCGACCTCGTGGCGCCCGGAGGCGATCAGAGCGTCCAGGGCGGGCACGGCGACCTCGGGGGTGCCTGCGAAGACGAGCTTCACTGGGGTCTACCTCGCTATCTCGGCTGTCAGCAGCGCACCAGTCTATGGTCTGTCGCACGGGCGCCCCACCTGCGATGCGGCGCCCGTGCGAGGGGGCGTACGCACACACGCGCGCTCCTCGCATATGCCGACACGCCCCCACAGCGTGACCTGCCCGCCGGGTGGAGCGTTGGTCAAGAGAGATTGACCGAAACGGGCCGCGAAACAGAACGGTGTCTGCGGCCCTATCCGCTCTTCAGCACCGGTTCGAGAGGCTTCTTCATGGCCGACCACGCCACCCACGACGCCCAAGCACGGGCCAGCCTGCACCTCCTGGTGCGGGACATCGAGCGGGTTCGCCGGCAGGTGGATGCTCTGCGTACGCTCACCGCCCAGCTCGGCAACGTCTACCGCCCCCGTCGCTCAGGCCCCTCCACGGGCTTCGTCGTCTATGGCCGGGCGCCCGCGCCCACCGTCCGCCTCGCGCAGGAGCTGCGGGACAGCGTCGAGACGCTGGTCACCGCCGCGGTGGACTTCGACCGCTCGCTCGGCTTCTCGTGGGACGCGGTCGGCTCGGCGCTCGGCGTCACCAAGCAGGCCGTGCACCGGCGCTACGGCGCCCGGCGGGCGCAGAGCGCCGAGACCGTCGAGCGCGAGCCGCTGGCGGAGGGCTCCGCCCCCCGGACCCTGGGGCCCCTGCCCACGGTCCCGGCGGCCCGCTCGGTCCCGCCGCAGCCGCTGCGCGAGGAATCCCACGCCGCATCGGCCGGGGCCCGTCCCGCCGCCTTGCCCGGCCCGCGCAACGGTTGACCCGAGACCGCCGGGACGCCGACCCCCGACGGCTCCGACCCCACCGAAGCCCCCGCCCCGGCGGGGGCTTCGGTGCGACAGGTCGCCGCGGGGGGGCACAGCACCAGCCGGTCGGGGGCGCGACCTGCTTCCACTCCTCGAGACGGCCTAGCCGATGTCCAGCGGGTCGATGCGGACCCGGACCGCCTCGGACGGCGGGACGCCCCGCGCCAGCCGGGCGGCCTGGGCCGACTTCAGGGCCGCGGCCAGCGCCGCCCCGCTGCCCGGGGGTACGCGGACCAGCGCCCGCTCCCCCGGCGAGGGCTGCCCGCGCCGCCCCGGCAGCGGGACGGGGCCCAGGACCTCGGCGTCCGGCGGCAGGCCGGCCGCCGCCAGGAAGGCTTCGACCGCCTCCCCGCGCCCCGCCACGGCCGCCATCCGCGAGACCGGCGGGAAGCCCAGTTGGGACCGCTCGGCGAGCTCGCGCACCGCGTGCCCGACGGGGTCCCACCGCACCAGCGCCTGCACCGGCCGCAGGGTCGGCTCCGCCACCACCACGACCTGCCCCTCGCCCCGCACCAGCGAGGCCGCCGCGATCCAGCGGCGCAGCGCGTCCTCGCCCGCCCGCAGGTCGGGCCGGCTCAGCATGGCCCAGCCGTCCAGCAGCAGCGCCGCCGCGTACCCGGGGCCCGCCGCGACCGGCTCGGCCCCGGGCGTGCACACCACCAGCGCGGGCCGGTCCGGCACCTCGTCCAGGACGTGGTCGCGACCGGAGGTCCGTACGGGCACGGCCGGGAAGGCCCGCCCCAGTTCCTCGGCGGTGCGCCGGGCGCCGACCACCTGGGCCCGCAGCCGGAAGGACCCGCATTCCTCGCAGTGCCAGGCACTCTCCTGCCGGCCGCACCATCCGCAGTGCAGGTCCCGCTCGTCGGGGGCCTCCAGCGGGCCCGCGCACACCGTGCACCGGGCGGGCGTCCGGCACCGCTCGCACGCCAGACGGGGCACGTAGCCCCGCCGGGGCACCTGGACGAGGACGGGCCCGGTCTTGAGCCCCTCCCGTACGGTCTCCCACGCCAGGCTCGGCAGCCGCGCGGCCCGCGCCGCCCCGTCCCGGGCCAGCAGCTCGTCGCCGACGGTCCGGATCCGGGGCGCGCACGCCCGCACGGTCCCGCGGTCGGCCACCAGCGGACGCGCCCAGCCGGACTCGACGAGCTGGGCGGCCTCCACGGTGCAGCTCGTGCTCCCGGCCAGGAAGGCACAGCCGTCGGTGACCGCGCGCAGTTCCAGTACCTCCCGGACGTGCGGGAAGGGGGCGTGGTCGTCGCTGTGGCTGGAGTCGCCGTCGTCCCAGATCGCGACCAGTCCGAGGTCCCGTACGGGCGCGAACATCGCGGCCCGGGTGCCGACGACGGCCCGCACCGAGCCCCGGCTGACGGCGAGCCACTGCCGGTATCGCTTCTCCGGCCCCGACTCGGCGGTCAGCAGCGCGTGCCGTCCCTCGCCGAGCAGCGCGGTCAAGGCGGCGTCGACGCGTGCCGCCGTACGCCCGTCGGGAACCACGGCGAGGGCGCCGCGGCCGGAGGCCAGGGTCGCGGCCATGGCCCGGGCCAGTTCGTCGGCCCAGCCCGGGCCGGGCAGCGCGGTCCACACGGCGCGCGGCGCGGAGCCGGCGGCCAGGGCCCGCAGGAAGGCGGGGCCGGCGCCGTAGCGCTCCCAGCCCGCGGGCTCCGGGGCGGCGGGCGGGGGCAGCGGCTCGGGCGACGGCTTGGCCTCGGCGCGGGCGCTGCGCGCGGGGAGCGCGAGCTGGAGCACGTCGGCGAGGCTGCCGGCGTACCGGTCGGCCACGGCCCGGGCGAGGGCGAGCATGCGGGGCCCCAGGACGATCTCGGGCGAGACGACCTGGGCGATGGCGGCGAGCGCGCCGTCGTAGTCGGATTCGGCGCGACGCTCGACGATGAAGCCGTCGATGAGCCCGCCGCCCTCGCGGCGGCCGCCGTGGACCTGGTGGGAGCCCGCCCCGAAGCGGACGCGGACCCGGACGCCGGGCCGGGCGGTCTCGGCGAGCTCGGCGGGGACGGCGTAGTCCCACAGCTGGTCGAGGTGGAGCACACCCTTGTTGACGAGGATCCGGGCGACGGGCAGCTCATCGGCCAGGGCCGCTCCGCGCCAGGTCCGCGGCTTCGCCTTGGGTGCCTTGGCCTTCGCCTCGGCGACCATCTCCCGCATCAGCGCGAGCTGCTCCGGCGGGCCGCCGGGCCCGTCCCCGCCCTGATGCCCGGATTCGTTCGTGCTGCTCACACCCGCATTCTTACCAAACCCCACCGACAACGGCCGGGCCCGGCGTCGCCCGGCCGGTTCTCCCCGGGCACGCGGAAGGCCCCGGACCGCGAGGTCCGGGGCCTTCCGTCACGAGCTGTGCCGCTTACAGGCCGGCGGCGGCGCGCAGCGCGTCGACGCGGTCGGTGCGCTCCCAGGTGAAGTCCGGCAGCTCGCGGCCGAAGTGGCCGTAGGCGGCGGTCTGGGCGTAGATCGGGCGGAGCAGGTCGAGGTCGCGGATGATCGCGGCCGGGCGGAGGTCGAAGACCTGGCCGATGGCGTCCTCGATCTTCTGCACGTCCACCTTGTGGGTGCCGAAGGTCTCGACGAAGAGGCCGACGGGCTCGGCCTTGCCGATGGCGTAGGCGACCTGGACCTCGCAGCGCGAGGCGAGGCCCGCGGCGACGACGTTCTTCGCGACCCAGCGCATGGCGTAGGCGGCGGAGCGGTCGACCTTGGACGGGTCCTTGCCCGAGAAGGCGCCGCCGCCGTGGCGGGCCATGCCGCCGTACGTGTCGATGATGATCTTGCGGCCGGTCAGGCCGGCGTCGCCCATCGGGCCGCCGATCTCGAAGCGCCCGGTCGGGTTCACCAGCAGGCGGTAGCCCTCGGTCTCCAGCTTGATGCCGTCCTCGATGAGCTGGGCGAGGACGTGCTCCACGACGAACTCGCGGATGTCCGGGGCCAGCAGCGAGTCCAGGTCGATGTCCGCGGCGTGCTGCGAGGACACGACGACGGTGTCGAGGCGGACGGCCTTGTCGCCGTCGTACTCGATGGTGACCTGGGTCTTGCCGTCGGGACGCAGGTAGGGGATGGTCCCGTTCTTACGGACCTCGGAGAGCCGCTTGGAGAGCCGGTGCGCGATGTGGATCGGCAGCGGCATCAGCTCGGGGGTCTCGTCGCAGGCGTAGCCGAACATCAGGCCCTGGTCGCCGGCGCCCTGCTTGTCGAGCTCGTCCTCATCGCCCTCGACACGCTGCTCGTAGGCGGTGTCGACGCCCTGCGCGATGTCCGGGGACTGCGCGCCGATGGACACCGACACGCCACAGGAGGCACCGTCGAAGCCCTTCTTCGACGAGTCGTAGCCGATCTCCAGGATCTTGTCGCGGACGAGCTGCGCGATCGGCGCGTACGCCTTCGTCGTCACCTCTCCCGCGATGTGGACGAGACCGGTGGTGATGAGGGTCTCCACGGCCACGCGCGAGGTCGGGTCCTCGGTGAGGAGCGCGTCGAGGATGGTGTCGCTGATCTGGTCAGCGATCTTGTCGGGGTGACCCTCGGTCACGGACTCCGAGGTGAAAAGGCGACGGGACACAACGCTCCCTGGGGTTGCAGCGGCTGCTGGCTGAATCATTGGCGGAACCACATCGGAGGCTGCGCCCGATCACGTTCCGGATGCAGTTTATCGGTCGCCACCGTCCGCCGGACCACCCGTCTCGCCCTGTGGGAGGCGTGTGACCTGCGGCACTCCATTCTGACGCAAGGAATTGCCGGCGGAAAGAGGCGCAACTCAGGCGCGTCGCGATCCGATGCGCGGCGCCACCTGGTCCCACACCAGGTCCGCGAGCGCTTCCTTCGGACCGTAGGGTACGGCCACCTCGCTCCCATCGGAGGCCAGGATGACCGCTTCGTTCTCCTCCGAACCGAAGGTCTTGGCCTCGCCGACCTCATTCACCACGAGGAGGTCGCACCCCTTGCGAAGGAGTTTGGCGCGCCCGTTGGCGAGGACGTCATCCGTCTCGGCGGCGAATCCGACGACGATCTGGCCCTCCCTGGCCCGGTCGGCGGAGATCTCGGCGAGGACGTCGGGATTGCGCACGAGTGCGACCGGCTCGGGGTCCTGCCCGTCCTTCTTCTTGATCTTCCCGCCCGCGTACCGCGCCGGCCGGAAATCGGCGACGGCCGCGGCCATGACGACGGCGTCCGCGTCCGCGGCCGCCTTCAGAACGGCCTCGCGCAGCTGCAGGGCGGTGCCGACCCGCACGACGTCCACCCCGGCGGGGTCGGCGAGCGCGGCGTTGGCGGAGACCAGGGTGACCCGGGCACCGCGCGCGACGGCGGTCCGGGCCAGCGCGTAGCCCTGCTTGCCGGAGGAGCGGTTGCCCAGGAAGCGGACCGGGTCGAGGGGCTCGCGCGTTCCGCCCGCGCTGACCACCACGTGCCGGCCGGCGAGGTCGGGCCCGCCGGTACCGCCGGGCAGGGCGCCCCGGCGCAGCACGCCACGGCAGACCTCGAAGATCTCCCCGGGATCGGGCAGCCGCCCCTTGCCGGTGTCCTTGCCGGTGAGCCGGCCGACGGCCGGCTCGATGACGACGGCGCCCCGGCGGCGCAGGGTGGCCACGTTCTCCTGGGTGGCCGGGTGCTCCCACATCTCGGTGTGCATCGCGGGTGCGAACACCACGGGACAGCGCGCGGTGAGCAGGGTGTTGGTGAGGAGGTCGTCGGCCAGGCCGTGGGCGGCCTTGGCGAGCAGGTCCGCGGTGGCCGGGGCGACGACGACGAGGTCGGCGGACTGCCCGATGCGCACGTGCGGCACCTCGTGGACGCCGTCCCAGACCGCGGTGGACGCCGGGTTCCCGGAGAGGGCGGCCCAGGTGGCCTCGCCGACGAAGTTCAGCGACGCCGCCGTCGGCACCACCCGTACGTCGTGTCCCGACTCGGTCAGGCGGCGCAGCAGCTCGCACGCCTTGTAAGCGGCGATCCCGCCGCTGACCCCGAGCACGACCTTCGGCTTACCCACCACACACGCCCCTTCGGCTGGACCCGCAGTCACCTATGACACCTATGACACACCACAGGCCCGGCAGATGTTCTGCCGGGCCTGTGGTGAAGAGAAAACTCGTGCCCTACTGAGCCGGGGCCTCGATGGCCTCGGAGGTCAGCAGACCCGCGTTGATCTCGCGCAGCGCGATCGAAAGCGGCTTCTCGTGGACGTGGGTGTCCACCAGCGGGCCGACGTACTCGAGCAGGCCCTCACCGAGCTGCGAGTAGTACGCGTTGATCTGACGGGCACGCTTGGCCGCGTAGATCACGAGGCTGTACTTCGAGTCCGTGGCCTCGAGCAGCTCGTCGATCGGCGGGTTGATGATGCCCTCGGGCGCAGTGATGGAAGAGGACACGCTCTACCTTCCGAAGATGGGTTGAAAGATCCGTTGACGAACACCGATCGACTGAAACATCGATCAACGATCAAACAACATTCATCAAGGCTAGCAGCTCGCGCGCCACGTCCTCGACCGAGGTGTTGACCAGGGTCGTATCGAACTCGGATTCGGCAGCCAGTTCGATCTTCGCGCTGGCGAGCCTCCGCTCGATGACCTCCGCCGATTCGGTGCCCCGGCCGGTGAGCCGGCGGACCAGCTCGTCCCAGCTCGGAGGCGCCAGGAAGACCAGCTGTGCCTCGGCCATCGACTCGCGTACGAGCCGGGCGCCCTGGAGATCGATCTCCAGCAGGACCGGCTCGCCGCTTTCCAGGCGTTCCAGTACCGCGCCGCGCGGTGTGCCGTAGCGGTTGCCCGCGAACTCGGCCCACTCCAGCAGCTCGCCATTGGCGATCAGCTTGTCGAACTCGTCGTCGTTGACGAAGAAGTAGTGGACTCCGTGTCGCTCACCGGGCCGCGGCTTGCGGGTGGTGGCCGACACCGAGAGCCAGACCTCGGGGTGAACCTTGCGCATATGCGCGACGACCGTGCTCTTGCCGACCCCCGAAGGGCCGGAGAGCACGGTCAGCCGCGGACGAACCTCTGCTGCCATAGAGCGATTATCCAGCTTCTCGGGACTGCCTGAGAACGCCGGTCGAACTTCAGGCGACGCGTCAGCCGGCAGGAGTGCCGAACTCACGCTCCAGAGAAGCGATCTGGTTGGAACCGAGACCTCGGACACGCCGGGATTCGGAGATGCCGAGGCGCTCCATGATCTGCTTGGCGCGCACCTTGCCCACGCCAGGCAGGGACTCCAGAAGTGCGGAGACCTTCATCTTGCCGATGACGTCATTCTCCTGGCCCGTCTTGATGACGTCTTGGAGGGAGGCGCCGGAGTGCTTGAGTCGATTCTTCACCTCGGCCCGCTCCCGGCGAGCCGCGGCGGCCTTTTCGAGCGCTGCTGCGCGCTGTTCAGGGGTAAGGGGCGGAAGAGCCACGCCTACGTCACCTCGGATGTCGAACTGTCGGATACGGACCGGTGGGGAGCACATGGGCACCACACCAGGGAAGCGCCCGAACAGCGGTGTTGCTCGATCGCTGCTCGTTCACTCTGGTCGGAGACTAGCGGCCATGACCGCTCCAGTCAGCGAGAACGGACGAAAAGTCCTGGTCAGCCTCCACTGAACCGTACATCACGGACAAAGTACCCCGGTTTTGTCCGGTGGAAGACGTTCGAATTTCGTCAGACAGTGCGACGAGCCGGCCCGACGTCGTCCCCGAACGCTCCGGTTCCGCGGGCGGCGAGTGCCGGACACGGGCCGTCGGGGATCCCCGGCTGCGCGGACGGATCCCTGACCAGCGCCGTCCCGGCCGCCGCGCGACGGCCCCCGGCGACGAAGGAAGCGGGCGCGTACCGGACGGCGGCGCTCCGGCCGCGCCCGGACGGGCCGCGGGGGCGCCGGTGATCCGCGTCACACTGGGGCCGGCAGCCCTCGATCCCGGCCCCGGGCCCGACTGACGGGGTCGCCGTCCTCGGGCAGGGCCCGGCGGGCGGAGTGCGGTCGAACCGGGGCCGGATGTGCAGGAGCGAAGGAAACCGGCGCCGCGCGACGAAGCCTGCGCGTCCCCCTCCCCACCGGCCCTCCCGCCGTTCCCCGGGCTCCGCCCGGGCCCGGGGATACGGCGGGGCCCGCGGCGGGCTACGCCGCGACGGCTTCGCGGACCTCGTCCGCGAAGGCGCGCGCCGAGGCGCGCAGCGCGGCCGCGTCCGGTCCGTGCTTCAGGACGCCGCGCGAGACGTTCGGCACGACATTGCGCACGGCCGCGCCGAACACCCGCGGCAGGTCCGCGGCCGTGGCACCCTGCGCACCGATGCCGGGCGCCAGCAGCGGCCCGTTGATGTCGAGGTCGAAGGAGGACAGGTCCCCGAGGGTCGCGCCCACGACGGCCCCGAAGGAGCCCATCGGGGAGGCCCCCGCGTTCTCCGCCGCCAGGTGCCGGAGCATCGTCGCGCCGATGGTCCGGCCGTCCTCGCGCACCGCCCGCTGGACCTCGGCGCCCTCCGGGTTCGAGGTCAGGGCCAGGACGAACAGTCCCGCCCCGGAAGCGCGGGCCAGCTCGACGGCCGGGGCGAGCGAGCCGTAGCCCAGGTACGGGGAGACGGTGAGCGCGTCGGAGAAGAGCGGCGAGGAGGGCGAGAGGAAGGTCTCCGCGTAGGCGGCCATCGTCGAGCCGATGTCGCCCCGCTTCGCGTCCATCACGACCAGCGTGCCCGCCGCCCGGGCGTCGGCCACGGTCTGCTCCAGCACCGCGATGCCCTTGGACCCGAACCGCTCGAAGAAGGCGGCCTGCGGCTTGAAGACCGCCACCGAGTCGGCCAGCGCCTCGACGACCGTGCGGGAGAACTTCTCCAGGCCCGCGATGTCGTCGTTCAGGCCCCAGGAGGCCAGCAGCGCCGCATGCGGGTCGATGCCCACGCACAGCGGACCACGGGCGTCCATCGCCGTGCGCAGACGGGCACCGAAGGGGATCACAGGGGTCACAGCGGTCACAGGGCGGCCTCTCGGGTCTCGGCGCCCACCGCTTCGGCGAGGGTCGCGTACGGGCTGGCGGCCAGGCGCGCCGCCAGGCCCTTGTGGATGGCGCGGGCGTAGAAGGGGCCCTCGTAGACGAAGGCGCTGTAGCCCTGGATCAGGCTCGCACCGGCCAGGATGCGCTGCCAGGCGTCCTCGGCGTTCTCGATGCCGCCGACACCGACCAGGACCAGCCGGTCCCCGACACGGGCGTACAGCCGGCGCAGGACCTCCAGGGAGCGCTCCTTGACCGGGGCTCCGGACAGTCCGCCCGTCTCCTTGACCAGGGACGGGGAGGACGTGAGGCCGAGACCCTCGCGGGCGATCGTCGTGTTGGTGGCGATGATGCCGTCGAGGCCCAGTTCCAGGGCCAGGTCGGCGACCGCGTCCACGTCCTCGTCGGCCAGGTCCGGGGCGATCTTGACGAGCAGCGGGACCCGGCGGTCGGTGACGACGCGGTCCGCGGCTTCGCGTACCGCCGTCAGCAGCGGGCGCAGCGACTCCGTGGCCTGCAGGTTGCGCAGTCCGGGGGTGTTCGGGGAGGAGACGTTGACGACCAGGTAGTCGGCGTGGCGGGCGAGCCGCTCGGTGGAGGCGACGTAGTCGGCGACCGCCTCCTCCTCCGGGACCACCTTGGTCTTGCCGATGTTGACGCCGACGACCGTCCGGAACACCGGGTTGCGGGCGGCCAGCCGCTCGGCGACCGCCGCGGAGCCCTCGTTGTTGAAGCCCATCCGGTTGATCAGCGCGCGGTCCGGGACGAGCCGGAACAGCCGCTTCTTCGGGTTGCCCGGCTGGGCCTCGGCCGTGACCGTGCCGATCTCGACGTGGTCGAAGCCGAGCATCGACATGCCGTCGATGGCGACGGCGTTCTTGTCGAAGCCGGCCGCGAGCCCGAAGGGGCCGTGCATCCGCAGCCCGAGGGCCTCGGTGCGCAGCGACTCGTAGCGGGGGGCGAGGGAGGCGGCGGCGAAGGTGCGCAGCACCGGCGTGGCCGCGGCGAGGCGGATCCAGCGGAAGGCCAGGTGGTGGGCCCGCTCCGGGTCCATCCGCTTGAAGACCAGGTTGAAGAAGAGTTTGTACATCGAGGGGTTCCCTTGTGCGCTCATGAAGAGGGGGACACCCGGCGCGTGTCGCGCGTCCGGTGTCCCCCTCCCTCCTACGGGCCTTGCGGGCTGCTAGTCGCGGGCCGCCGTCAGGCGCTCCGCGTGCTCCTGGAGCGAGCGGACGCCGACGTCGCCGCGGTTGAGCGCGTCGATTCCCTGGACGGCCGCGGCGAGTGCCTGGACCGTCGTGAGGCACGGGACGCCGCGCGCCACGGCGGCCGTACGGATCTCGTAGCCGTCGAGGCGGCCGCCCGTGCCGTACGGGGTGTTGACGATCAGGTCGACCTGGCCGTCGTGGATGAGCTGGACGACGGTCTTCTCTCCGTCGGCGCCCTCGCCCTCGCTGAGCTTGCGCACGACGGTGGCGTTGATGCCGTTGCGGCGCAGTACCTCGGCGGTGCCCGAGGTGGCGAGCAGTTCGAAGCCGTGGGCGACGAGCTCGCGGGCCGGGAAGATCATCGAGCGCTTGTCGCGGTTGGCGACGGAGATGAACGCGCGGCCCTTGGTGGGCAGCGGGCCGTAGGCGCCGGCCTGCGACTTGGCGTAGGCGGTGCCGAAGACGCAGTCGATGCCCATGACCTCGCCGGTGGAGCGCATCTCCGGGCCGAGGACCGTGTCGACGCCGCGGCCGTGGATGTCGCGGAAGCGCGACCACGGCATGACGGCCTCCTTGACGGAGATCGGCGCGTCGAGCGGCAGGGTGCCGCCGTCGCCGGTCTTCGGGAGCATGCCCTCCTCGCGCAGCTCGGCGATGGTGGTGCCGAGCGAGATGCGGGCGGCGGCCTTGGCGAGCGGGACGGCGGTCGCCTTCGAGGTGAAGGGGACGGTCCGGGAGGCGCGCGGGTTGGCCTCCAGGACGTAGAGGATGTCACCCGCCATCGCAAACTGGATGTTGATCAGACCGCGGACGCCGACGCCCTTGGCGATGGCCTCGGTGGAGGCGCGCAGCCGCTTGATGTCGTAGCCGCCCAGGGTGATCGGGGGCAGGGCGCAGGCCGAGTCGCCGGAGTGGATGCCGGCCTCCTCGATGTGCTCCATGACGCCGCCGAGGTAGAGCTCGGTGCCGTCGTAGAGGGCGTCGACGTCGATCTCGATGGCGTCGTCGAGGAAGCGGTCGACGAGGACCGGGCGGGTCGGCGAGATCTCGGTGGACTCGGCGATGTACGAGGACAGCCGGTCCTCGTCGTAGACGATCTCCATGCCTCGGCCGCCGAGCACGTACGAGGGGCGTACGAGGACGGGGTAGCCGATCTCGTCGGCGATGGCCTTGGCGCCGGCGAAGGTGGTGGCGGTGCCGTGCTTGGGGGCGGGCAGGCCGGCCTCGGCGAGGACCTGGCCGAAGGCGCCGCGGTCCTCGGCGGCGTGGATGGCCTCGGGCGGGGTGCCGACGACGGGGACGCCGTTGTCCTTGAGGGCCTGGGCGAGACCGAGGGGGGTCTGGCCGCCCAGCTGGACGATGACACCGGCGATGGGGCCGGCCAGCGACTCGGCGTGGACGATCTCCAGCACGTCTTCGAGCGTGAGCGGCTCGAAGTACAGGCGGTCGGAGGTGTCGTAGTCGGTGGAGACCGTCTCCGGGTTGCAGTTGACCATCACGGTCTCGTAGCCGGCGTCGCTGAGGGCGAAGGAGGCGTGGACGCAGGAGTAGTCGAACTCGATGCCCTGGCCGATGCGGTTCGGGCCGGAGCCCAGGATGATGACCGCGGGCTTCTCGCGGGGGGAGACCTCGGACTCCTCGTCGTACGAGGAGTAGAAGTACGGGGTGTTCGCGGCGAACTCGGCGGCGCAGGTGTCGACCGTCTTGTAGACCGGGCGGACGCCGAGCGCGTGGCGGACCTCGCGGACGACGTCCTCGCGCAGGCCGCGGATCTCGGCGATCTGGGAGTCGGAGAAGCCGTGGCGCTTGGCTTCGGCGAGCAGCTCGGGGTGGAGCTTGTCGGCGGCGGCCAGCTCGTCCGCGATCTCCTTGATGAGGAAGAGCTGGTCGACGAACCAGGGGTCGATCTTCGTGGACTCGAAGACCTCTTCCTGGGTGGCGCCGGCGCGGATGGCCTGCATGACGGTGTTGATGCGGCCGTCGGTCGGGCGGACCGCGGTGGCGAGCAGCTCCTCCTTGTCGCCGGTGGGGCCGACGAAGGTGAACTGGGAGCCCTTCTTCTCCAACGAGCGCAGGGCCTTCTGGAGCGCCTCGGTGAAGTTGCGGCCGATGGCCATGGCCTCGCCCACCGACTTCATGGTGGTGGTGAGGGTGGCGTCGGCGAGCGGGAACTTCTCGAAGGCGAAGCGCGGCGCCTTGACGACGACGTAGTCGAGGGACGGCTCGAAGGAGGCCGGCGTCTTCTCGGTGATGTCGTTGGGGACTTCGTCGAGCGTGTAGCCGATGGCCAGCTTGGCGGCGATCTTGGCGATCGGGAAGCCGGTGGCCTTCGAGGCGAGCGCCGAGGAGCGCGAGACGCGCGGGTTCATCTCGATGACGATGACGCGGCCGTCGACCGGGTCGATCGCGAACTGGATGTTGCAGCCGCCGGTGTCGACGCCGACCTCGCGGATGATCGCGATGCCGATGTCGCGCAGCCGCTGGTACTCGCGGTCGGTGAGCGTCATCGCCGGGGCGACGGTGATCGAGTCACCGGTGTGGACGCCCATCGGGTCGAAGTTCTCGATGGAGCAGACGACGACGACGTTGTCCTTGGTGTCGCGCATCAGCTCCAGCTCGTACTCCTTCCAGCCGAGGATGGACTCCTCCAGGAGCACCTCGGTGGTCGGGGAGAGCGTGAGGCCCTGGCCGGCGATGCGGCGCAGCTCTTCCTCGTCGTGGGCGAAGCCGGAGCCGGCGCCGCCCATCGTGAAGGAGGGGCGCACGACGACGGGGTAGCCGCCGAGGATGTCGACGCCCTGGATGACGTCGTCCATCGTGTGGCAGATGACCGAGCGGGCGGACTCGCCGTAGCCGATCTTGGCGCGGACGGCTTCGACGACGCCCTTGAAGAGGTCGCGGTCCTCGCCCTTGTTGATCGCCTCGACGTTGGCGCCGATGAGCTCGACGTTGTACTTCTCCAGCACACCCTGCTCGTGCATGGAGATGGCGGTGTTGAGCGCCGTCTGGCCGCCGAGGGTCGGGAGCAGCGCGTCGGGGCGCTCCTTCGCGATGATCTTCTCGACGAACTCGGGGGTGATCGGCTCGACGTACGTGGCGTCGGCGATCTCCGGGTCGGTCATGATCGTGGCGGGGTTGGAGTTCACCAGGATGACCCGCAGGCCCTCGGCCTTGAGGACGCGGCAGGCCTGGGTTCCGGAGTAGTCGAACTCCGCGGCCTGGCCGATGACGATCGGGCCGGAGCCGATGACCAGGACGGACTGGATATCGGTGCGCTTAGGCACGCTCGGCCTCCATCTGGGCGGTTTCCATCAAAGACGTGAAGCGGTCGAAGAGGTACGCGGCGTCGTGCGGGCCGGCAGCTGCCTCGGGGTGGTACTGGACGGAGAAGGCCGGCTGGTCGAGCAGCTGGAGGCCTTCGACGACCTGGTCGTTCAGGCAGACGTGGGAGACCTCGGCACGGCCGAAGGGGGTCTCGGAGACCTTGTCGAGGGGCGCGTCCACGGCGAAGCCGTGGTTGTGCGCGGTGACCTCGACCTTGCCGGTGGTGCGGTCCTGCACCGGCTGGTTGATGCCGCGGTGGCCGTACTTCAGCTTGTAGGTGCCGAAGCCGAGCGCGCGGCCCAGGATCTGGTTGCCGAAGCAGATGCCGAAGAGCGGGGTCTTGCGCTCCAGCACGCCCCGCATGACCGCGACGGGGCCGTCGGCGGTGGCCGGGTCGCCCGGGCCGTTGGAGAAGAACACGCCGTCGGGGTTGACCGCGTACACGTCCTCGACGGTGGCGGTGGCGGGCAGCACGTGCACCTCGATGCCGCGCTCGGCCATCCGGTGCGGGGTCATGCCCTTGATGCCGAGGTCCACGGCGGCGACGGTGAACTTCTTCTCGCCGATCGCGGGGACGACGTACGTCTCCTTGGTGGCGACCTCGGCGGAGAGGTTCGCGCCCTTCATCTGCGGGGCTTCCAGGACGCGGGCCAGCAGGGTCGCGTCGTCCGCGACGGCCTCGCCGGAGAAGATGCCGACGCGCATGGCACCGCGCTCGCGCAGGTGGCGGGTCAGGGCGCGGGTGTCGATGCGGGAGATCCCGACGACACCCTGCTTGACGAGCTCCTCGTCCAGCGAGCGCTGCGAGCGCCAGTTCGAGGGAACCCGCGCGGGGTCGCGTACGACGTACCCGGCGACCCAGATGCGGGAGGACTCGGGGTCCTCGTCGTTGACGCCGGTGTTGCCCACGTGGGGGGCGGTCATCACGACCACCTGCCGGTGGTACGACGGGTCGGTCAGGGTCTCCTGGTAGCCGGTCATGCCCGTGGAGAAGACGGCCTCGCCGAAGGTCTCCCCCACAGCGCCGTAGGCGCGGCCGCGGAAGATCCGGCCGTCCTCCAGGACGAGTACGGCGGGAGCTTTGTCTGCTCCCCTGGTGGAGGTCGTCATCGTTCGGCGCCTTCCGTCGTGGTGAGTGAGTGGTTCGTCTTGTTCATCGCGTTGACCGCGTCGACCCAGGCGGCGTGTTCCGCCGCGCGGTCGGAGCGGAATCCGGAGTCGATCAGCCTGTCGCCGTGCGCCCATGTGACGACGAGGAGACCGCCCTCGGTGAGTACCTTGCCCGCGATTCCCTTGTCGAGGCGGGCGCCGCGCAGCTGCGCGGCCGGTACGAAGAAGTCGGTGGCACCCGGACGGACCACGTCGAGGCCCGCGTCGGTGAGCGTGAGCTCGACCCGGCTGCGGACGCCCAGACCGTGGGCGACGATCCGGTCGAGCCATTGCCCGGCGGTGGTGGACCCGTGGTACCGGCCGGTCAGGGCCAGCCGGTGCTCGGGGAGCCCGCCGGGGGCGGCGGGCAGCTCCGGCAGATCGCTCTGCAGGGTGCCGCGCCATTTCCAGCCCTGCCGCATCAGCCAGTACACGAACGCGATGAAGACGAGCAGACCTATCACCCACGCGATGCGGGCGCCCCAGTCCGTCACCTCCGCCGACTGTCGTCCGGCGGCCTCGGCGGCCAGTTGGATCACTGCAGGTGTCACGCCAGTTTCCCGTCCACGACCGTTGCCCGGCCCCGCAGGAAGGTGTGAGTGACGCGCCCCGGCAGCTCACGGCCCTCGTAAGGCGTGTTGCGGCTGCGGGAGGCGAAGTGCGCGGGGTCCACGACACCACGGTACGAGGTATCGACGAGGGTCAGGTTCGCGGGTTCACCTGCCGAGACGGGGCGTCCGTGGTTCGGGAGGCCGCCGATGCGCGCCGGGGCGAAGGACATCCGCTCGGCGACGCCCGCCCAGTCGAGCAGTCCGGTCTCCACCATCGTCTGCTGGACGACGGAGAGCGCGGTCTCCAGACCCACCATGCCCATGGCGGCCGCGGCCCACTCGCAGTCCTTGTCCTCGTGCGGGTGCGGGGCGTGGTCGGTGGCGACGATGTCGATCGTGCCGTCGGCGAGCGCCTCGCGCAGGGCCAGCACGTCGGCTTCGGTGCGCAGCGGCGGGTTGACCTTGTAGACCGGGTTGTACGAGCGCACGAGCTCGTCGGTGAGGAGCAGGTGGTGCGGGGTGACCTCGGCGGTCACGTCGATGCCGCGGGACTTGGCCCAGC
Source organism: Streptomyces sp. NPDC060049 (assembly GCF_042736715.1). Classification (NCBI taxonomy): domain Bacteria; kingdom Bacillati; phylum Actinomycetota; class Actinomycetes; order Kitasatosporales; family Streptomycetaceae; genus Streptomyces; species Streptomyces sp. NPDC060049. The sequence goes on from NZ_JBHWVV010000025.1 coordinate 113,256, forward strand.
GGATGATCTCGACGGACCCGGCCGTGGAGAGGTGGCAGATGTGCACGCGGGAGCCGACGTGCTCGGCGAGCAGGACGTCGCGGGCGATGACCGACTCCTCGGCGACGGCCGGCCAGCCGCCGAGACCGAGTTCCGCGGAGACGACGCCCTCGTTCATCTGGGCGCCCTCGGTGAGGCGGGGCTCCTGGGCGTGCTGGGCGACGACGCCGCCGAAGGCCTTCACGTACTCCAGGGCGCGGCGCATGATCACGGCGTCGTCCACGCACTTGCCGTCGTCGGAGAAGACGGTGACGCGGGCGGCGGACTCGTGCATGGCGCCCAGCTCGGCGAGCTGCTTGCCCTCCAGGCCGACGGTGACGGCGCCGATGGGCTGCACGTCGCAGTAGCCGGACTCCTTGCCCAGGCGCCACACCTGCTCGACGACGCCGGCGGTGTCGGCGACGGGGAAGGTGTTGGCCATGGCGAAGACGGCCGTGTAGCCGCCGGAGGCGGCGGCGCGGGTGCCGGTGAGGACGGTCTCGGAGTCCTCGCGGCCGGGCTCGCGCAGGTGGGTGTGGAGGTCGACGAGACCCGGGAGGAGGGTCTGGCCCCCGGCCTCGATGACGGTCGCGTCGCCGGCGTCCAGGTTCGCGCCCACGGCGGCGATGGTCTCGCCGTCGATCAGGACGTCCTGCGCCTCGCCACCGAGTACCTTCGCGCCACGGATCAGGATCTTGCTCATCTTTACTTCGTCTCCTCGGTGCGGGAAGCGGTGGAGCTGGTGGTGACGGCGGGCTCGGAGCCTCCGAGCAGCAAGTACAGGACGGCCATGCGGATGGAGACGCCGTTGGCGACCTGCTCGACGACCGTGCAGCGGTCGGAGTCGGCGACCTCGGCGGTGATCTCCATGCCGCGGACCATCGGGCCGGGGTGCATCACGACGGCGTGCTCGGGCATCCTCGCCATCCGGGCGCCGTCCAGGCCGTAGCGGCGGGAGTACTCGCGCTCGGTCGGGAAGAAGGCCGCGTTCATCCGCTCGCGCTGCACCCTCAGCATCATCACTGCGTCGGACTTCGCGAGCACGTCGTCCAGGCTGTACGAGATCTCGCACGGCCAGGCCTCGACGCCGACCGGCACCAGGGTGGGCGGGGCCACCAGGGTGACCTCGGCGCCGAGGGTGTGGAGCAGGTCGACGTTGGAGCGGGCGACCCGGCTGTGCAGGACGTCCCCGACGATGGTGATCCGGCGGCCGTCGAGGCCCTTGCCGAGACCGGCGTCCCTGCCGACCAGGCGGCGGCGCATGGTGAAGGCGTCGAGCAGCGCCTGCGTGGGGTGCTGGTGGGTGCCGTCGCCCGCGTTGATCACGGGGGCGTCGATCCAGCCGGAGGTCGCGAGCCGGTAGGGGGCGCCGGAGGCGCTGTGCCGGATGACCACGGCGTCGACGCCCATGGCCTCCAGGGTCTGGGCGGTGTCCTTGAGGGACTCCCCCTTGGAGACGCTGGAGCCCTTGGCCGCGAAGTTGATCACATCGGCGGACAGGCGCTTTTCGGCGGCCTCGAAGGAGATCCGGGTGCGGGTCGAGTCCTCGAAGAAGAGGTTGCAGATGGTGCGGCCGCGCAGGGTGGGCAGCTTCTTTATCGGCCGGTCCGCGACGCGGGCCATCTCCTCGGCGGTGTCGAGGATCAGGACGGCGTCGTCGCGCGTGAGATCGGCGGCCGAGATGAGGTGGCGCTTCATCCGGGTTCTCCGTAAGTCGGGGAGGGCAGACGGTCGGGCTGGGGGTACGGCAGGGCAGGCTTCGGCGCGGACCCGAGAGGGGCCCGGCCGCTCGTACGGGCTACTGCCCCGCTGCCCGGTCGGTCCGCTGGCCGAGCAGCACGGCGTCGCGGCCGTCCTCCTCCTGGAGCTGGACCTGGACGTTCTCCCGCAGCGACGTGGGGAGGTTCTTCCCGACGTAGTCGGCGCGGATCGGCAGTTCGCGGTGGCCGCGGTCGACGAGCACCGCGAGCTGCACGGCGCGGGGGCGGCCGAGGTCGCCGAGGGCGTCGAGGGCGGCGCGGATGGTGCGGCCGGAGAAGAGGACGTCGTCGACGAGGACGACAAGGCGGCCGTCGATGTCGTCGCCGGGGATCTCGGTGCGGCCGATGGCGCGGGCCGGCTTCATCCGCAGGTCGTCGCGGTACATGGTGATGTCGAGGGAGCCGACCGGGATCTTGGCACCGGTGATCTCTTCGAGCTTGGCGGCCAGCCGGCGGGCGAGGTACACACCGCGGGTGGGGATGCCGAGGAGGACCACGTCGTCGGCGCCCTTGGCGCGTTCGACGATTTCGTGGGCGATACGGGTCAGGACCCTGGCGATGTCCTGCGCTTCGAGAACGGGACGCATGACATCGGAACGCTCGGAATCGCGAGCAGTGCCTTCTGCGTGCCGGGTGTGCTGAGTGTCCATGAAAAGGACCTCCTTCTCCGCCTCACGGGACGGACCTTAAAGGACGTCTGATGTACCTGCTCCACGATACCAGGGGCATCCTCCCGACAGTGCATCGGGGCAGACCAGGACCCCTCTTACGTGGGCGTCGGACACCATTCGGCTTGACGCATCCAAGTAACGCTGCGTAACCTCACAGTGAGTTACCAGCCGCGCGGCGGAGCCGCACGTGGTCCATGTCGTCACAGTGTCCATGTCGTCACAGCGCACAGCGTCCGGGAGCGTTATGTCCAGCGAATACGCCAAACAGCTCGGGGCCAAGCTCCGCGCCATCCGCACCCAGCAGGGCCTTTCCCTCCATGGTGTCGAGGAGAAGTCGCAGGGCCGGTGGAAGGCCGTCGTGGTCGGTTCCTACGAGCGCGGGGACCGCGCCGTGACCGTCCAGCGCCTCGCCGAGCTGGCGGACTTCTACGGGGTGCCCGTGCAGGAACTGCTTCCGGGCACGACCCCCGGCGGAGCGGCCGAGCCGCCGCCGAAGCTGCGGCTGGACCTGGAGCGCCTGGCCCACGTCCCCGCGGAGAAGGCCGGCCCGCTGCAGCGCTACGCGGCGACCATCCAGAGCCAGCGCGGCGACTACAACGGCAAGGTGCTCTCGATCCGCCAGGACGACCTGCGCACCCTCGCCGTCATCTACGACCAGTCCCCCTCGGTCCTGACCGAGCAGCTCATCAGCTGGGGCGTACTGGACGCGGACGCGCGTCGCGCCGTGGCGCACGAGGACATCTAGTCCGATAGCAGGACCGGGCCACGGCCCAGCAGAAACGTTACCGGCGGGTGCCGGGGGCCGAGAGGCCCCGGCACCCGCCGGTTTTTTCGTGTCCGGGGCGCCGTACAAGGCCACCGGAGACGACGGAGGGCCCCCCGCGCCCGGGCGCGGGGGGCCCCCCCGGCCCCCCCGCCCCGCGCGGGTCCGCGCGCGCGGCGCCCCCGCGTGGGCCTGTG
>NZ_JBHWVV010000026.1:0-2922 GCF_042736715.1 Streptomyces sp. NPDC060049
CCGGTGAACGTCTCCACCCACAACGACTCAGCCCGCAACACCCCGCCCATACAAGAGGAATGCCCCACCCCAAACGTTCTGCAACAACCTTTAGCCGCCGACCGGGAAGCTGTAGAGCCGGTTGTCCTTCAGCACGATCCCGGCGAACTCGTTGACGAGCAGCGGTGCGGCCTCCGGCTTGGTGGGCATGTCGGCGCCGGTCCGCGCGTCGAGCACGACGGGACCTCCCGCTCCACGGCCATAGACCCGCCCGTGCCACACCGCGGTCACGGTCGGGGGAGTTCGTTCCTCGTCGCCGTCCTTGAGCACCCACAGCAATGAGGCGGTGGCCGCGTCCACCGCCACGACCGCGAACCCGTTCGTGCACACCAGGGTCCGGCTGCGATCGGAGGTGCAGTTCATCGCACTCATCCCCGGCGGCATGGCGGCACGGGCCCTCCCGCTGGTCGCGTCCAACAGTTGGTCGCCCTTACCAGCGGTCTGCCTGCCCGCGAACCGGACCGTGCCGGGCCCGACCCGGTTCATGATCGCGGCGTTCGTCTTCTCCCCGCGCCACTTCTCGGCGCCGGTGGCGAGATCGACCCCCAGCGGGACGGAGGTGAAGGACTCAACGTGGAGCAGGCCCACCGCCGTGCCCGCACCGACCTGAACGGCCTCCAGCCCGGGCTGCGTCCAGCGCAGTGCGTGGGAGGCGGTGTCGACGCCGTACGTCACCGCGTTGTCGCCGCCCATCACGGTCACGACGGCCGTGCCGTCCTGCGCACCGACGGTCACGGCCTGCACCTTGCCGGAGGACCACAGTGCCCACTCGGGCAGCTTGACGGTCGTCCGCCAGGCGGCCTTGTACGGGGACGCCGTGCTGACCGCGACGAGCTCGACCATCGCGCCCGCGGTGTGGGTGCCGGAGGCGGGCATCGTCAGCAGGAAGGGCACCAGCACCTCGCTGCCGGCCAGGACCGGCGGCAGGATGAACCCGTCGGTGTCCGTGCGAAGGGCCTCGTCGCGGGCGGTCTCCTCGCCCACGGTGCGGCCGTCTGCAAGGTCGATGACCTGGACACCGGTGCGGGAGACGACGAAGGCCTGGGAGTTGTGGAGGAGCAACGGCAGTTCCTCGCCGCCGTCGCTGACCTGCTCAGCCAGATCGGTCCCCTCCGTGGCCGCCTCCGGCAGGGGAACCTGACCCCGTACATCGAACCACTGCGGGGGGTCGTGCGGTGTGAGGGCCCGCTTCGCAGGCGCCGGGGGCGTGCTGCCGTTCGGCTTCGCGTCGTCGGCGGCCGGACCGCATCCGGCGAGCAGGGCGACGGTCAGGGACAGGGCGAGCGCTAACGGCCGCGTAGGAGCACGCACGGGAACCTCACTCGGGTCGGGCAGACGGCGAAAGATCACGTCGGAGAATACGCATCGCCCGGCCGCCCATTACGGCCTCGACCCAGCTCAACACCCTGGTGCAGGAGATCGCCCTGAACCCGCCCTTCCTGGCCGAGACCATGCAGCAGGTCCTGTCCTCAACCAGTACTACGATCAGCTCCGCGACCGCGACCGCGGGCAGGGACGGCTCGCGTCTCGGAGAGGGCGCAGGCCCACTTCCGTCGGCATCCCCAGCTCCTGCGAGCTCATCGTGCGCGAGGGACTCCTCGACGTCGCAGCCGTCTACCGCAGAGGGCGCCCCGTGGTGTGGATGTGCCGGAATGGTACGGGCCGTAAGACCGGAACTACCACGTGTTTCGACGCCGGCAGCGGACGGCTCCTGGGCCCGTTAGGCCGTACACATGATGGATGCCTGAGTGCCAATGAGATTGAGCCTTTTCCAACCTCATGTTGAGGTGTGGTGGAGGGCGAGGACGGCTTTGACGATGTCGGTGATCCGGTTGGTGCTGCAACGAAGCTTCCGCAGAAGGCGCCAGCTCTTCAGGACGGCCATGGCCTGCTCGCCCACGCATCGGATCTTGGCGTGGCTGCTGTTGTGGCGTCGCTTCCATCGCTTGAGCCGGCGGCCCCGGAAGGGGACCCGGATGGGCGGGCCGACCCCTTGGTAGGCCTTGTCCGCCCAGCATTTCACTCCCGCGCTGGCGAGCGCGTCGACGATGCCGTGGCTCCGGGCGGCCGTCAGGTCATGGGTGGAACCCGGCAGGGCGGCCGAGGCCCAGAGCAGGCGGCCGAACGGGTCGGTGAGGACCTGCACATTCATGCCGTGCCGTTTGTGCTTCCCGGAGTAGTACGGCGTATCCGCGGCGATCCGGTCGATCGGCAGCAGGGTGCCGTCCAGGATCACGAACGACTTCGTCCGGGCCGTCTCCATCGCCTCTTCCAGGGACGGCGCGATGGCGGACAGGACTTCGATCGCCTCGCGTATGTACCGGTAGACGGTCGCGATGCCGATTTTGAACCCGGCGGCGAGCTGAGCGTAGGTGTCACCGCACCGCAGATGGGCCAAGGCAAGCAGGGCCTGACGGCCGGCGGTCAGACGCCGCCACCGCGTGCCGATCTCCCGCCTCCTCGCGGTGAGCTGTCCGGTCAGGTGCCGCAGCGTGCTGCTGGACAGATCGATCGACGACGGGTAGACAAGCACAGAAGCTCATGGCGGCACGGGTGATCTTGGTCGAGAACCCGTCTACCAGGAGCTTCGTCGTTCCGTACACCCCCGGCCCCAACGCTCCGCCATCCCGATCAGGTTGGAAAAGGCTCAGTAACTCGGAACAGTAACTCGCACCAGTGACTCCGAACGGCATCCCGGGACGCATCCGCTCCGTTTCCCGCCCATCCCACTGTGGCCGGCCGCACCTGCTTCCGCCACAGGCCGGGGTGGGGGGGGCCCCCCCCCCCGGGGGGGGGGGGGGCCCCCCCCCCCCCGCCCCCCCCCCCCGCGCGGCCCCCCCCGAAACGAGAAGGCGCCGCCCCCCCCCCCAGACCGGCCCGCCC
>NZ_JBHWVV010000026.1:2932-22255 GCF_042736715.1 Streptomyces sp. NPDC060049
CCGCGCGGGCCGGCCGCGCCCCCGGGGGGCGGCCCGCCCCGGGGCCCCCCCCCCCCCGGGGGGCCCCCCCCCCCCCCCCCCCCCCCCGGGGGGGGGGCCGCCCCCCCCCCCCCGGGGGGGGGGGGCGCCAACGACCCGGACGGATCCTGCCGCGACGTCGAGACCTCCCTTAAACGTTCATGCCTGGCCCGCAGGACCTTGACGGGCCCTCCGCGGGGCGCACGAGGGAGCATCCTCGTGTCACCGTCGCCTCACCCTCGTATAAATTCCCTTATACAAGGGTGGTTGCGCAGGAACGATCGTCAGGGGAGGGGCGCATGAGTGAGGATCAGCAGTCTGCGGTGGACGCCATGGACAGCGAGGTCGTCGAGGCCGAAATCGTGGAAGCCGAACTGCTGCCGGCGACCGTCAGCTCCCAACGGTCGGTGAGGCCGCTCGTCGACCGACACACGATCCTCTACCCAGGGGAGCCCGTCCCCACGGAGGCGGACACACCTACCTACACCCGCGCGGACTTCGAGGTGTCCGCGGGCACGGCGGAGCGCCTGCGCGATCGGGCCGCACCCGCCAACACCAACCGCAACTACACCAGCCAGCGCAAGAACTTCGCCGAGTGGTGCGAGGCGATGGGCCGGGTCGCGCGACCCTGCACCACGGCCACGTATGTGGAGTGGGTCGCAGGGCTCATCGCCCGCGAAATGGCACCGAACACCATCCGCACGTACATGTCGGGCGTCCGCATGTGGATGCCGGAGGACCGCCGCCCCGGGACGACCGAAGCCCGGGGGATGCTGGCCGAGTACCGCAAGGAGTGGGGCAAGCGGAACCGCGTCCGCAAGGCGCCGGCGATCACCGATCCGATGCTGCGCGCCATGGTCGACACCTGCGACCTGCGCTCACCCGCCGGGCTGCGGGACCGATGCGCGCTCCTGGTGGGCCGGGGGGCGCTGAACCGCCGCATCGAACTGGCCGACCTGGACCTCGACGACGTCGGCGTCGAGGACAGCGGGGTCGACCTGTGGATCGCCTTCTCCAAGACCGACCAGGAGGGCAAGGGCGAGAGCACCTTCATCCCGGCCGACCCGGCGGACCCGCGCTACGACCCGGTCGCCGCCGTCCGGGACTGGCTGAACTGCCTGCACCGCATGGGCGTCCACGAGGGCCCGCTGATGCGCGCCCTCACCTCCAAGGGCAGGCTCCAGAACCGTTCCGCAGCCACCGTCCGGGGCGCCTACGTCACCGGCGACGCCCTCAACGACTGGGTCCGCCACCGCGCGTACCTCGCCGGCCTGCCCGCCTGGCACCTGATCACCTCGCACGGCCTGCGCCGCGGCGGAGCCCAGGAAATCGCGGACGCGGGCGGCGACCCGACCCAGCAGGGCCGCTGGAAACCAGGCTCAGCCACGGTAAAACGCGAGTACCTGGACCGAGCCCAATCCCGCGCCGAAAACCCCTGGCACCAGGTCCAGGCGGCCCGCCAAACCCAGGCTGTCCATCCCCGGCAGTAGCCAACGAACCGCCCGAACGGTGTCCCGCGGCGGACCGCGGATTGCCTGCGAGGAGCGTATAGGCGCCGATCCTCGCCTCCCGCATCAACCTTTGCGGTGCGATATCAGCAGGATGCCATAATCTGAATCCCGATCCTGGCGGACCTCCAGCACCGGAAATTCCGCTAGGAGATCCCTGACAGAGTTGAGACGGAAAACCATGACGGGCCGTCAGTTATTCGACGGCCCGTCATGGAAGATCTAAATTTGGTCACCGGTGCAACCTTAGTCGATCTCAGTTCACTCCAAAATTCCAGTAAGCGCAGCACGTCCCTTACGCTTCCATCAATCTCAGAACGGTACACGGTCGAGCCTGAGTCAGGGAGCAGTCGTCGGCTCGACACGGGTGAACCTGTCACTGAATGAGCACACCTCGTCAAAATCGATCGAGATGCAGAGCGATGAACCACCCTTAAGCACACTCAGCACAATGCTGCAGTCACCCTGTGGGATATCTTTGAAGGACCCCCGGGGCTCCCTTCGTCAACATCGAATCCCCATTTTCCCGCGCTGCACCACTCGGACAACCCTGAGCGAGTGAGGGGTCGAGCTGCAGTCCCTGGGAAGGGAACGTATGGTCCGCCCCAAAGACCCCTCTGCTGCTCGAACAGCCCGGGTGTACGTCTCGCAGAGCTATCACTAACACCGGATTTGGTACGCGGCCCGCTCGGTCTACCACAGTTCAAGTTGTGTCCGACTGCGGGGCGAATGTACCTTCCGTGCGACCCGGCCTCGGCTGTTCAAGGTCGAGGTGCGGGGCACTCCTGGAGGGTCACGTTCCGCAGCGATGACCCGGACCGGCGCCACGCCTCCCGTAATGGCGCGGCGCAGATGATGGCCGAAAACATCCGGCAAGCGCCTGATGACGTCCGACGCTCGGTCGCGATTCTCGTTTACCGTGTCGCCAATGAAGCCGAGCGGCGAGGATGTCGGGTTGGCAAGCGTTGTGGATCCGCCAGCACGGGTAGGCGTGCAAGGCCCGGGCCTGGACCGTGCGATTCGGATCGTTTTATTTGGCCGGCTTACCAGCCTTTCAACCTCAGCGTCAAGAACCCTTGAAGCCCCACCGACCACGTTCGGTGGGGCTTCATCGGCAGTATCGGAACTCCTAGCTGGCTGAAGCTACCGTTCCAACACCATTTTCGCGAGAACCATCCAAAGGTCCTTTATGGTGAATACCGATTACGGAGCGTACGGCAGCTTGAATCCATACGAGCGGGAAGCATCTTCATATACCGACAGCATGCCCGAAATGACAGATTCGATCTCAGCCAAGGGGAACCGAGCCTCTTCGGCGTCTCCCGCATCGAGATTCTCGGAAAGCTCCTGCAAGAGACCTTGTAGAATCTTCAGAGAATCGCCTTGAATCGCTGCAGCGGGAAATCTCCTCCCCTCGACCTGAACTACCGCATAGTTCCCTGCGATTTTTAGCACGGCGGCTGTTCCTTCTTGATGGTTCACTATTGTCCTCCTATATTCGCAGGATGGAATGTAATAAAAGGCTCGCCGGGTATTAGGGGTTTTTTGTTGAATATATCAATTCGCCGGTCAGGGCCTAGGGTTACATCACCCTTGGGGAGGGACCCCTTGATCCTACCCATCGTCCGGCTGTTGATTCCAGTAATTACGTAGTCCCAGTCCGATAGGGAGTGATGCCCGAGAGGGTTTGCGGGTGACTTAGGTCCGATAACCCTACTGCCCACTACCGATATAGTGACATTGCGACTGTTGGCGGCGTTTTGAATCCTTGTGATCTCGGATACGGTGAGGCTTTCTATGTACGCGCCGTTTCCGACCGTCGGCGGCTTTGGCACTTTAGGCCCGAAAGGGATAGCCGCCACAGCGATGGCGGCCACCTGGGCATCACTTCCGCCAAGGTCGAACCCCTGGCGAGTGGCCCACCTGTCGAACGCATCACGCGATCCGCGCCCTCGGGGGCACTTGGGATCCACAGCGCGCCATCGGAGTTCTGCACGACCACGGCCACACGTGGGAAGACCAGCGGGCAGCGGAAAAGCGGGTCCGGCAGATCCTGCGAGACCTCTGCACGGACGGGCTCATCGTCAAAACCGACCCTCAACGGGCTGTCTACGACCTCGTGTAGAAGTAGGGCCGGGGACGCGACGGTACCCAACAGGTACAACGCGACCGCGGAAGCGGGCCTCATGACCATCCAGAGCCCGGCGTGCTCGGCCTTGCATGCCTACAGGTACCGGGCGAGAGGCTCAGCGGCGCTTGCGCGGGACCACTTCGACCGGGCTCGCGAGCCAGCTCACCGCCATGGGAGTCAGCTCCACCGTCGTCCACGCCGAGCCACTCCGTCGCAGGAATCTCTTCTTCTCCAGCTGACCCAACTGGTAGAACGCACTGCTGGAGCTGGACAGCCCCACCCTCTCGCCAAGGTCCCGGACCGTTAGGCCGGTGCCGGTCTCGGCGATGGTCTCCAGGATGAGCCGTTGCCTGGCAGTGATCCGGATCATGCTGCTCTCGCCCACCGGTGTGCGCGCGCTTGGCGGCGGAGCTCGACGCGGCTCGCCGTCGAGCCCGCCCAGAAGGGGTGCGTCTCGATCGCGCACGAGAGTTGGATCAGCCGCCGTCGGCAGGCAGTGGTACCGGGGTGCGCGGGTTGACGGGCCAGTTCCTCGTACGTGCACAGCCAGGCGGACTGCAGCAGCACGAGATCGTCGGGGAAGCGGATGGGCGTCATCCACTAATTCAATCGTATGTTCGATTTATTTCGCGAACCCGTCTGGGTGACGGAGACGGCAGGCCTGCGTGCACCGCACCGGAGCGCCTAGAACTGGGCCCTGTCGGTGCTCTTCACCCGCTCGCAGGCGACGCGGTCGATGGCCTCGAAGCGGACGCAGCTCCTGTCTTCGGATTCCCACTGGGTCCGGTTCCAGGTGTAGCTGAGGGTCTTGCCCACGCGGGTCGCCGTCGCGGGGTTCGTGTCGAAGCGGTAGTAGCGGTAGAACTTCCCGTTCACGTACAGCAGCACCTGCCGCGCCTTCACACCCTTGCCCGGGTTGGTCCAGATCGCGGTGGGCGTGTTCCACACATTGCTGCCCTCCAACCGGACACAGGCCTGCGGGCCGGAGGAGTGGTGCGTACAGGAACTGGAGTGCCGTTTTCCACGCGTACGACGACCCACGGGGCGGCGCCCGCCCGCGAGCCGCGACGGCGTACCGGTTGTCGGCCGCTGTGTGGTCAGAGGCGGAGGATGACCAGGGCGGTGTCGTCGGTGATGCCGACGGGCGGGATCAGGTCGGTCAGGAGGGCGTCGGCGAGCTGGTCGGGGTCGGCGGTGCGGTGGCGGGTGAGGGAGTCGGCGAGCCGGTGGAGGCCGGTGTCGATGTCCTCGTGGCGGCGCTCGATGAGTCCGTCCGTGTAGAGGGCGAGGATGGAGCCGTCGGTGAAGGCGGTCTGGCTCTGGGGGCGGGGTACGTGCTCGGGGCGGGCTCCGAGTGGGGGGTCGGTCGCCTGGTCGAGGAACGTCACGGTGCCGTCCGGGTGGCAGAGCAGGGGTGGCGGATGGCCCGCGCTGCTGTAGGTGAGGGTGTGGCCGGCCCAGTCGACGAAGACCGAAACGGCGGTGGCGGACTCCGCGCCGTCGACGTGGCGGGCGTACAGGCCGAGCACTTCGAGGGCCTGGGCGGGACCTGCCGCTACCCGGGAGGCGGCGGACAGGGCGCTGCGGAGCTGACCCATGACGCCGGCGGCGGGCAGTCCGTGGCCGACGACGTCACCGACGGCGACGGCGGTGTGGCCGCGGTGGGGCAGCTCGGTCAGGTCGATCAGGTCGTACCAGTCACCGCACACGTTGAGGGAGCCGGTGGCGGGCCGGTAGCGCACTGCTGCGCGGTGGCCGAGCGGGCCGGGTGCGGGCAGCATCGCCTGCTGGAGGTGGAGTGCCACTTCGCGTTCGCGGGCGTGGGCGTCGCGCAGGCGCTGGTTGAGCTCCTGGAGTTCCCGTGCGCGGGTGTAGAGCTCTGCTTCCAGGACTCGGGCGCCGTCACCGCCGCTGCGGGTGCCGCGGGCGCGGATGAGCTCGGTGACCTCCTCCACCCGGTGCAGCACCAGCGCCACGGCGCCGTCCGGACCGGGCACGGGGACGTTGACGGGGCTCCAGTACCGCTCCTCCCACACCCCCGGCCGGTCGGGGTCCTCCACGTCGTAGCGCTGCAGTGCCATGGTGTCGCTTTCCCCGGTGGAGGCGACCCTGCGCAGGGACGCGTGCAGGTTGCGCATGCCGCTCGCGTCGGGGTCGTCGGGGTTGTCGGGGAAGACGTCGAACAGGTAGCGGCCCACCACCTGCTCGCGCGTGCGGCCCGACAGCGACAGGTAGGACTCATTGGCTTCGACGACCACCAGGTCCGGGGTCATCAGGGCGACGGCGCCCGGCAGGGCGTGGAAGACCCTCTCGAAGTCGATGTCGGAAGTGCCCACGCTCCACCTGCCCGGCGAGACTGCTTCGATCTTGTACTCCTCTCACCATAGGCAGGACGGGCCTGTACGGCCCGGCGGAACGCACCGACGCATTTGAGGAGCGGAATTGCCTCGGGGACCAAGAGGCGCGGCGCACCCTCCCGTCACCCCCTCCACCGGCTGCGCTCCCTCCGGAAGCGGCAGCGGCCAGGGCCTCCTCCACAGCGGCGCGTTCAGTTCGGCTTGCCTGCGGCCGAGCTCGGCGGCCGCAGGGTGGGTGGGCGGGGCGCTCGTCGTGTCGGGGCGTCAGGTACGGCTCGAAGGCGTCGCCGCCGGGCGGCGGGGGACGATGAGCGGCGGTTCCCGGTGCGGTGTCGGCCAGAGGTCTGCCGGGTTAAGAGGGCCGGATGTGCGCGGCGAACGACCCGACGGAGCGGGTCGACCGGCTCACCGCCGGCCCACGGCCTGCGGACCAAGTTCTTCGCGGCGGCTCCGGGTGGTGTGCTCGACCTTCGCACCGCCCCATTGGGCGCCGCCTGTCTTCCCAACGCTGTGCGAACTGCCGACCCATCCGTTGCCGGCGAGCAGCCCGGCGAGCAGCCCGGCGAGCGGTCCGGCGAGCGGTCCGGCTGGCAGGACGGAGCCGCCGACCGTGACGATTGGGCCGGCTCCGTACGCGGCGCGGCGAGCAGCGTGTTGTCGGCGAGTCCGGCGGCGGACGGGCCGGAGTCGCGCTCGGGCATGTCAGATCACCATCTTCTCGTCGGTCTCGAAGAGGCGTTCCTCGGTGCGGGAGAGGATCAGCTGGACCGCGTGCGACCCGCCCCCGCGGCCGACTTTCCACAGCGCTCGGCCGCGCTGGCCGGCGCCCCAGGAGCCGATGAGGTTGCATTCGGAGTCGGTCAGTCCGATGGCCTCGCGGGTGATCTGGAGGGGCCGGGTGTCCTGGGCGAGCTGGATGCGGGTCTCGCAGGAGGCGATGAGGTCGCGGGCGATGGCGACGGCCTCGGAGCCGGCCGCGCCCACGGACTCGAAGTCGGAGAGACGGTGGGTGGCCAGGACCTGAATGGTGCCGGTGGCGCGGGACAGGCGCAGGTCGGCGTCGATCTTCTTGACCATGGTGGCGCCGCCGGAGCGCATCTGGCGCCACAGTTCGTCGCGTACGACGATCCAGGGCCGCTGGCCTGGCTGGTCGATGGCCGACTGCGCCCATGTGGAGACGCAGGACAGGACCATGGCGACGGTCTCGTCGCCGTACTCCTGCAGGGCGGAGATGTCGACGGACTGGATGGGGGCGTCCCAGTCCAGGTCGATGGAGGTCGCCTCGTCGAAGAGGCCGCCGAGGTGGCCCGTGACCATGCCGCCGAGGGCTGAGCGGATGGAGGCCATCTCCTCGCGCGCCCGCTGGATGTCGCCGTCCCGGATGCGGAGCTCGCGGGCCATGGCGTCGGTGGGGTCGCGCAGCCGGTCGTAGACGAGGGGGAGGGTGGGGACGGCGAAGCGGGTCGTGCCGTGGAGCTCGCCGGTGACCTCGCGTACGGCGACGTCGAGGGCTTCCTCCTCCTGGGGCTGGAGGGTGCGGCGCAGCTGGAGTTCGAGGAGGGCTTTCAGCAGCGTGAGGCGGCGGCGGTGGATCTCGGTGAGCCGGCCCTTGAGCTCGGCCGGGTCCTTGATCAGGTCGAGGCCGGCGCCGAGCGGGCCCGCGTCCAACGGGTTGAGGCGACCGGGCAAGCCCGGGCCCAGGCGTACGGGTTCCACCCCGAGGTGGCGGCACATCGCCTGGTACTCGCCCTTGACGTCGCCGGCGATGAGCGTGCGGTGGCCGAACGCCATCAGGCGGAGGGAAAGGGCTTTGACGTGCGCGGACTTACCCGACCCCGGGATCCCGGTGACCATGACGTTCGGGTTGGTGCACAGCCCTTCTTGTACCCAGACCGCGGGGTGGGCGCTGAAGGCTTCGGTGGTCAGGACGTTGCGGCCGATGTACGCGCCGATGGGCGGCAGGCTCGCCGCGTGCAGGTACGGGTACATCCCGGCGGCGTTCGCGGTGTCCGCGCGGACGACTTCGGTACGGGGCAGCGTGGCGGCCCGCCCCGCGAAGGGCTGCGTCCAGCCCTTCCTCGGGGCCACCCGCATCGCGGTCTCGGGGTCTTCGAGGAGGCGGGCGCGGCGCTGCTCGCGGGCGGTCCGCTGCTGCGGGACGGGTACGGGCGGGCGGTCGGCGATGCCGGCGGCCTCGTCGATGCCGATGGCTTCGAGGAGGGTGTCGCCGGCGGGGCGGCGGGAGAAGAGGCCCATGTCAGAACCCCATCCGGCGGTCGGGCAGGCCCTGGCCGAGTGGCAGGGCGCCGGTGGCGAAGCCGGTGTCCTGGGCGCCCCACATGCGGCGTACCTCCAGCCCGGAGGCCGCGGCGTCCGCCTGGAGTTCGGCGCAGGCGGTCTCCAGTTCGTCGAGCTCGGTGACGGTGACGGTGAGGACGGCCGTCATCCGCAGGACGCCCTGCCCGGAGGCGCGAGCGACGTCCTGCGCGCGGGAGATGGCCTCCTCGCGGCGCTCGTCCTCGCTCTCGTCCCGGCCCGACTTGGCGCGCAGGTGGCGGGCGGAGCTGCGCTTGGCCTTGTCACGGGCCAGTTCCTGGCGGGCGCGGCGCGGGCCGATGGGCTCGTAGAGGAGGGTCATCGCCCGGCGGGCGTTCTGCCGCGGGCGCAGCAGCGGCTGGAGGATGGTCGCGTACACGGCGGCCTGGGGCCAGGTGCGGACCTGGTAGGACACCGACCAGGCGCCGTCGTGCCGGTAGACGCCCCAGGCGGTCTCGGTGGCGGCCGGGCCGGCGAGGTCCACGTCGACGCCGGGCGCGGTGCCCGTCCAGCCCGGGACTTGGGCGGCGGCGCCCCGGGTGGCGAGCATCTGCTGGGCCTCGGGGTCGTACGCCGTCCGCACGGTCGCGGCCACCTTGCGGGGCGGGAGCCACTCGACGACCTGCAGGCTCGCGGTCGACAGGGCCTGGCCCATGGCGTGCAGTTCGCGTACGAGGACGGCCGCGGCCCCGATCTGCCCGCCGCCGGCGCCCTTGATGGCCAGGCGGGCCCGGGCGGAGGACAGCGTCACCGTCAGGTACGTCTCGCGGGTGGCCGCGGCGGGCCCTGCGCCGTCCATCAGCTCTGCCAGCGCGGTCACCGCGGCGGCCGGCGCGTCTGCGGTGACGTGGCGGGCGGTCCAGGAGGCCAGGGCGGCGCCGTCGTCGGGCAGGCACCGCTGGTGCACGGCGATCCGGGTGACGGGGGAGTCCTCGGTGCAGTACGAGCGCAGGAACTGCGCCCACGCGGCGACCCGGCCGGCCTGCCTGTCGGTGTCGACCAGGGCCAGGCCGGGGAAGGTGATGCGGGCGATCGCGCTGTAGGTGCCGGCCACGGGGTCGTGGACGACGCCGAGCTGCCCGCCGAGCCCGTCGGGGGCCTCGAGGATCCGCAGGCGGGCCAGGATGCCGGGAAGGTCCATGGGCTGGCGGCCGGTCTTGGCGGAGCGCGGAGCGAAGGCGCCGGAGAAGAAGAGGTTGCGTCGGGTAGCCACGGAGATCTGGTGCCTTACTGCGAGAGAGATCCACTCGTCGGCGCTGAGCCCGGCGACCCGCCCGAAGGCCAGCGCGAGCAGGAGCAGGGCGATCGGTACGCACACGAACGCGGCCTGCCAGCCGACGTTGAACGGCAGGAGCGCGAGGAGGGAGGCGGCGGCGACCATGGCGAAGCCCGGTCCGGACAGGCGCCCCATGAAGCCGGTCGTCTCGGACTGCCAGCCTCCGTAGGAAACGGGGTGTGACATGTCATCGCTCGCTTCGGAGGGTCGGGGCCGGGTCAGTTGGCGTCTCGGCGCCCGCCCCGACCGGCGCGGGCACGGGGCCCTCGACGCGGCGCGGGGCGATCACGACGTGCCGTCCGCCGCCTCCGCCCTGGTCGAGGCCCGCGTGGGCGGCCGTACTGGACGGCCAGGACTCCATGGAGTCCTTGCCGGCGGCCAAAACCTGCAGGCCGAAGGCGGCCGCGCCCAGTGCCTTGCCGCCGAAGCGAGCGGCGGGCTTGGCGGCGCCGCCACCGCCCGCACCATCAACTGGAGCGGCCGTGGGGGCGGAGTTCTCGGATTCGAGGGCCTTGGTGTAGCCGGATCCTCCGCCGACCGCGCCGGCGCCGCTGGGGTCGGGCCGCATACCGCCGGGGGACGAGGCGGCAGAGGAGCCGGCCGAGCTGAGCCAGCTGGACACCATCGCGCTACCCGAGCCGTTGGTGGTGAAGACCATGAACTTTGCGAGCGCGGGCCAGCAGAAGCAGGCCGCGAGGAACATGACGAAGCCGACGAGCATGTTCTGCACGCCCGCGCCCTCGGTCATGGCAAAGGTGCCGATGGAGAAGACTCCGACGATCGCGGGCTTCATCAGGACCAGGGAGATGAAGGCGTTGCGGGCCTTGGGCCACCACTCGGACGTGGCGTCGGACAGCTGACCGGCCAGCGTGATGGGCATCGTCGCGATGATGATCATGATGCCGACCTGGCGCATAAGCATCTCCACCCACAGGGCGGCGATCGCCAGGATGCAGACGATGCCCATGACGATGACGACGCCGACCGTCGAGGTGGCGACCGTATCGCCGGAGATGAGGGCGCCGCCGATGGTGGCGGTTCCGCCGCCACCGGTGATCAGGCCTCCGAAGAGCTTGCCGAGCTGCTGCTGCATGGCCTGCGTGGCCTGCGTGGCGGAGTCACTGCCACTGCCACTGCCACTGCCACTGCCGTTGAAGGTCTTGTTGATGATCCAGGTCGACACGGCGTCGGACCACTCCAGAGCGGTCTGTGCCACGGTCCAGTAGACGGATGAGACGAGCGCCCATTTGGCCAGGCCGACCAGCACTGTCGCGGCCGGCTCACCGCTGTTGCTGATCGCGACCTTTCCGAACTGGATCAGCACGAGGAACACGGCGAGGACCGCGGACAGCTCGATCATCATCAGGGTGAACTTCGCGATGCCGGTGTCGCTGAGCTTGATGGTGGAGAAGTCGTTGAAGAGCGTCGCGAACTCCGACAGCAGCCAGACGACCGACTTCCCGATGGAGGACGCGGCCTCCTTCAGCGCATTGGAGGCGAACTCGGAGAACTTCTTCCCAACCCAGCCCAGCGGCCCCTTGGTGGGCACCCCGAACCTGCCCTTGGCCTCGGCCCGACACACCGAGAACGGCTTCCCGTCCTTCACGACGCAGGCGGTGAGGTCCTCGTTCATCGGCTCGTAGTTCTTCCACTGCTTGTCGGGGAAGTCCTTGCGCCACTGCTCCAGCTGACGAAGCTCGGCTTCCCTCGCATGCTCGGGGGAGCAGTCCCTGGCGCCGTTGCCGTCCTCGGCCTCACAGATGGGGAGGTTGCCGGGCAGCTCGCCCGCGTCCGCCCGACGGCATAAGGCTCGATCGTCGATCCGGTCAAGCAGGCAGTACCTCCCCCTTGAGTCGATGCCGACCGTCTCCTGACCCCACTCCTTGGGGATGGGGTCCGGTGGTCCGACGGAGGCGTGGTACTTCGGATCGTCGGCCGCAACCGCGAGGGACAGAGTGGCACCTGCGCTCAGGAAAGAGAGCAAGGCGCAGAGCAGGACAAGGGCACGGGCTGCATGCTGGACACGGCTAGCTGGCATGGCGGACCTGGACCCATCCGTCATTCCAGGCAAATGGGCTCGTGGGCTCGTAGGCGACGGGGAAGGAGCTCAGGGAATTGAACTCGTCGGTGAACTTCCAGGCCCCGTCCTGCCACTTCACGATGAAGTCGACGGTATCTCCGCGCAGCGGATTCTCGTCGCGGCCGCCCTTGGGGCCCGTGGCGAAGCGGTCGTAGGAAAGCCAGACCTGCATGACATCACCAACCGGAAGACCTGGAGCTTTGACGGTGGTAGCCCGTGTGGCGTGCACAGCCGTGGTGAAGGTGATGTCGGCCGGGATCCCGCCGGAGGGGGGCAGGCCGAGTGCTTCGCGCATGGCGCGGATCTCGGAGACCCGCTCGTCGACGAAACCGGGCGAGTCCTTGGAAGCCACGGCGGTCAGCTGCTGAGAGGCCTTCACGTCATCGAGCCATTCGTACTCCTCCCAAAAGTAGACGACGGCCGAGATTCCACCGCTCGGAGAGCCGGGGAATCCGGTGGACACGCCGTCCTTCTGGCCAGTGGGCTTCCGCAGCGTGGTCTTCTTCCCCTTCTCCGGGGTCATCGGACCGTCGGCGTATGCACCGGTGCCCGTGGGCGCGGGTGCGATGGGGGACGGGCTGGCGGCCGCCTGGGGCTGCCCCTTGTCGTCCTGCATCAAGGTGGCCGCAGTGAATCCGCCGGCGACCAGCAGGGCGGCCACCGCGATGGCGACCGCGACGAGAACGAATCGAGCTCTGCGGGCCTTGAGCCCGTGCGACGAGTCCACTTCACACGCTCGTCATGGTGAACACGGCCAGGACCAGCGAGGACGTCAGGCCGATGCCGCCCGCGCCGATCAGGCTCCACAGCACGCTCTGCTTGCCCCGGGCGGCCAGCGCGGCGCGCTCGGTGTTGTGGCCGACCGCGACCAGGGCCCAGCCGCTGAGCCCGCCCAGCACGGCGAGCGCGAGGCCGCCGCCGGCGGTCCAGGCCAGGATCGTCTTGACCGGGTCCTTGACCTCGCTCGGCAGCGATGGATCGAAGTCGGGGACGGGGCTGACACCACCCGCGAAGTAGGTCACTCCGGGGTCGGTGGCAAGGGTGTGCAGGCTCATCAGGAACTGGCTCATGTTCGGTGATTCCTCGTCAGACGGCAGGGACTGCAACGGCGGGTACTGAAACGGCGGGGAGCGGAGCGGGCTGCGGAGCTACGGGCAGCGGGTCGCCGAAGGAGGCGTGGGCGGCGGCGAGCACGGCGGTGGCCAGCTCGCGGGCCGCCTGGCGGGTGCGCTGGCGGATCCGGGCCGGCTGGGCCTGGAGTCCGTGGGCACGGATGTCCGCGTCGTGGGGAAGGTGGACCACGGCGGCAGTACGGGCGGAGAGCATCGTGGCCGCGGCCCGGACCACGGCGGGCGGCCGGCCGTCGGCGGTGGCGGCCAGGACGACGACCGATCGGTGCAGGGGCAGGCCTTCGGCGTGCAGCACCATCACAGCCTGCTGAAGGAGCTGTATGCCGTCGGCGGTGGCCTGGGCACACAAGACGGGGACGGCGAAGGGCAGGTCGCACCAGCCGCGGGTCAGGCTCGGGGATCCGGAGTACCGGGCCGCGAGGACGTCGTGCGCGATCGGGTGGGCGGTGTCCGCGACGAGGGCCTGCCATCCGCCGGCGGCGGCCAGTTGGTACCAGGCAGCGGGCCGGGACGGCAGGTCCAGCGGGGTGGCGTGCCATTCGCGCCCGTCGGTCAGCACGCTCCAGTCGCCCGCAGGGCCGCGCCGCCGTGCCGTCGCAGCACGGATGTGGCCTCGCGTGGCGGGTCGGTCGGACGGGAGCGCGACGAGACCGGCTCCCTGGGTCGCCTCGGCTGCCTCTCCGGTCCAGGTCGGCCAGGGAGAGGCGAGGCGGGGTGCGAGGTCCAGCACGACGGTGTCGGCCGTAGTCGCCACTTCGTCGGCGAGAAGGTGCGCGACGGTGGATCGCGCGCTGCCACCGGTCGCGGCCATCACCGGAACGACGAGGCGAGCGGTCTCGGATAACACCACGGGTGCCGAGTCGCCCTTTCCACCCATTGAATCCCCCCAGGACGGCAACGCAAGCCGTCACTAAAAATATGAAATTCACACACTCGACGACTCGAAGGCGAAAAGAGTCGGCGCTTCACGCCGACCGGAGGCCGACAGCTGAAGGCTATTCAGCGGCGACCCCGGCAAGCCGAAATGGCATAGTGTCACGATCCGCCACGCGATCGCAGGGTGATCAATTCAGGCCCCTGCGGCCCGAATTGATCTCTATGGACGCACATCAGAGCGAATGCAGACGAGGAGGGCCTGGTGGGGGGAAAGCGGTGGCTGGGAGTGGCTGCTGCGGGGGCGGTCGCCACGCCGCTGGCGTTGGGGATCGGTGTGGTGATGCTCGCCGCCGCGTTCGCCGAGGACGACAGCAAGGGCCGCGATGTCGGGACCTGGCCGACGGCGGGCACGCTCAGGATCGGCGGGGCCGACGGCGTACCGGCCCCGTACGCCCCGCTCATCCTGGCCGCTGCAGCCGCATGCGATCAGGGGCTGCCCCCTGCGATCCTGGCGGCCCAGTTGTGGGCGGAGTCCCATTTCGACCCCACGGCGATCTCCAGGGATTCCGCCGACAGGCCGGTCGCGTACGGGATATCGCAATTCATCCCCGCGACCTGGGCCAGTCAAGGCGTCGACGGTGATGGTGACGGCGACAAGGACGTCATGGACCCGAAGGACGCGATTCCCGCGCAGGGGCGCATGATGTGCGGCCTGCTGAAGAGGGCGAATGCGCACCCCGAATACAGTGGATCGGCCATCGAGAAGGCCCTGGCCGGCTACAACGCCGGCTGGGGCAGGGTCGAGGAGTTCGGCGGCGTCCCGCCCGCGAGTTTCGCCGAGGGGCAGACCTACAACTACGTCAGAGCGATCCTGGCCCGGTCGGTGAAGTACACCGCTTCGGGTGACGCCGGCGAACCGGTCGAGCTGTCGGCCGACTTCGAGCTCCCGCCGGACACACCGCACCAGGTACGCACCGCCGTGTCCTGGGCCCTGGCCCAGAAGGGCGGCTGGTACCGGCTCGGCGGAGACTGCACCGACGCCCTCGGGACGGACGCGCGGCACTGGTGCGACTGCTCCTCCCTCATGCAGCAGGCGTACAAGGCGGCAGGGATCGCGATCCCCCGAGTGACCTTCGACCAGATCGACCTGCCCCTCCGGGTCGCCCTGGACAGCCCGAAGCCCGGCGACCTGGTCTTCAACGCCGGCTCCGACGGTTCGCCCTCCAACCCGGGGCACGTCGGCATGTACATCGGATCCGGCATGCTCATCGAGTCCCCGCGTACGGGGGTCCGCACGCGGATCGTGCCGTACAGCAGCTGGCGGAACTCGACGAACCACATGACCCGGGTGACCGGCATCCGCCGGGTGGTGGCCTGGTGATGACGACCGGCACGAGCACGGGGACTTCCCTGCATGACCAGGCCCAGGCCCTCTTCCGCCCCTGGGGCGTCGTCGACCCGAAGTTCTGGGTGGGTGCGGAACACGAAGGGGCCGCCGTCTTCCCTGCCGCGGCCCCTGCCCCTGCTGCCGTCCATGCCGCTGCCGCTGCCGTCAGCGGAGACGTTGCCGACCGGCTGGCCGCCATCCAGGCGGTCGCGTCCGTCGATCTCGTCCGTGCGCACGGTCTCGCCGAGCGACTCGACGCGGAGACCACCGCCGCCCGGAGCGAAGGACACATCGAGACGGTCCGGGTCCGGGAGCTCCGCGCCCACCTTGCCCTTCTGACCGGCGACCATGAGATCGCCTTGGGCTGGTACCTGCATGTCGTCCGCCTGCACACCGCGCTCCACGGTCCGCAGCACAGCGAGACCGTCCTCGCGGTCCGCCGGGCGTACAGCCTGTGGAAGGCCCTGCCGGCCCGTGACGCGGTCCGCCTCGCCGGGGACCTGGTTGCAGCCTGCACCGCGGTGCGGGGCGTAGGGGAGGAGGCCGTCCGCCGTGTACGGGAGGATCTCCGGCAGCTTCAGGTGTAGCCGCGCTGCACCTCCACCGCGACGGGAGACGGTCCCGTCGGGGCCGGCGGAGGGCGCGCCGTAAGCGCCCTCCGCCGGCCGGCGCTACGCCATGAGCTGGTGCAGGCCGAGGATGGTCGCGCCGGCGGCGCCGAGTCCCGGCAGCAGGCCCGCCATGGCCAGGACGAGAGCCCCGGCCGTGAATCCGGCGAGGAGGATGATCGCCCAGCGCTGTGGCAGCAGCTCGGGCCCGTTGGTGTTCGCCACTACTGTTTCTCCTTGCAGAGTTCTCTGAGCAGGCGGCCCCGGCTGGTACCCGGGGCCGTTCGCGTTCCGTGCGAACGGCGAGCCGCCGAGCCCGTGTTGAGCGGGCACAACACCAATGATCAGAGGGCCGGACGGCCCGTTTCGAGAACTCGATCAACGTTTTGATCCGGGCATAAGGCCTTTCGCGGAGTACCTTATAGGCGGATCAAAACAGTGGGATCAAAACGCTGGAAACTGGGGGCGGTCCATGGCTGATGCGCGGGAGACGAACGCGCGCAGACTGCGCCGGCTGGCGCAGATGCGGAAAACCGACTCGGTCACGGGAGCGTGCAAGGCCCTGCAGGACATATGGGAGACCGGCAGGAAGCCGGACTCGATCGTCCTGCGCAGCAGCCTGCTTCAGGTATCCGAAGAGCGGTCGCGTCTCACCAAGCTGGTCCTGCCCAAGGGGATCGCGCTGCGCTTCTACCTGTTGGCGGCCTTCGAAGCCCAGTGTCGGCTGAACGTGGGGGAGACCTGGAAGAACACCCTGCCCCTATCGGGTCGCGGATCGTGGTCGGACCTGGTCGCCATCGACGGGGCGTACGACACCGACTCGGCGACGTACATGCGGGGCACCGTGGGCAGCAGGAAGTTGGAGACTCTGCGGCTGCAGCAGATCAAGGGGGCTCTGAGGACCCTGGAGGAACTCGGAAGTGAACACGCCCTCGTCACCATGCCCCGGGGAAAGAGCGGGCAGCGGGAGTACAAGAAGTTCTTGCTGATGAACGAGAGCGGGCGAGGTGGAAACCAGACCCCGGACGCCTACACCGTCCCGGCCAGGCACTGGAAGGCAGTCAGGACGATCGCCATCCCCGCATCCTTCTTCCTGAAAGGCTGGATCCAGGTACTCAACCCCTCCGAGGTCGCCACCTGGCTCATCCTGAGAATGCTGAGCAGATGGGCGCCCGACAAGCACCGCACGTCGGGCGTTTACCTCTACGGCAAGGACCGCCTGGAAACGTTCGGCCTGCGCGACGACGCCTGGGAGGACGGCTGTCAGCGCCTGCGAGAGTTCGGGCTGATCCGCTTCGCCCAACCCCCGGACATCCCCCCGCAGACCCCCGCGGCGCTGAGGGTGCTGTTCTCCCAGCCAACACGCCCCCGCCGGCGATACGAGCCGCACTACTGGCAGGTGACCGACCAGGGGCTCAACGAGGACGCCGCGAAGAGGCTCGACCAGGAACTCACGCTCCGCCAGCAGGGCCTCGACACGGCCGCCAAGCAGCGGGCGCAGTAGCGTCCCTGAGCGCCCTCCGCGCCTGAGCGCCCTCCGCGCCTCGGCAAGCCGCTGCAGGGCTGCCTTCCCGCGTCGGCAGACGGTTGGGATCGACGGGCCTACTCGCCGCTCAGCGACTCCGTGCAACCGGGAACGCCCGGCCAGGCGACAGCGGCGTGCGTACGCGGATGGCGGCAGCAGGCGTAGCCCGGCTCGGCCGTGCGCAGGATGCTCGGGGCGGCCAGCGGGGCGGTACGCGCGTCTGCGGTACCGGGGACGGGCGGGACGCGGGATAATCGGGTTCATGGTCATGCTCTCCTCCAGCAGCGCGGCGCCCTCGGCGGCCGAGGTGCTCCATGCCCGGTACGCGAGCCGGCTGCCGGCCTCGCTGAAAGAGCTGGCGGGGCCCCGGCACGGGGTGGTCGAGCTGCCGCTGCACGTCGCATGGTCCGGACTGCGCGCCTACGACCTGGACCGCCCGCGGCTGCGCATGGGCCTCTACCGCACCGTCTTGGCCGAGGGGCAGCACGAGGACCTCGTAGCCCTGCTGAACCGCGAGCTCCTCCTGGCGCAGTGGTCCGTCCTGCGCACCCTGGTCAGCAGGCACCTGCGGGAGGTCTGGGAGGACGCGTTCCCCGAGCTCGCGGCTGCGGGGTCCGCCGCCGCGTGAAGCTGAGCGACCTGCACCGCCGACTCCTCGCCACCGTGATCGACATCGGGGCTCCGTATCCCCTCGTGATCACCGGCGGGTACGCCGTCCAGGCCCACGGCCTCGTCGAGCGGCTGAGCCAGGACCTCGACGTCGCCACCGAGAACCCCGCCCCCATGGCGGAGATCGCCGCCGGCCTCGAGCAGGGCCTGGCGGCGCGGGGCTGGCAGGTGCGCGTGATCGCCGTGGATCCGCTGTCGGCGCGGTTGATGGTCGTCGACTCGGACACCGGCGAGGAGTGTGAGGTCGACGTCCTCAAGGAGCACTTCTGGAACCCGCCGGAGCTCACCGAGTACGGGCCGGTCCTGGCCTTCGACGCCGTCATCGGTACGAAGGTCCGCGCCCTGGCCGACCGCGGGGCCGCCCGCGACTTCATCGACGTCCACGCGGCGTCCCGCCACCGCACCGCCGGTGAGCTCGAACGCCTCGGCGAGCGGCACGGCCGCGACGAGTTCCGCCTGCAGGACCTCCGCGACCGACTGGCCGGAGCGGACTGGGCGGACGACGACGAGTTCGCCGCCTACGGACTCACCGAGGACCAGACCGCCGAGCTGCGCACCTGGGCCCGGCGCTGGGCCGACGACCTCGACCAGCGTCTGCACGACCACGACCACGACCATGGCGACGACGGCGACGGCGACGGCGATCACGGCGTCTGAGCGCGCGTGCTCACCCCGGCGCCCAGCGCCCGGCGCCCAGCGCCCGGCGCCCAGCGCCCAGCGCCCGGCCCCGCGCATGGCTTTCCTAAGCCTGCTGGACTCGGGCTGTCTTTCATCTGCTGCGCAGCCAGGAACGAACCTCTAGTGACCGATCAAGTTCGCTTTGGTGGACGTCGGGGCGGAGCCGAGCCAGCTCCCGCCGGATCTCTACGGCCTCGGTGATCGCGGCCAGTGCCTCCTCCAGCCGCTCCAGACCCCCCAACCGGATCGCAAAGTTGTGCAAACTCGTGGCGAGGTTGGGCAGGAAGGCGTCGGGGCGAACGCGGGCCAGCTCCCGGTACACGTCCACGGCCTCCGTGATCGCAGCCAGTCCTTCCTCCCGTCGGCCCAGATCCCCCAAATGGCTGGAGAGGTTGTTCAGGACCGTGGCGAGGTCGGGCAGGAAGACGTCGGGGCGCAGCCCGGCCAGCTCCCGCCGGATCTCCACGGCCTCCGTGATCACGGCCAGTCCTTCCTCCCGTCGCCCCAGATCCCCCAAATGGCTGGAGAGGTTGTTCAGGACCGTGGCGAGGTTGGGCAGGAAGGCGTCGGGGCGCAGCCCGGCCAGCTCCCGGTACGCGTCCACGGCCTCCGTGATCGCAGCCAGCGCCTCCTCCAGCCGCCCCAGATGCTCCAACCGGACGGACTGGTTGTTCAGACTGGTGGCGAGGTCGGGCAGGAAGGCGTCGGGGCGCAGCCCGGCCAGCTCCCGCCGGATCTCCACGGCCTCCGTGATCGCAGCCAGT